>CALNAE010000040.1 GCA_937874315.1 uncultured Bifidobacterium sp. | reverse complement strand
CGGCGACGTCGGCGATCGATTCGCCTGCCGGCGGTCGCCAATACAGTGGATCGGTTCGCTTGAAAATCCAGTTGCGCTCGTAATTGCCGCGAAAATCATCCTGGGTGATGGTGTTGATCTCGCCCCAGGAACGCTCCCGCAGTACACGCGTCTCCTCCCACTTCGCCTTGGGCAGCGCCATCGTCGCCGCGGTCTCACGGGTGCGCACATAGGGCGACACCAGATAACGATCGAACAACGGTTGCTGCGAAACCAACCAGCGACCGATGCAATCGGCCTGCTTTCGGCCGGTCGCCGTAAGCCTCCAGGAGCGGTCCGGGACGGTCACGTTGTCTTGGGTGAATAGGGAATTGTCCCCCGTCTCCCCCGCTTTGATGATGACGTTCGCCTCCGATTCACCATGTCGTATCGTGTACACATCCATCGGCATACCCATGAATTTTTTCTCCTTCTCACACTCCCACACCACCATTGCACCGCACCGCAACGCGACGCAAACCAATATCCGCCTGATGACTTCCTGTCGCGCGCCCGCTATCCATTTACTGTTGCCCGTTTACCGTTGTCCTCGCACCAAACAATCTTCATGAATTGTAACCGGCCTTGGCGATTCTCGGCACGGTGCCGGCAGTTGCCGCCTAACAGGCCATTTTCTCATATCCGTTTCCATACTAGACCAGCAACGCCGAGCCGGAGAGAGGAGAACGCCAATATCAGTCGAGATTATATTCAGCTGGCGTTCTCTGAAGGTCCGTGGATGGACCAGGGAACGTCAGAGGAAGCTTATGGTGGCAGAAATTTTGTTCAGTGGGCGTTTTCGAGTGGTTCTTGGATGAACCATGGATCATCAGAATTTTGACATGTTGCGAGAACGGCTTTATCTCAAGGGTTTCAGAAGCCGCGCAAGGCGTGCGCGCGCGGGGCAACAACGACAAACGCCCACTGAACGAAAAATCCGCCCAGTGAAGGCGAGCCCTTCCTCATAATGAACGCAATGGGCCACCGCATCATAACTGCGGAGATATCCCGTTTCAGACAGCGTTACGACAGCAGCGACGCACATCGGCGAAGTCGCAACGCCGAACATCAACGTTGTCTTGCTGGAGCTCGCATGACTGGTTATCAGTCGCATGAGCAGACAGAGCAAGACGAGCTCAACGAATCGGTCGACGGGAAGATAGACTGGTTATCGACCACGCAAGTTCGGCAGAGCCGCAAAGCTCCGGATACCTGGTGGCAGACATGATACAGACGCAGAAGGCCGCGAATCCACATGGATTCGCGGCCTTCTGACCGTCACCCCACGCACACCGCTGCGGCCATCTCTCGCGTGAACCTGCGCAATCTCATGACTTCACAAGACTGTCCACGCAACTCGAATCACGCACGACGACATACGAACGGCGAATACAATCAGCCTTCGATGGCGATCTGATGCTTGGCTTCGACCTGCGGCTGCGGTTCGACCTTCGCGATCTGCAGGCACAGGGTACCGTCCTTGTAGCTCGCCTTGATATCGGACTCCTTCACCTGCTCGCCGACGTAGAAGTTACGGGAGCATGAACCGACGTAGCGTTCACGGCGCAACCACTTGCCGCCCTCGTCTTTGTCGTCGTGCTTCTCGTCCTTATGAGCGGACACAGTCAGATACCCATCGTGCAATTCGATGGCGATGTCGTCTTTCTTGAAGCCGGGCATGTCGATGTCGACATCATAGGCCTTGTCGCCTTCGCGCACATCGGTCTTCATGTTCATCGGTGCAACCGCTGCACCCATACGAGCCGGGACATCGCTCCATGTGTTGAAGAACGGATCATCAAACAAGTCTGCAAACGTCGTGTCATTCATCAAAGCTGGAAACATAGCCATAACCAATACTCCTTACTTACAGCCAGAGCGAATGGCGACGCGATCATATTCGCATGGACTCCAAGCGGACACGGCCTCAACATCGCCATCCGGAAGCTCTCTCGAGCTCCTTCATGACCTTGCACTTCATCCAACCCTTGCCGCGCCGCGCTGTTCCGGGATTTTACCCACGGTGAACCACCGCCGGCCACACGCAAAACGCTGGGGACGGGGACGGGCCCTACTGGCTGTCGCAGTGATACGCAGTACGCAATAGCGCAGTACGCAATAGCGCAGTGATACGCAGGACCTCGGGCAGTGTATCGGACACACCTCGGCGCGGCAGCAGTAGCGCAGTGGTACGCAGTGATGCGCTGTAACGCGCAGTATGCAATAGCGCAGCAGTACGCAACAGTACGCA
>CALNAE010000039.1 GCA_937874315.1 uncultured Bifidobacterium sp. | reverse complement strand
ACGGTCAAAGCCATCGCCGTCCGATTCGGCGTCAGCGAAACCACTGTCAAAACGAATATGCGGCATATATTCCAGAATCTCGGCGTTCACAGTAAGACAGAAGCCATTGCGGCATGCATTCGTGAAAGTCTGAATTAAAGGTTCGGTATTCGGACCCGCCAAAGGATGAGCAATGCGTTGAGTCTTTGGCAAACCCGGAAAAGATACAGCATCGGCTCACTTCTATGCATTGCATTCGCGGTCGCGGAACAGATAACGAACGCCAGGATCTCGCCGCTAGGATTGATTTTCGCTCTGTTATACATCGCCGGACTCATCGCGATACCATTCAGACCTGTCCCCAGCGTGATTTTCATGTGCTTTCTGGCGACGGTGCGGGCCATGGTCCCATTCGTCGTGGATGGACCATCAGATTATTGGGGTAGTTGGTACGCACTCGGCATTCTAACCTACGAGGCTCAGCCGCTCACAGGAATCATTGCCGTTGTAATCGTCGGCGGCTCCGCCCTTTTTGATAGCATCAGGTCATATGGCATGTGGGGAATATCGTCAACAAGCTATTCTCTGACCTTCCTAGCCGCAGGAATCACCGGATGGCTCCTGCGATCCCGGGATATGGCACGACGACTCAGGGTCCAGACGCGCATCGATAGCGTGCAGCTGAAAGCACAAGCGGAACGACTCGCCATGCTTCATGAACTTCACGACTCGGTTGCCACATCCCTGACATATGCCGTACTGTCTTCCCGACTTGCGAGGAGCAGGTGCGCTCCACACTCCGACGCCGCCAAGGACCTGTTGGAAGTCGAGAATGCGGTCAGTCAAGCGTTACGGCATCTCAGGGAACGCGTAATCATGCCCGCCAACACGTCGATCAACAGCGAACCACAAGACGGCACTGTCGCACCTGCTCAAACAGGTCCGGCACTGGACGTCCATCGATTCGTTCGAGAACAGGTTGAACAACTCAGTAAATTACGGTTCACTCCAGTGGTGTCGGTTGAACTACCGTATCCCCTGCCTCAAACGTTTGAATGCGTCATCAACGAATTCATCGCCGAGATATGTAGCAACATCGCCAAATACGCCAGTCAAGGAACCGTCACCTTATCCGTGCGAACGATGGGAACCGATCAGATCGCCCTCGCCTCGTCCAACATCTGCAAAAACGATGGATCGAAGGGCACTGACCACACATTCTCCACACGGACCGGATTAGCATCGATGAGAAAACGCGTGGAGGAACTCGACGGAGAAATTGATTTCTGTTGTGAAAACAACGAATGGACCATCAGCATCCGCCTACCAGTAGCTGAATCCTCTCATTCTATTTCCGTACTCCACAAAGCCAGTCCAACCAAATCGGACACGGCCTTGCAGTGACGACAACGGCGTCCGAGGAGGATCGGACCCCACTGACGACGCTCGCCGGTTCGGTCCCCTGAATACCGATCATGGATGAAAACACAAGCAATGAACAGATAATTCTCATCGCGAATCCGTCTCCAATCTCTTCAATCCACGATCATCCGTAAGACGCAATCCAATTACATGACATTCATCGCGCCTGTCCGGACCCTTCATTCCCATTGAACAACCATTCCGACGCGTCGAACGCCGGCCTGACTATTCGTGCGATAAAACCTGAACGCCGACTCGGCGTTTCCGGACCGATGCCGGGTGACACTGTGGCCGAGGGACGCAATCGCGCCCCTCGGAACGCCGCATCACAACGAGAATGAGAATCGACAACGACATGCTTCGCATATCCGATATCAGCGGATCCCCAGTGGTGGAATGCAATAGTATCCGCAGCAAAATGGCTGGGCTCAAGGGCCACGTGGCTGAGAGGAAAAGTCTGGAGCGGTGTGAAATGGGGCGCCAGGGGGGCGAAATTCGCGGCGAAGAAAATTGGCCCATTTGGACTTGCCCTATGTGCGGTCGGCGCCGGATGGGCATGGTATCGTTCCGACGCACGAGGATGGGTGCGTGTGGGGGATGCCGTGACCGGGTGCATACTCTAGCATTGTTATGAGCTGGCACCGGTAATCACCATGAAAGCAACATGAAAGGGGACTGAATCATGAAGAGGCACGACGGAGTGCTGACATTCGCCGGATTCCTTGGACTGGCCGTCATAACCGCCCACATCATCAACTGGTCAATCGGCGAACCATACGCGTTCTACACCTACCCGGCAATGTGGCTACTCGCACTGGTGATACTGGCCGTACCAGACGGCCATCGCACGAAACGGACCAGACGCACCCTCATCGAAATCTTCGCCGGATTCCTTGGACTGGCCGTCATAACCGCCCACATCATCAACTGGTCAATCGGCGAACCATACGCGTTCTACACCTACCCGGCAATGTGGCTACTCGCACTGGTGATACTGGCCATCGCACCCCCACGGCAGGATGCGGACACCGCGCAGGTGCAGCAGAAGACGGCGACGGCCGCGGAAACGGCCACAATGCGCAAACCATGACAAGAACTGTGTCCTGACGCTTGACGGCGTCAGGACACAGTTCTTTTCGCTCTCTCGTTGCACATTGCTCAACGATTCTCTGGTTGCTTCTATGCGGTTCCCTCCGGCCGTCCGATCCACTTAGGATTCCTTGATTCCGGCCTCTCATCATATTGCCGGATATCGTCGGATATCGTTGTCGCGCGTACGGCACCAACACCCTCATGACGTCAAGCCCCGATGGACTTTCCCAAGCACGATGGTCACGCAATTGACAAAGGACAGTGCGGCAGTCGGGGAATATCACTTCGATTGGCTGAACAACCCTTTGACGAAGGAGACACCAAGCGTGACGAGAAACAATACGAGCGAAGCCCAGAAAAGCCACAAAAGACCTTTGATCAGCAGTCCGGCGATGCCTCCGATAATCCATAGAATAAGCAGCAAGATAATCAGACCGGCCATATTCCCTCCTTCATAAAAGCAAACTCCATTAGCTTTTAATGATAGATGACAATCACCACTCAGATGACTTCTTCTCCAGCGAAATATCCGAGCACTGCGAACAACAAGCACCACGACCAACAGACGTTCTTGCAAATGCCGGACAGGACCGGGAACAGCCAGACGACTGGAAACAGCCAGACGCGAACAAGGCGGGGACGGGGAAGCCGCACCCGGAATGCTCCCACAACGATCAGTGCCCACCGATTTCGGTGGGCACCGAAGGTGACCCGATCTCTACGCCGTTTTACCGGACTCCTGGGATCAGCGCGATGCCGCGCCATTCTGCTTGGCCAGTTCGTCACGGATCTCCTGAAGCAGCAGCACGGTCTGATCCTCGGGGCTGAGCTCCTTCTTCTCCTCATCGGTGGTTTCAGCGCCCTGCTTGTGCAGCATCGCCTGCGACATGTCACGAATCTTGTTGATGGGAACCAGAATGAGGAAATACACCGCGATAGCCACCAACAGGAAGTTGAGAAT
>CALNAE010000038.1 GCA_937874315.1 uncultured Bifidobacterium sp. | reverse complement strand
CGTCCAACGAGGGGACGTCCGCGTCAACCGACGCAGACCGAACGACGAAGCCGATGTCGGTCATCGATGAGACCTCGTTGCCGAACGCAACGCCCGGCGGATTGGCGGGACTCATCGACATGATCGCCGTCGATAGCGACGGCGTTGATCTGGCCGACCTCGCTTCATCGCTGTCCTTCGAAGTGGATGATCTGTTCCCGCTCGTGGATGCGGGTACCATGCTCGGCGTGCTCACCGTCAAGAACGGCCATGTCAATCTCACCGACGCCGGGATGCAGTGGGAAGATTCGGATATCCTCGAGGCGAAGAAGATCTTCGCTCGGCTGGCCATCGCCCACGCACCGCTGGTGCGGACCATCGATCATGCGCTCAAGCAGTCACGCTCCAACGAATTGCACGGCGAGCTGTTCCTCGATCTGCTCCGTAACCGGCACACCGACGAGGACGCACGCCGCCAGTTCCATATCGCGGTGAGCTGGGGAAGGTACGGCGAGCTCTTCGATTACGACGCCGACGACGACACGCTGACCTTGGACGATGCCAATAAGGCCTGACTTGACTGCGGCAGTCGCACGGGGAATCCGACAGGACCGTTATGAGCCCAGGCCGGTGTTATCCAACGCCTGACCGAGGTCGCGAATAATATCCTCCACATCCTCAAGCCCCACGGACAGGCGGAAGAAGCCACGATGAAATTCCTCGGGATACAGATACTGCCGCTCGTCATCCTCACCAAGAAACACGATCAGACTTTCGTCATGGCCCAGTGAAACCGCCGATGTGATCAGACGGAGATTGCTGACGAAACGATTGCATGTCTCATGGTCCGCGTACAGACCGAACGAGAGCACTCCCCCGAAGCCGCCAACCATCTGTCTGGCGGCGACACCATGGTTACGGGCACCGGACAATCCCGGGTACGCGACGAAACTCACCGCATCCAGTCCGTCGAGGAAACCAGCCACCTCAAGGGCGCTGTGGTTATGCTGCCTCATCCGCAGGGGCAACGTCACGCAGCCGCGCATGATGAGCCAGGCGTTGAATGGACTGATGGTGGCACCGAAATTCACCTGGGCGATCGCCCTGATGCGTTCGAGTAGCTCTCTGGAGCCCGCCACGGCGCCTCCCAGTGCGTCTCCATGGCCATTGATGTATTTCGTCAGGCTTTCGATGACGAGATCCGCACCGAGCTCGGCTGGACGTTGGTCATACGGCGAGGCGAAGGTGTTGTCTACGCTCAACAGGGCACCGGAGCGATGAGCGATTCGCGCGATTGCAGCGATATCGGAGATGCCCAGCGTCGGATTTCCGGGAGTCTCGATATGCACCAGTTTCGTGTTCGGCCGGATGACCTTCTCGACGTTCGCGGGATCGCGGGTGTCGACGATGGTCGTAGCTATGCCGAATTTGTCCGGCAGGATCTCATGCAGCAGCCGATACGCCGCCACATAGGTCACATCGGAGAACACGGCATGGTCGCCGGCGCTGAGCAGACTCAGAAAGGTCCCTGACAAGGCTCCCACGCCGGATGCGAAGGCGATGGCGTCTTCGGTGCCTTCCAGCGAGGCGAGCCGCTGTTCAAGATACCGTTGGTTCGCGCCGCCGTTGCGGGTGTACAGCAACGGCCCGTCCGGAGACGACCAGTTCAGCGCGCTCGGGTCGTAGGGCAGCTGATAGGCGTTGCCCATGGTCAGGGGTCGTTTGATGGCGCCGGTCTCCCCATCCACGTCATTGCCGACATGAATGGCCCTGGTCGAAAGACCGTATTCATTCCCGTAGTCCCGCTGCGTCATAAGGCATCCTTCCGCCGTCGATTGAGATTTCAGGTCACGGGCGATCGGCAAGTTCAAAGGACGATCAAGCAGAACCAACTTCATCAGTCTCAAAACACCCAGTTCAAGGAACTACACGGGATCAAGCCATGACCGGGCACGTCGCGCAACGGCGACATGCTTACTCGCAGCATAACCGCTGCCGGAGCCGCGCACATCGATGGAACCCATGTCCGCGATACATATTGCCGATATCTGGTTATCGATGACAGTCGCAACAGGGAGAGACGCAATGAGCCGTCCGGCGGATAACACCGTCGGACGGCTCGAATAATCAATCAGCTGTTAATCAACCGCCGATCAACCGCTGCCGATCAGTCAATTCTTGCGATGCTCACGGTAGAAGCGAATCAGACTCTGGGTCGATGCGTCCTGCTGGGCGAGAGCGTCATCATCCTGCGAAATGGCGGGCGTGATCTGGCGGGCCAGCTGCTTGCCGAGCTCGACACCCCACTGATCGTAGGAGTCCAGACCCCAAACGGTGCCCTCGACGAAAGTGATGTGCTCATACAACGCGATGAGCTCACCCAAGGCAAACGGAGTCAGCGCTTCGCCGAAGATCGACGTCGTCGGGCGGTTGCCGGAGAAGACACGCGCCGGGACGATGCTTTCCGCAGTGCCCTCGGCACGCACCTCGTCGGCGGTCTTGCCGAATGCAAGCGCCTTGGTCTGCGCCAGATAGTTGCCCAGGAAGAGCTCCTGGACGTCCTGGCCGCCGTCCTTGGTCGGGTTCGGCGTGTTGGCGAAGGCGATGAAATCGGCAGGAATGAGCTGCGTGCCCTGGTGGATGAGCTGGTAGAAGGCATGCTGGCCATTCGTGCCGGGCTCACCCCAGAAGATCTCACCGGTCTCGGTGGTCACCGGGGTGCCGTCCCAACGTACGGACTTGCCGTTGGATTCCATGGTCAGCTGCTGCAGATACGCCGGGAAGCGGTGCAGATACTGGTCGTAGGGCAGCACGGCGTGCGAGGCGGCCTTGAAGAAGTTGCGATACCAGACGTTGAGCATGCCGAGCAGCACGACGACGTTCTTCTCGAACGGAGTGGTGGCGAAGTATTCGTCGATGGCGTGGAAACCATGCAGGAACTCCTCGAAACGCTGGGGTCCGAACACGACGGCGAGCGAAGTGCCGACGGCACCGTCCACGGAGTAGCGTCCGCCGACCCAGTTCCAGAAGCCGAAGGCGTTCTTCGGATCGATGCCGAATTCCTCGACCTTCTCCAGATTCGTGGAGACGGCGACGAAGTGCTTGCTGACGGCCTCGGCGCTCTTCTCCTTGGAACCGTCGATGGCGCCGGAGGTCTGAAGCTTATCGAGCAGCCACGTGCGGGCCTCGCGAGCGTTCGTGAGGGTCTCCAGCGTGGTGAAAGTCTTGGAGACGATGATGAAGAGCGTGGTCTCCGGATCGAGATCCTTGGTCTTCTCGGCCATGTCGTTGGGATCGATGTTGGAGACGTAGCGGGCGCTGATGCCTGCGTCGGCATAGGCCTTCAGGGCTTCGTACACCATGACGGGACCCAGATCGGAACCGCCGATGCCGATGTTGACCACGGTGGTGATCTTCTTGCCGGTCACGCCCGTCCATTCGCCGGAGCGGACCTTGTCGGCAAAGGCATAGATGCGGGAGAGCACCTCGCGCACATCCTTGACCACATCCTGGCCATCGACGATATATTTGCCCTCGTCCTCGGCCGGACGACGCAGCGCGGTGTGCAGCACGGCGCGGTCCTCGGTGTTGTTGATATGCACACCGGTATACATCGCCTTGGTGCGCTCATCGAGCTTGACCGCCTTGGCCAGGTCGGCGAACAGCGCAATGGTCTCGGGCTTGATCAAGTTCTTGGACAGATCAAAATGCAGATCGCCGGCGTCGAAGCTGAGCTTCTCGACGCGGGATGGATCCTCGGCGAACCACTGCTTGAGGCTCACGCCCTCGGCCTGGAGTTCATCGAAATGCTTCTGCAAAGCCGCCCACTGCGGTGTCTGGGTGGCGTCAATAGGGGGATTGATGGCCATAAGTATCGAAATCCTTTCATCATCACCATGAATCACCGTTCATCTCGTTCACGCCAAAAGAGGCTCTCGGACGGTAATTACTTCATTTCACAAGTTACTCACAAAATTGGACAGATGCGCACGAGGAGCTTTTCATGGACCGCCTGAGCAACGTGCTCAGGAGTATATTCGCGAGGTCGCAACTGGCGGTCGCCTGAAGCATGGCCGGTGGATGAGTGCGACTTCTCTTATC
>CALNAE010000037.1 GCA_937874315.1 uncultured Bifidobacterium sp. | reverse complement strand
GTTGGTGGTGACGGCTTTGAGGTCGAGGTTGCTGCTGTTGAGGTAGATCATGGTGGCGAAGTAGTCCATGTTGCGGAATCCTCTGGCTCGCCGTTTGATGTTCTGGATGATGCTGTTGAGGCCTTCCAGGATCGCGTTGGTGTAGGGGTGATGGAAGTAGGCCATGATCTCATGCCAGTGCCGGCGGATGAGGGCGGCGAATCGTTTCATGGGCTCGAGCCTGGAGTGCGTCATCCACGAGCACAGCCGGGTCAGGCCGCTGTACGCCTCGGCCGGGCTTTGGCCGTCCTGGTAGATGTCCTGCAGGGTCTCGCGCATCTGGCAGGCGCGCGCCGTCTTCAGCCGCTGCCTCATCAGGTTGCGCTTGGTCTGCAGACGGGCCGGCGAGAGGCTGCGCTCGTTGCTCAGCCACAGGTATTTGGTCTTCTTCAGGAGCGTGTTCCCCCGTCCTTCCGTCTTCCTGACCTCGTCGACGGCCTCGTTGGCGTGCTTGATGACATGGAACCTGTCCACGATGCGCCTGGCGTT
This sequence comes from uncultured Bifidobacterium sp., assembly GCA_937874315.1. GTDB lineage: Bacteria > Actinomycetota > Actinomycetes > Actinomycetales > Bifidobacteriaceae > Bifidobacterium. The sequence goes on along the minus strand of CALNAE010000037.1, from coordinate 3,551 downwards.
GGGCAGGTGCTCGCGCACTCCTTTCCGGAAGCCCAGGCTCATGTCGCACGTCACCGAGCGCACGTACTCGGGCACGCCGTTGTGATCCATGAAATCCCGGGCGAACCGCTCGACCGTAGAGGAGTCCTTGCCGGGCGTCACGTTGACCGCGTCATGCTCCGCCAGGTCGGCGACCACCGTGATGTAGCTGTGGCCCTTCCTGCTGGTCTCGTCGATGCCGATCGCCTCCACTCCCGTGTAGTCCAGGAGTCGGCGGGCCTCTTGCACGTAATGCGCGATGAAGCGCCACAGGCGGGTGTCGCTCTCCCCAACGAGCCCGGCCGGCACGCTTACCGGCATGTGCTTGGCCAGCTCCACGGCCCACGCCTCGAACAGGAGCGTGAACCCGCTGCCCGGACGCGCCCAAGGCGCTCCAACCGTTCTGACACCGTGCTGCGAGCAGATGACGCGCGGCACGGCGGCGTGGATGAACGCCTTGTACTGGAAGAAGTCCAAATGCCGCCACACCCGCTCGCGCGTGTCATGCACCATGCAATCCGCCTGGACGCACCCATCCTGGGGACAGGGGAAACGAGACCCGGGCTCGAAACCGATCCCCATATGCAGCTCACGGCCGCCGTCCTCGACGTCCCGGAACTGCACAGACCCGACCTTCCAAGGATCCGGCAACTGCAGCGCGGCAGTAAACAAATTCGCAGTATCCATGCCCCCAACCTACCCGAAACACACCCAGCCACCAACCAACCCCACCCACCACAAACAGCGAAAAGCCCATTAATCTAACGAGTGATTCCGATCCCTTTGGTTCTATCTTTACGAATTTTTCGACGGTGGCACCACCAAAAGTTTCATCACGTTCTTTTCGGAGTGCCACCGAAGAGGCCCTCATGGATTACACACGGAAAGAACTTGAGATTGTCCTAGCTGAGGACCTTGGGTCTGACCCCCGTGTGGTGGACACCCTGACCCCGGCGATGAGCTGGGGAAGGAAGGTAGTGTTCCACCATGCCCCTGAAGAGCTCCTCGGAGTAGTTCAAGCGTGACGCTGTCGCGTTTTACGAGTTCACCGAAGGCAGGTCATTGAAATCCGTGGCCGTCGTCAAACGCAGCATTCTCAAGGCCTGGGTCCCCTGCTTCTCGTCGAACCCCCAGGACGGCAGCGTCGACCAGTTGGAAGCCGCGGCGATCACTGATGCGGAACGGATCCGACAGCTCGAACGCGACAACGCCCGACTGCGCGAAGAACGCGACCTCCTGCGGCGGACCACGAAATATTTCGCGGAAGAGACGACCTGGGGAGCCGCTTCCAGTTCGTTGACGAAACCCGCACCGACTACCTGGTCAAGCGGCTGTGTGAGGTCCTGAAACTCAACAGGTCCTCCTACTACAAGTTCAAGGACGCGTCTGCGCGCAACGTCACGAGCGCATGCTCGACGGTGCAGCGATATCCGCCCGGATCACTGCGGTCTACCACGACCGCGATGGCTGCTACGGCGCCAAACGCATCGCCCCCGAACTCAATAATCTCGGCGACGGCACATCCGTCGACTCACCGGTGCAGCCGGTGAACCACAAGCGCGTCAACCGGCTAATGAAGGAAAGCGGACTGGCCGGGTTTTCACCCGCCGGCGGCGCGGGTGAGGACTACCTCGCCGACCCATCGAGGCGGGTGTTCGCCGATCGCATGCGCACGTCCCTAGTCGTCGCGAACTCGACAAACTTTGCAGGGCCCCACAGGAAAGAGAAGTATCTTCTCTACTTAAATGGCCTAGTTCTTACTCAGTTAACGGTAAGCTGAGGATTAAAAACGGTGCGATAATGCCCGCGTCATATTCCAAAACGGTGTACCGCGGGCATTGACTACTAACTGACCGTGGAGCTATTTTTTAGTTCCTGGGGCATCGGACAGTACTGCCCACCGTTGGGGTAGTACTTCCAGCCGTCAGTAATGCGCACCTTGTCCTCCCACGGAACGTGATACTCGCCATTTGCTAGATCCTCTACCCACGTGAGGTAGTTTCCACGCTCCCCTCCGGGTTTTCCGACGTATCCACGTGTACCGAGATTGTAGATGTTGTTCTCCAGTGCCCAGTTCTCTCTGGCTTGGTCAGCAAGCTTCGGGAAGAGTTCGGCGGTGACGATTTCCCAGGGATTGCGTTGACCTTGCTGGATGACGTTTCCATCGAAGTTGCAGACGGTTCCTTCACCAAAGTAGTAGAAGACATTGTCATAGCCAGCAAGATTTACTGACACCGTGTACATCAGGTTCTGCCAGGCATTGGTTTGGTTGGTCAAAATCCACTGATCGTTGACTTGCGTCGAGTATCCCGAGATTCGGATGTAGATGTTCGCACCCTTGTAGGCTGCTTCGCGAGCAAGTTCCGGGAACATTCCGTCATGGCAGATGCAAACTGCAAGCTTTGAGTTTTTGGGACCGTCGCACACAGGCATTCCCAAGTCTCCCGGATACCAAGGCTCAATCGGGACCCATGGTTGAAGTTTACGGTAATGGAGTGCTGTTTCGCCCCTATTATTAAGAATGATAGCCGTGTTATAGGGGGCGAGCCCTGGGGTGTCATTGGGCTCCATAATAGAAAAGACTCCCCAGACGTCATTCTCACGGCAGGCCGCCCTGAACTTTGACACTTCTTCCGAATCGAGTGTCAGGAGCATCTCGTCGTAGGACCAGATCTTCGTATTTAATCCGGAGGTGGAGTACTCAGGGAAAACGATGAGATCGAGGTCTGGGTATCCTGCTTTGGTGCTGGCCACAGTGCGGCAGATCTCATCCACATTCTTCTGTATGTCCTCAGGCCCATTTACCACCGGAACCGGGTATTGGATTAGTGCGGTCAAAACTCCATCGGGGCTTGCGCTGACGCTGCCGGTACTTCCCATCAAAAACTCCTAATCTGAGCGAATCGGAATGAATCCCGAAAACTAGATTCAACGTACAGACGTATGGTACACCACAAACAGCGAAAAGCCTGTTTCATACAAGAAGCAAAAGACCAGAAAACACCTTGCGAAAACAAAGAATTAACACTATCCGAATATTACGGTAACCATCTCGAAAATAAATGAGCAATTGCTAATTAATATGCGCTGAAGAGATGCCACATACGGTAAGGCCCCGAACTGTAATAGTTCGGGGCCTTACCATCATTCACAGAAGATGGAAGACGGCTAGGCCACTTCCGGCAGGAAGAAGGATGTCATGAGCTCTTTTCTTCGTTTCACGATTCTCGTGTCACGGCGTATCGCGTATTCGATCTGCACCGATGTGGCCGAGGACACCAGCAGCTCGGCGAGGTCGGCCGTGCTCACATTCTCGCCGATGCTGATCTGCCCCAGGTTCACGGCATCCTCCACCAGCCGCGACATCAGCGTCGTCCACACGTTCATTTCGGTCAAGCCGACCGACGCCGTATTCGTCGGACTCGTCGCAGATCTGCCCCAGAACGCGACGACCACTTGGGCTTCGACGCGGGATTCGTCGGTCAGCGGCAGCAGCTCGTCGAGCATGGCTTTGACGGCATCCACCCCATAAC
>CALNAE010000036.1 GCA_937874315.1 uncultured Bifidobacterium sp. | reverse complement strand
TAGCCAAGCCGTTGAGTTCACTGAGGATATGGCTGGTGATGAACACTAACTTGCCACTCTCCTTGCGTATCTTCTCCTTGAGAATGTTGGCGGAGAGCGGGTCGAGTGAGGCTGTCGGCTCGTCGAGGATCAGGATGTCAGGGTTGAACAGGAAGGCCAGGGCGGCGTTCACTTTCTGCCTCATGCCTCCGGAGAGGGCGCCGGTGCGCTTGTCGGCAAACTGTTCAATATTGTAGGCATTGTATAAGTCTTTGTCCAGCTCACCGTGGTATCCGCGCACGTCGATCAGCGTTTTGAAGACATCGCGCACACTCATGTTCTCAGGGAAGTTGCTGTTCTGTTGCATGAAGCCCATCACAGCACGCGATTCGGGGCAGCGGGCTGCATTCTTGCCATTGACCAGCACTTCACCGCTCTGCGGCGTGACGAGGCCGAGGATGCTTTTCATCAGTGTAGTCTTGCCGCAGCCGTTCGGCCCGACGAAGGCAACACACTGACCTTGGTCGAGCCGGAGGTTGATGTCTTTCAGCACATGCTGGCGACCGTAGTATTTGTTGAGATGATTGATTTCTATCATGGTGTTGTTTTCGTTGCGCCTGTGAGTCAGACCGCCCAGCGCCGCATGCTGGGCGTGTGGTCCTGATAAGTGTCAGGCGTCACAGTAGGGATGATTTTCTCGGTCTGCTCCAACAGGTTCATCAGGAAGCTGCGGAAGAAGAGCAGGACATCGCTGTTCTGCTCCGCCAAAGAAGAGAAGAGGCTCAGTGGGCGGTAAGGCACGTCGCCCTTACCGTCGTGGTTGAGGTCGTAGCCGTCGTACTTGTCCCAGTAGTTGTTTTCCACGATGTTGCCATTGTAGCTCTTGTTGGTTGTCATGTCAAACGTGTTGCCGATAAAATTGTTGCGCACAATAGTGTCGTTGCTGCTTCCCGATACCAGTCGGATGCCCCAGCCGCAGTCGCGCACTTCTTTACGCTTGACGAGCAGACCCTGTCCTCCGTCGATCATCAGGCCGACGGTGTTGCGCCTGAACACGTTGCCCTGGATGCGGGCATATTGCAGTTCCTTGATGAGCAGTCCGTAGCTGCTGGTGCCTTGGTTGTCTTCAAAGACATTGTTGAGCATGGTGACGTTGTGGGTGTACATCACTGCCACCCCGGCCCTATTGCGGCGAAAAGTGTTGCGCATGTATGTATTGTAATGTGAGAACATGAAGTGAAGCCCATATCGCTCGCAATCACTGATGGTATTGCGTGCGATGAAGGAATGCTCACAAAATTCCAGATAGATGCCGTCGCGGTGGTGCCCGACGGTATTGTCGGTGATGCGCAGCCCGGATCCTTTCCAGCAGTGAATGCCACTGCCCATGATGGGGTTCTGGGTGATGTTGCTCTCCACACGGTTGTGCTCCACGGCGCAGTGTGACGTGGATTGTAACATGATGGAGAACATATTGTCTTTCAATAGGTTGTGTGTGATGGAGACATTGCTTACATTCTCCGCGAAGATGCCGGCATAGTCTAAGCGCGACGAGCGGTTGCTGTGCGTTATCTTCAGTCCGGAGACGCTGACGTCACTGGCCCGTACCTCCACGACATGGCCTTTGTAGCAGCCGTCTATTACCGGCCAATTGATGCCCTGAAGCGTCAACGGTTTGCGGATGACGAGACGCTCACGATAAGTCGCTCCGCCGACAACCCTGATGGTGTCGTGCGGCCTCGCGTGTTTGAGCGCCGCATTGATGGTCGTGAACGGCAATCTCTTCCCTACTTTGAGCACGCGCGCGCTGCTCTGGGCGGGGAAGAGAAGGGTCAGCAGAAAGAAACTCAATGAGATAAGAGGTGGAATCCTTAATGAGATATTTTGAGTCTTTCCCATGAATCTAAGAGAATGGCATTGTTATCCTTTGCGAACTTCACGGCGTGGGTATGGTTTCTAAACGCTGCCACACCGCCGTTCATAGGTGTCTGGAACTCGCCCAGCACCAGTGATGCCCTCCGGATGTCTATCAATGAGTCGGGCTGGTCGTAGTCGGCCACATAGATCTTGGCAACCGTCGAGTCTCCAATCTGGTTGTCGTGCAAATAGTGGAAGAGACAAGTGGCGTCATCGAACTTGAAGCACTTCCCCTTGTCGGTGATGAACTCGCAGGAGAATTGCTTCTTTTCGATACTCATCCCGCATTTGTCGCAGTTGTCTTTACCGGCTTGGATAGCCTGCGGCTTGTCGTTGACCGAACAAGCCGCAAGCATCATTACTGACAGGACGATGCTGCAGAGAATCGTCTTCTTCATTCAGACTCCCTTCTTTTTACTGCCCAGGATGCCAATCTCCTTGAACACTACGAAGGCGAGAAGCAGACCGGCGACAAAAAGCAGATAACCGCCCACGTCGGGTTGTGACATCACGGTCATGTTCAACAACTGCTTCACGCCGATGATCGGTGGCTGATAGGCCATGCCCGGCACCCTGATGGGAGCTGTCGGATCCAAGTTGTGGCCGTAGACATAAGTCCAGTGATAGAAGTCGATGAAGCCCAACACGCCGAAGATGCCGAACGCGATCAGCGCGCTGATGGACAAGCCCTTCTTTCGGATGACGGCAGCTACAATGAAGAATACCGCAAAGGCGATGAGGACAATGGGCAGTGCGGAGAACTCCCAGAAGTCACCCGGATGGATCTGCGCCATGCCGACATAGTGGTTCAGCTCGTTGATCTTCTCTAAGTCGATGCCGTCGTCGCCGCCGTTAACACCCTTGAGACCTCCGATGAACATCGACATGCCCTCCGGATACTGCGGTGCCGCGATATCGATGCGCCACAGTGAGGTGAATGCAGCGACACCCGTCAGGATGGCTGCCACGATGAGCAGGACTGCACTCATCCTGCTTATTTTTCCTTTAAAATTCAGTTTCATGATGGTTGTTATTTTCTGTTGTGGCCGGTCTTAGGTGCCCCAGCCTGTGTTGTGGGCTTGGAGACCTCGAAATCCTTTGGCAGTTTGTCGTCGATCGTGAATTTCAGGGGTACGTTGCTGCCTGCAGGGCTGACGCGGATGTAGCCTTGCATCTCCTGGTGGAGCGCACTGCAGAAGTCGGTGCAGTACATCGGAAGGATGCCTACACGGTTGGGAACGTATTTCAGCGTGCAGGTCTCACCCGGCATGACGAGGAGCCCGCCGTTCTGCATGCCCTTGATGTCGCAGCCATCGGGGCCGTCCCATGCCTTTCCCATGTTGGTGACGTGGACCTCGACTTCAACACTCGTCTTGACGCCCTCGACGTTGTCGGTCCCCACGCGGCTGCGGATTGCGACGCTGTAGTCCTCCACGCGTTTGCCCTGACCCCCTACGCTGCCCTTCATAACTTGTCCGGCCCTACACGGACT
>CALNAE010000035.1 GCA_937874315.1 uncultured Bifidobacterium sp. | reverse complement strand
ACCACTTGGAGTCCCATCATGCGGGCCTCCTGCAGCAGGTCACCATAACTGTTCCTCAAGCTGTACCTTTCACTTCCGGTCAGTCTGTAGGTGTTTCCATTTCCCTGAACTTGTTCCCGTCGCGGTATGCGGCAGTGGTGTAATCCAGCGAGTTGCCGCCGATTACACGGGTCAGCTGCTCCAGCACGGACTGCTGGTCGCTTCTGCGTTCGTTGCCGTACGGCCCCATCTCGTCATTGACGCGCTGATGGGCGCGGGCGACGACAACCTTCAGTTCCACGCCGATGCACAGGCAGATCTTCTCCGCCACCTCGATCGGTATGGAGGGTTTCGCGTTCATCCAGTTCGCGAAGGACGATCTGGCGTGTCCGAGTCGGTCGGCGATCTCCGCCTGCGAGTAGCCACGGGAACGTATGGCCCCTTTGAGCTCGTCCCCGAGGTACTTGGCGAACAGTTGCGCTCTTGTGTCGATTTCATTAGTCATGCCACCATCATAACACGTATTTCCGCTAATACAATTAGTCATATCAGGTCATTTTCGCGTTGATATTTCGCCATTATGCGAATATTGTTAGCGACATGACTAATAAGCGTTCCGAGGTGGACCGGTGGTTGGGTGCGAAGGTGTCCCAGCTGCTGAAGTCCGAAGGATACAAGTACTCCGATGTGGCGAGGCGCATGCGCATGCCGTACAGCACGTTCAGCGCGAAACGCCGCGGACGCTCCGCGTTCTCGTTCCCCGAGATCTACGCGATCTGCCTGATCACCGGCCACGACCCCACGGAGCTCACCCCGCCGAGATCCCGGCTGCGGCCCAAACCCAAACGTTCAAGACGATGAAGACACCCAAGGAAAGGAACCAATCATGACCGACAATCCGATTCTCGACGACGAGACCATCAGAAGGAAAAGGGCCGCGATAGGCCTATTCCTCCCTTTGCTGAACTCGGCGGACGGCGACGGCCGCCCGTACGTGGTGGAGGTCACGGCACATCGCGCCGGCGACAATCCCCGCTCGTTCGGCTCGCTCACCCTCTCGCCGGGCAATGGCTCCATCGCCGGGGATATTCACTCCAACGAGATGGAGATCGGCTTCGTGGGCATGGCGCTCAGCCTGTACGCCGACGTGCTCGTTCGCACCTCGGCCCGTCTGCTCGACGTTCATGACGACGGCAATGCCGAATACCGTTCGGTGAGCGAGCATGATGCGTCCACTCCGACGGATTTCTAGGCGGTCGGCATGTGCGAGCCAACGACCGAACCAGAGCTGTTCGACGCTCTGGAGGATGCGCTGAAACCCATGAACACGCCGAAGGACATCTCCGCCACCGGAATATCCGAGGGCACGCTGGGCTACTGGCGGTCGATGGGAGTCGGCCCGAAGTTCGTGAAGGTCGGCCGTTCGGTGCTGTATCCGAAGGAAACGGTCCTCGACTACTTCCGCACGCACGTCTACCAGTCAACGGGCGAGGTGAGAGGCGAATGCTGACGACCTTCGACCTGGAAGACCTCAAGTTCATCGAATCATGCCGCGCCGGACATGCCCCGACCGGTCGCAGACGGCGAGCGCGCAATCGCGGGTCTCATCCGATGAGCGACGAGGAACGCCGCGAACGCAAGCGCGACTGGCAGCGGCGACGCCGCGAGGACCCGTTCGCGCGGGAGAAGGATCGCGCCTATGCGCGCGACCACTACTACCGGAACCGCGAGACACGACGCCGGCAGATGAAGGAATACCAACAACGACGCAACAAGGAGGCATCCATTGGCTAGGAGTCGGAAAACGGCGCGACACGCCGGCGCGGCGATGGAATCCCGCACCGTCGATTATCTGCGCTGGGCGCTGGATGACGACCGGATCGAACGCCGGCATCTGACGGGCGCGAAGGATCGCGGCGACATCGCGGGAGTGCGTTACCGGGGACACCGGATCGCCATCGAATGCAAGAACACGGCGAAGCCGAACGTCACCCAGCATCTGCGGGAGGCGGAAACGGAGCGCAGCAACGACGACGCCCTAATCGGCGTGGTCGTCCAGAAACGCCCCGGCATCGGCATCGATTCGCGCGACGGACAAGCGCGTCAGCTGGTGATGATGACGCTGGAACCATTCGCCCTGCTGCTCAAAGACGGGATCGCACTGGGAGGCGATGCCGATTGAGACGGTGTATGCCGAAGTGCACGACGGCGGGGG
>CALNAE010000034.1 GCA_937874315.1 uncultured Bifidobacterium sp. | reverse complement strand
CTCCGACAGAGCGAATCGACCACGATGAGAGTGCCGATCTGAACCAGCCCAGATGACTCCAGACTCTCGTATCTATCGCATACCGCAACCGGGAAATAAGGCCACGGTAATCAGACCAATCGAACAGCTCTCTGTCCGGACTATCTGCGTTTCTCGTCGCCACCGAGAACAGCGCACGCAACAACAACTCTACGAACAATGCATATCCGATATACCGCACCACCATGAACAACCAATACCATTTGGTTTTCTCCCCGCTTGGCAAGGTGGGAAGAATGCGTGCCACAGTGAACAATGCCGTTTTCCCCTCGGGGATAAACAGCGGTATTGTCAGCGAGAACGCGGTGAGTCCTGCGACTCCCAACGACCACCAACGCGTTCGTGGAGTGGCGACGCGTCCGACGATCATGCAAATCAATGCGGTACAAAACAATCCCGTGAACAGCAACGTGGACGTGATCGCCCCATTGGAGGCCATCGTGCTGAACACAGTGTTGACCATCACCGTTCCGCTGATGAAATCCGCGCCCTTGGCATAACTCGCCGTATACGAAAAGGTGGCAAGCGCAGCCACCAGCAGCGCATAACCTATGGTCGGTCGACGCGTCACCTCGTATACTCTGTTCATCACTTATCCCTTTCGAAAACACCCCCACGCTGGGTCGGCATCTATGTCACACCATACTCCGCAACGGTTATTTCTTGGGAATCATATTGCGCGATGCCGCATCCACTCCAAGTCAACGCCGTAGATGGACATCGGCATAAACATCTCAACAACGTGCAGAAATCGTTCAGCCTCCGATGATCCGATATGCAGCCACACCCCGCAGTCTACGATGATTGTTCGTTCACGATATACGATGATTGATCGCACTCACCGCGCCGCATGGAAGGAGACATACCGATATGGCGATACCCATTCATGCCACGACTATGACCTCGAGAAACGATCGACTCGTACGACCTTCCTTGCTTATGCTTGTTATCGGCATCTGCGCAGCCTTGCTGTGCGAAGTGTTTATATTCAACCTTCCCTATTGGCAGACCCGTTCCTCACACGAAGACACCATCTCCGCACCAACACTCGGCGCGGGAATTTCGCGCGAAAAAAATGGAGAACTTCGAATTACGGCCAACCACGACGATTATGTGGAGGTTCTCTCGAATAATGCGTCAGAAGGCATCGAATATCTTCGGCTCAATGAGCAGACCGGCAATCACTCGGCATACCTTTCAACCTATGACATCGTGACGAAGCAGCCGCACGATCTTGGTTGGTACTCGGGAGGAACGCAGAGATATATCAGCAGCGCAGACAGTCGTTCACGTCTGATTCACGTCGACGGACACGCGCAAGGCGCACGCGTCGAATTCCGAGACGGCGTTGGCACGACGATTCCTGTCGGAAGCATCACCATCAATCCCCATATCTCGTTCGCCGTCAGTGCGTGGCGGCTATCCGTGGAGACATTGCTCGCACTCGCCATCGCTTTCTTCCGTCCCGGCTCCTTCTTATACCGAATCCCATTACGTCGTTCCGCCGGGCAACGGGTTGTATTGCTCACCGCAGTACTAATACAACTAGCTATATTGTTCGGCATATGGGAACTCATTGGAGGTCCGAACGTATTCCGCGGAACATCATACAACGGCGGTTCACATTGGGGAGATTTTGAACAATATGCAAGGCTCAGTGATGCGCTCATCCATGGCCACACGAATCTGGATTTACCGGTCCCTTCCGCGCTTAAACAGCTCAGCAATCCATACGACCCAGATGTTCGCAATGCACTCTCCGATGGTGGCAAAATACCGATGTTCTGGGACCACGCCTATTTTCACGGGAAATATTACAGCTATTTCGGCGTCATTCCAGCGATCATCTTGTATGTGCCTTATCAGCTCCTCACTCACCAGTGGCTTCCAACTTCAGTGGCGGTATTGATCTTCTCACTTGTGGCCGTCTCCTGCATGTCATGGCTAGTCGTCATGATCGCCAGAAAGATGTTCCCTCAGACCGCAAGTCTTGGCACTACCCTGCTACTAATGATCGCAGCCACACTTGGCAGCAGCATCATTTATCAACTGTCTACGCCGAATTTCTATTCCATACCAGGTGTGGCCTCGCTTGCATTCACGAGTGCGGGTCTTGCCTGCTGGCTGGCCGCCAAGCGCCAAGGCGGTGACATCAACCCGTGGCTGATCGCGCTGGGCTCCGTATCCATCGCGGCGAATCTCGGGTGCCGGCCGCAATTTACGATAGCTGTTTTTCTGGCGCTCCCCCTGTTCTGGGACGAAATCGTGCGCACCAGAGCGTTCTTCTCCATCCGGGGCTTAGGTAATACCATCGCGGCATTGACGCCTTTCCTGCTTGTTGCTACGGGCATGGGTTGGTACAACGCAATCCGGTTCGGTTCGCCGCTGGATCTTGGAAGTAACTACAACCTGACCGGTTTCGATATGACCAACGCCCACTTACCCGCGCGAAACGCACTTCTCGTGATGTGGTATGGCTTATTCCAACCCTCCAACGTAACCTTGCAATTTCCCTTCATCGGTATCACCCCGATGCCGTTGCCTGCATGGTCCCCTGCGGAATTCTCAGTCGGAGGCCTTTTTGCGATCGCACCATTCTTATTCCTCGCCCTTATCTCACCTTGGCTCCCCTTACGCAGCAAGGGACTGGTAAGAGGATTGGCATGCTCCGCAGCGGGATTCGGCGCTTTCATCCTAATGTTCGATGCTTCATTGACCGGATTTGCCTGGCGTTATTATCTTGATTTCGCTTGGTTGTTTGTGCTTGCTGCGGTTGTGGTTACATTCGCCGGTGACCATGTCACTCAGACATTGATAGGAGCGCCTAATAATGGCACCGAACCCGAAATAAATACCGATGGCAGATCAATATCCATTGGTATCGACCTGAAGCCAAACCCATACATGCTGACCAAGGCGCTCCGGCTCTTTGTACTTATTGCGGTGATTAGTTCCGCCCTCTTCCAATTCTTCGCCCTCTTCATCGATCAACGTTATATTCCGCTTATCGCCCGCAACCCGCGCTACTATTTCACAGTGGCGCACTGGTTTCTTGTGATCTGACTGTGGCCCGTCTCCTGTTCTACTATGCCGTACAATCGAGGCGATATCTATGACGATAACTTTGGTTTTTATGCACCCATTTACTTCGAGAAAGTGCCGGTAGCAAACAATGAATGATTCCGCTGGATCGACTCACTCTCATACCTTGATTCAGACATGGAGTGGTCATCGTCTCATGATGTTCGCCCGTAGGCATCGATCAGCATCAATCTCCATTGGAGTGGTATTGATCTGTTTGATTCTGGAATTGTTCGTATTCAACTACGCGCATTGGCAATCGCTGGGAATTGGCGCCGAGAACAGCACGTACACGGTCGGAAAAGGACTTCGCCATCAGACCGACGGCTCATTGCTTGTCACCGATACGAATACCGCGACGTTGTCCTTCACACCAAATAGCCACGTCGACAATGTGCGCATGCCGCTCGCCGATGTTTCTGTTCCCGGGAAAGCATTCCGCGATGTCAGCCGACCAACGACCGAACTGACCGATATCATGCGTTCGAATCAAAATCTACACATCACCATAACCGCGGATGAACAAGGCGCCACGGTTCCGTGGGCATTCCCTGAACGTATCGTCAACAGCAGTGTGCCGTCATCACAATGGATTACCGTTCATCTCTCCGGTGTGAGCCATCAGCTCGATATCCACATTGATGAGAGTGCAGGAACAGTAATAAAGCTGAACAACAGGGTCACACTGAACAGTCTCCGTCCGTTCATATTCAACCCCCTTCGCATCATATGCTACATACTGATACTGCTATTCACCGCTGCATTCCCACTATTGCGTAGAACTTTGACCAGCCAGGCTTCTCACGTCGAGAACCGTTCGATATGGCTCGCGACATGCGCCGTCGCCCTCGCGATTGTCCTCGGAGCGATACTCGCCATGCGACCGTGGCATGCACTTCGTCAAAGCGCATGGCCTGCGGACTTCGAATATCAGTGGACAGCACGTTCCATACTCAACGGGCATGCGTGGATCGATTATCCAGTCGCCCCGGCACTCCGACAGATGGCCGACCCTTACGATCCATGGCTAAGACAACAGTTATTGGACTCCAAGGGTGAGAATTATCTTTTTGATTTCGTTTTGTTCAATGGCAAGTATTACTCATATTTCGGTGTTTTGCCGTGCTTGTTGCTCTTCGTGCCCTTCAGACTGCTCACCCACACCGATCTATCGGCGTGGAAGGCAAATGCGCTCCTACTGGTTATCGTCACAATCATGGCTTTTCTGTTGGTTCGGCTGCTGTTCAAACGATTCGCCCCCAAAACCCCGCCACTCATCCAATCACAGTGCGCACTAGCGCTCTCCATCATCAGTCAACCTGCTCTATACCTCTCATTAACCGTACAAGCCACGTACTCTGTTCCGATCGCCGCGACCATCGCACTCTCATACTCCGCGATATCCTTATGGCTGTTGGCATCCTTGCAGCAATCCCGATTCCGGTTCATGGTTTATACCGCATTGGGCGGTTTCTGCGCCGGATTGATACTCGGCTGTCGTCCACAAGTCTGTCTCATTATTTTTCTCGCACCGGTCATCCTGTCCCATCGACTCAACCAAGTTCGCCGGCAAGGCACCCGTTACCCATGGATCACGGCGGCGTTTGCAACGGCGATACCATTTTTATTCGCTGCTGCGCCATTTCTCTGGTGGAACCACATCCGATTCGGCAACCTCTTTGACTTCGGGGCCACATATCAGTTAACCACAACGGATATGCGAGCGCCAAAGGACATTGTTTCGAAGATGCCGTTCGCCTTCCTACAATCACTGTTGATGCCACTTGGCGTACAGGATCAATTCCCCTTCTTCACCGCCACCGGTTTCGCAGGCAGTAGCCAAGGTGGATACCAAGGAGCGTATATGGCCGAGCCGCTGCTCGGCGGGGTATTATTCTGGCTTCCCCTTGGATGGCTTCTATTCAGCGCCTTCAGCCATCGAGTTCGTATGCATGCGACCAACCGGACAGGTGTAGCTTCACTGCTCTATGCATGTCTGCTTTTATGCGCGATTCTTCTGAGCATCGATGCCACGGTTACCTTCCTCGCACGGTACATGAGCGACTGGGGATTCCTGTTTGGCATAGCCAGTGTCTGCGTTGTGATTATGCTGTTCAACGCCATAACTGATGAGACTGCAAGACGATATCTATATGCGGTAATCATCGTATTGATTACGATCAGCGTAAGTCTTAGCGCCGTGGCGGTTCTCATGAACGGTCGTTTCAACCAGCTTTCCAACTTTGACCCTGCGTTGTTCACCATGGCGCGCGATACATTGGCAGTATTTAATTAATTGTTAGACAACCAACAAAGGGCCTCGCCATCAGACGAGACCCTTGAATGTATACAAATCGTAACGGA
>CALNAE010000033.1 GCA_937874315.1 uncultured Bifidobacterium sp. | reverse complement strand
GATATATGGCATGCGATATGCTGGACACGGCTATGCATCGACGGCTGTGGATGTCACGTCGCATATGCCACAACTACATTACGTACAAGGCCACATGACACGATCATGCGGGCCCAGGCCACGTTGGGAGAACGATGCCGAACGCATATTCACGCGCCGAGAAGGCGCATATCCAGAAGAACGAAGGAATACGACTGCAGAAACTGCTGGCTCAGGCCGGTTTCGGCTCACGTCGTAAGTGTGAACAGATCATTCAGGAGGGGCGCGTTGAAGTCGATGGTGAACTCACCACCGAGCTGGGAACGCGAGTCGACCCTTCCGAACAACAGATCAGGGTCGATGGATCGCGTATCCGCCTCGACAACCGGCATGTTACACTCGCCCTCAACAAGCCAAAACGCGTGTTGAGCACCATGGACGATCCGAAGGGGCGATTCACGCTGCGCGACATCGTCGGTGACAAATACGAGCGCATCTTCCATATGGGACGGTTGGACTACGATTCCGAAGGCCTTATCCTGATGACCAATGACGGAGAACTCAGTCAGCATGTCATGCACCCCAAGTACGAGGTGGAGAAGACCTATATCGCCACATTGGAAGGCAGGATCGGCGGCAATGTCTGCCGTCGGCTGGTGTCACAGGGCGTCAGACTCGATGACGGCGTGATCAGACTCGACCATTGCGCCATCATCGATGGGAACAGGGACACCACCATCGTCAAGGTCGTGCTGCACTCGGGCAAGAACCGTATCGTACGCCGTATTTTCGGCGCGGTCGGATTCCCCGTCAAGCGATTGGTGCGCACCCAGATAGGGCCGATCAAGCTCGGCGATCTCAAACCCGGTTCCTATCGCGTCCTGTCGATCACCGAGGTCCGCTCACTGTCCAAGGAGGTGGGACTGTGATACGAGTCGCCATCGACGGCCCTGCGGGCGTGGGCAAATCCAGTACTTCGAAGGCGCTCGCCGCGTACTTCGATTTCGCCTATCTCGATACCGGCGCCATGTATCGTGCCTGCACCTGGTGGTGCCTGCACCAGGGCATCGATCTCGATGCGGATGAGCTCGATGAACAGCTGATCACGGAGACGGTTGCGGATTTCTTCACGGCTGATCATTTCGACATCGGCGTGGACCCGAACAACCCCACCGTGACGGCCGATGGCGTGGATATCAGTCAGGAGATTCGCTCCACCGCCGTCTCCTCGCATGTCTCCGCCGTATCGGGCATCATTCCCGTACGGCATGTGCTCATCGCCGCCCAGCGGGCCTACATCGAACGCGAACGCGATGACGGTTCATATTCCCATGGCAAAGGCATCGTGGCGGAGGGACGCGACATCACCACGGTCGTCGCGCCCGACGCCGAAGTACGGGTGCTGCTCACCGCGCGCGAAGAGGTCAGACAGGCTCGACGCAGCGGGCAGAGCGCGGGCAACGGCAGCACGGGTGCGGACAACGTGGCCGCCCGGGACAAGGCCGACTCCAAGGTGACCAGTTTCCTGACTGCGGATCAGGGCGTGACGACGCTGGACAATTCGGATCTTTCCTTCGAAGAGACCCTGGATGCATTGATCTCCTTGGTTCAAGACGCCATCGAGGAACAGGATTACCGCACCTATGCGGCCAATCTTGAGGGATACGAGCTTGACGAGCATGAGCGGCGCCTGGTTTCGGATGCCGAGCATCAACCGGCCGAACATCAGGCCGATTCCAAGGCCGTCGGCGTTTTGGCCGTCGTCGGGAGGCCGAACGTCGGCAAATCCACGCTCGTCAACCGCATCCTCGGTCAGCGCCTCGCCGTTGTCGAGGACCAGCCGGGCGTGACCCGTGATCGCGTGAGTTACGACGCCGAGTGGGCCGGCAACGATTTCAAGGTCGTCGACACCGGAGGATGGGAGGCCGATGTCGAGGGCATCGAATCGGCCATCGCCGCTCAGGCGCAGATAGCCGTGCGTCTGAGCGACGCGGTGGTGTTGGTCGTCGATGGACAGGTGGGCGTGACGGCGACCGACGAGCATATCGTGCGAATGCTGCGTGCCGCGGGCAAACCGGTGATCGTCGCGGTCAACAAGATCGACGATTACTCGGGGGAGTACATGGCGGCGGAATTCTGGAAGCTCGGCCTCGGCGAGCCGTACCCGATCTCCGCCATGCACGGTCGGGGAGTGGGAGATCTCCTTGACATCGCCATCGAAACGCTCAAAAAAGCCGACAAAACCTCGGGCTTCCTAACACCGGCCGGTCTGCGACGCGTTGCGTTGGTGGGCAGGCCCAATGTGGGCAAGTCTTCGCTGCTCAATGAGCTCGCCCACGAGGAACGCTCCGTGGTCAACGATCTGGCCGGTACCACGAGGGATCCGGTGGACGAAGTGATCGACATCGATGACAAACGATGGCTGTTCATCGACACCGCCGGCATCAAGCGCAGGGTTCATAAGCTCTCCGGAGCGGAGTATTATTCCTCGCTGCGCACGCAGGCTGCGATCGAGCGTTCGGAACTCGCGCTGATCCTGTTCGACGCCTCACAGCCGATTTCGGATCAGGATCTCAAGGTCATGAGTCAGGCGGTGGACGCCGGTCGTGCCATCGTCCTCGTCTTCAACAAATGGGACTTGATGGACGAATTCGACCGTCAACGCATCGAACGGCTGTGGCAGACGGAATTCGAACGGGTCACCTGGGCCCGCCGGGTCAATCTCTCGGCTCTGACCGGCTGGCATACCAACCGTTTGTCCGCGGCCATGGACGAGGCGCTGGCCTCCTGGGACAAGCGCATCCCGACCGGGAAGTTGAATTCCTTCCTGGGCACGATCCAGTCGGCTCATCCCCACCCATTGCGCGGCGGCAGGCAGCCGAGAATTCTCTTCGCCACGCAGGCATCCACGCGGCCGCCACGTTTCGTCATCTTCGCCACCGGATTCCTCGAACACGGCTACCGCCGTTTCATCGAACGTTCGTTACGCGAACAATTCGGATTCGAGGGAACTCCCATGCAGATATCGGTGCATATCCGCGAGAAGAAGCAACGTAAGTAGACACATTCGCCGACCAAACGACTCGCGGAATCCGTGGCGCCTTTTGCGTCCATTCCGCGAGTCGTTTGCCACACGGCATCGATATGTGCTAAGTTATCTTCTCGGTGCGTGAAACACCGTTCGGGCCGTAGCGCAGTTTGGTAGCGCACTTGACTGGGGGTCAAGGGGTCGCGGGTTCAAATCCCGCCGGCCCGACATATCTTGGATCGCCGAGGTCTATCGACTTCGACCAATAACTTCGTAATAGCGGGTTCACGGGTTATATGTATTCCGAAAATGTGCCGGTGCTACCTTATAACCACTGGACCAGACGTTGCTGAGCGTTAGGAAACAGGGGTTACAATGGTGCCCGTTGGCCTATCCAGAAGGGACTGAACATGGCAGAGAGTGTCTTCCAACACTCGGCGGAGAAGATGCGCGAGCGCTCGATGAGTGAATTGTCGATCAACCAATTTCAGACGATGATCGATACCTGGCGGCACGACGCCGCAAGTGCCTGGATCCGGGAACAGGACGTGGAGCCGTTGACCGGCATCCCGAGCTTCCATGATGTCTACGCGACCATCAATCACACCAAGGCGATCGATGCCTTCGCCAAAACAGCGTTTCTCAAGCTCAACGGGGGATTGGGGACCTCCATGGGGCTTGAATCCGCAAAATCGCTCATCCCCGTGCGCCGCCACAAGGCACGGCAGATGCGGTTCATCGACATCATCGTCGGTCAGGTCCTCACCGCCCGCACACGTCTCAACGTGGAACTGCCTCTCACCTTCATGAATTCCTTCCGCACCTCGGCGGACACCATGCATGTGCTGAGATCGAACGGCGCCTTCCAGCAAGCGGATGTCCCCATGGAGATCATGCAGCATCAGGAGCCGAAACTCGACGTGACAACGGGGGAACCCGTATCATTCCCAGACGATCCGACTCTGGAATGGTGCCCTCCCGGGCACGGCGACGTCTATTCGAGCATCTGGGAATCGGGGTTGCTCGACGTGCTGGAGCAGCGTGGATTCAAGTATCTGTTCATTTCGAATTCCGACAATCTCGGTGCCAGGCCGTCGCGGACCCTGGCCCAGCATTTCGAGAACACCGGAGCCCCATTCATGGTCGAGGTCGCGACGCGGACGGAGGCGGACCGCAAGGGTGGGCATATCGTCCGCGATAGGCGAACCGGACGACTGATGCTCCGGGAGATGACCCAGGTCAAGGACGAGGACAAGGACGCGGCCCAGGACATCGTCAAACATCCCTACTTCAACACGAACAGCATCTGGATCCGCGTCGACGCGTTGAAGGCGAAGCTCGAGCAATATCACGGCGTGTTGCCGTTGCCGGTGATCCGCAACTACAAAACCGTCGACCCCACGGATGAGCGCAGTCCACGCGTCATCCAGCTGGAGACTGCCATGGGCGCCGCAATCGCTCTGTTCGACGGCGCGATCTGCGTACAGGTAGATCGGATGCGTTTCCTCCCCGTCAAAACGACCGACGACCTGTTCATCATGCGCTCAGATCGTTTCCATCTGACGGATTCCTACGAAATGGAGGACGGCAATTATCTCTTCCCTGCGGTGTCTCTGGATCCGCGATATTACAAGCACATCACCGATTTCAACGAACGTTTCCCTTACTCGATGCCATCTCTGGCCGCCGCGAATTCCGTTACCGTCCACGGCGATTGGACGTTCGGACAGAACGTCGCCTTCTACGGTGACGCGGTGCTCGAGGATCAGGGACGACCGAGTTATGTGCCGAACGGCGAATACGTGGGACCGCAGGGCGTCGAACCGGACGAGTGGTTGTAAAGAGCGGCGGGGACCCCCTGATCCGGACTCATTCGATTCAGCCCATCAGAGAAAAACGCCGATTTTGCCGAATTGGCGTTCCAAACCGGAAAAACCATCTAAGATAGATGCATGTGTGTGCGAATGCGAAGCACACTATAACGAAACGATAACGATACGTGAGGACCAATGGCAGAGGGCAGTAATGGAAGGCGGCGGTTTTCCGACAAGTGGGGCAAACATGAATTGGATGTGTTGGCCGTGTTGTCATCCGCTTTTCCTCAATGGCTCACTTCCCGCCAGATAGCCCAGCGAGTCAAGGCCTATGCCGATTCCTACGGCGAGTTGGCCGACCAGGCCGCGAAGGCGGCGTTCGCCAAACAGTTCCAGCGTGACCGCGCGAAGCTCGCCGCGATGGGCATCGCCATCGAATCGCGGCAACCTGAGTATTCTTCAAAATCCGAAGGTCAGGACTTCGCGTCATATCGACTCCAGCTCGGCGATGAGCCACGAGTTCGGCTGCGGTTCAACCAGGAGGATCTTCCTGTGCTGGCCGCCGCCAATTATCTGGCCCGTTCGATGTCGATCTCCTCTTCCGCTGCCCAACAGCATGAACAGCCGCAAAGTCAACATCGCGCTTCACGAACGGCACCCCGTGTGCCGCAGACACCGATCCCGGGTCTTGGACTGGATTCCATAGCACCCGGTTTGGGCACGCAGCCGATTCCCGATGCCTTGGTCAAAGTCATCGATTCTCGCAGATTCGCGGCGACCATCGACGTCGACGGCGAGCATCTCAACGTCGCCTACACCGATTCCGACGATCTCGCGATGTTCGTGTTGGAACACCCCGGCGCCAGCGTCGTCAATCCACGCGAAGCCGCGGACGCGGTGCGCCGACGGCTAACGGCTGCGTCTAATTTCGCCCTGGCCGATGTCACCCAAGGCGAGACGGGTGCGACCGTGATCCCCGCGGAGATCAGCAGGGCCTCCAACGATGCCAATGACGCCGAAGAGGCCCTGCAGGAATCCGAGTCACAGAAAAAGAACTCATCACCATCCTTCCAAACCGGCAGCGAGGTCGATCGCAGACTGCGGCTGATGCTGTTCCTGTCCGCCCATCTGGGCGAGGAGTATTCACTCGCCGAGCTGGCGGAACGGTTCATCGGCTCGTCTCATAGCGAGGACGAACTCAAGAAATTCGTGGCCGTTCTGCGCAAGGACATCAATACGCTTACGACGGTCTCCGACGATGGCGAGATGGCCGGTAGCCAGTTCTTCGACATCGATTGGTCGTTGCTGGACAGCGACGGCATCGTTTCCGCCACGAACTCGTTGGGACTGGAACGTCTGGCCGGGATTTCCCAGCAATACCTGAGTATGTTGACCGCTTCCCTGAGCTATCTTGCGCATTCGCCCATCCTGCCGGATGCACAACGCACGCAGGCCCAGTCGCTGTACATGCGGCTGCGCCAGCACGTCGAGCCCGGACAGACGCCGTGGCTCAGCCTTACCGGTTTTGAGATGGAGCCTCGAAGCTTCACCGTCGTCAAACGGGCCATCGACACCGAGTCGCTGTTGGTGATGGATTACACCGATGGTGCCGGCAGGACACGTCGTAAGATCGTGGCACCCGCTAAGATCTTCGTCGACGAAGGAGTGTACTACGCCGCGGTATGGACCGCCGTCGCCCCCGCAGTCCCCGTGGATAAGGCCGATCTCGTCGACACCACCATGCGCAGGACCAAGGGCAGGGACGCGCATCATCGTGTCTGGCAGGTGCTACGACTTTCGCGCATCGAGCATACCGAACTCGTCGCACCTACGGTTAAGCTCGATATCCCCGATGTCCCGGTCAGTGAGCTGCGCAAGTGGAGTTTCGACAACGGCACCGCTGCGGTGTTCGTCACCGATCGACCTCATCTGCAGTTCATCCGCAAGCTTCCCGACGCCACGGTGGAACCCTGCGGCGAGGGGGAGAAGGTCCATCTGACCGTCTCATCGGACTCCTGGTTCGTGGCCTTCTGCATCTCGCACGCACGCCGCATCATGGCCGTAGCGCCGGAAACGCTGCGGACCATGATCGTGGCACGTGCCGAACGCGAGCTTGCCGTCGGGCAGGCCAATGACACTTCGGATGAATCGCGGTGATCGTCATGGCATGGTGGATTTGGCTGTTGCTCGTCGTGTTCATGCTCGCGGTTCTTATCGCGGGATCGGCCTATGTCGTTCTACGCGCCTTGGCATTGATGCACGTGGCGACTGCGCTGGGCACCACGGTCAGTGAACGCTTCGGTCGATTGGATGCGAAGGATCCGGATTCAACGCCGACACGAGCGATATTCACCGAGCCGTTGCAGGTCGCCAGCGACAACTACGCCACGGCGCACAGCCGGGTGATCGCTCGCAAGATGGCCGCACGCCGCCGTCATATCGAACGTTGGAAGAACTGGCTGCGGTTCAACCGCTAGATCATGCCACATCGTCATCATCACAAGTCACCCATCGAGTCCAAGCCTCAGGATTCTGGGATCTCCGACCCGTCATACCGCCCGACAGCCGACTCCAGTCCTTCGCAGCGCTACCGGGCATTCCGCGATAGGCAGTCCTATCGGCGCTCGGCAGCGGCACGTTTCGCCGCACAGGCTCCATTTGCATTCGATGCGTTCCAACAGGAGGCGAACGAGGCGCTGGAGGCGGGGGACAATGTGCTCGTCGCCGCGCCGACGGGAGCCGGTAAAACGGTAATCGCCGATTTTGCGATGTTCCTGGCCCAGGAGCACAACGTCAAGGCGTTCTATACCACGCCGATCAAGGCGCTGAGCAATCAGAAGTACCATGATCTGGTTGACCGATACGGCTCCGAACGTGTGGGGCTGCTCACCGGTGACATATCGATCAACCCGGATGCGGATATCGTGGTGATGACCACCGAAGTGCTGCGCAATATGATCTACGAGCACTCGACGACGCTGCAGTCGCTGCGCTACGTCGTGCTTGACGAGGTCCATTACCTCGCAGATCGTTTCCGTGGGCCGGTATGGGAAGAGGTCATCGTCCAGTTGCCGAAGTCCGTTCGCATCATCGGTCTATCGGCGACGGTCTCCAATGTCGAGGATTTTTCGTCTTGGATCGCCTCGGTACGCGGCGCTACGCATTTGGTCATCTCGGAACATCGGCCGGTGCCGTTGGAGCAGCATGTCATGATCCAGGCGGACGCGCATAGCGAACCGGAACTCATCGACCTGTACCGTCGCCGGTCCGATGAACGAGGCTCGGAGCTGATCAATCCGGCGCTGGCGAGTCGACTCGATCAGCTCGATCGACGTTGTGAACGGCGCAACGGGGGATCGGGACGTGCCGTCCTGCATGGGCACGACCATCATCAGGCCCGGGGTGGGCGCACGGGACATGATCGCGGTGGCCGTGCGGAAGGCACGGTACAACGCTATATGCCACGGCGCTGGGCCGTTATCGACGAGCTCAACTATCTTCAGATGCTGCCCGGCATCTACTTCATCTTCTCGCGCAACGGATGCGATCAGGCCGTCCAACAGTGTCTCAACGCCGGGCTGGAACTCACCACGCACGAGGAAGCATTGCGAATCCGCCGGATCGTCGACGACATGGCCGACGGGCAACTGTCGTATGACGATCTGAAGGCCCTGCATTTCTCGCAATTCCGGTTCGCGCTGGAAGAGGGATTCGCGCCGCACCATGCGGGCATGGTAGCTCTCTTCCGGGAGATAGTCGAACACTTGTTCGAACTCGGTCTGGTCAAGACGGTGTTCGCCACCGAAACGCTGGCGCTGGGCATCAATATGCCGGCCCGCAGCGTCATCGTCGAGAAGTTGGAGAAATTCAACGGCAGCGAGCATGTGATGCTCACCCCAGGGGAGTTCACCCAGTTGACCGGGCGCGCCGGCCGCCGAGGCATCGACCCGCTGGGCCATGCCGTGGTCGTTGATCACCGTGACTTCGCCCCGGCGACCTTGGTGGCGCTGTCCAGCAAACGTGTGTATCCGTTGCACTCGAGTTTTTCCGCCACATGCAATATGGCTGTCAATCTGCTGGCCAATAACGACTATGCGACGGCGCGACTGATTCTGGCTCATTCATTCGCCCAGTGGGAGGCCAACGAGTCTGCGGAGCAATTGCAGTCGCGCATCGCCACGCTTCATGAGGCCGTGGCTGGATATGAACGGGCCTTTCATTGCGACCGCGGCGATTTCGCGTCGCTGATGCGTATTCGCCGTGAGCTCAGCGCGCTGGAAAAAGGCGAGCGGCAGCGGTTGCGCCATCAGGCCTTCGCCTCGCAACAGGAGCGAAGACAAGCCGAGCAGACGCTGCAACAGCACATCGCCGTCCTGCGCGCCGAGGATCGTGAGCATCCCTGCCTCGGTTGCCCCCACATCGCGGATCACCTCAAATGGGGGCACCGCTGGAACAGGGAACAGGGCGAACTCGAACGGCTCGAGTCGCAGTATCGTCATCGTACCGGTTCCGTCGCGCGTCAATTCGACAGTATCTGCGACATCCTGGTGGAATTCGGATATCTGCGCCGACAGCAGTCTCATCGGGAATCATACGACGGCGATATAACGCTGACCGGCAACGGCGAAATGCTCCGTCGACTCTACGGCGAGCAGGACCTGGTTCTGGCCCAGGCCATCATCAATCACGTATTCGACGATCTCACCGCACGGCAGCTCGCAGCCACGCTCTCCTCACTGGTATTTCATGCGCGCAAGGGCGGCGGCGACGAGCCACGGCATTACCCGGACGGCAGCGCGGGACCCGTCGCTCAGGCGTGTTCCCGATTGAGATCCCTCAATGCAAGCATCTCCGAGCGCTTTGGCGCGGGCGAGCTCGAGCCCTTGGAACCGTTGGACTTCGGTCTGGTGAGCGACATGTATGATTGGGCCGGCGGCACCGATCTGAGAGGTCTGTTGCGAGAGGGTGATCTGACCGGGGGAGACTTCGTCAGATGTACCAAGCGTCTTGCCGATCTGCTCCAACAGATCTCCATCGCGGCGCCGTATTGCGTCGAGACGCCGGATACGCTCGTCCGACGTGCCACGGCCGCACGGCAGCTGGTATTCCGTGGAGTGGTGGCGTATTCGGGGATCGACTGATTCTGACCGATTCACTCTCACGTCACTCTCACGTCACTCTGGCGAGATGACGGCGGACGAGATGGCGGATGTGATATCTACCGCGCCTCACCCCACCGCGGATTCACGGAATATCATCCTCGTCCGAACTGTTCTGTAGGTTGGTAACGGTAGCAATGCCCAAGGAGGCAAGGAATGGCTGAACGCAGTTTGCGCGGTATGAGCATCGGCGCAAAATCACTGGAGTCCGACGACAACGTGGATTTCGCGGCACGATCGGATGTGGCGTATGTCTGCCCGAAGGGTCACCGCACGATCCTTCCGTTCTCACAGGATGCGGAAATCCCCGAGGAATGGGAATGCCGTTGTGGGCTCACCGCGCATCGCGAGGGCGAGAGGGACCAGGAGGCCGATGAGATTACGAAACCGACTCGTACCCACTGGGACATGCTGTTGGAGCGCCGTAACGAAGACGAGCTGAAAGAGCTGCTGAAAAAGCGTATCAAGATGCACCATGAGGGTTGGATTCCCGACTACGAGTGATGCGTGGAGATCCGGAGTTCGAATCACGGCGGGAGAGACAAGACCCATGCGCGTAGTGTTGCTTGACTTGGATGGCACTTTGACCAAGTCGGATCCGGGTATCATCGCGTGCGTCATCAAGGCGTTCGAGGCCGTCGGCATGCCGGTTCCCGATGAACGCGAGTTGCAACGGTTTATCGGACCGGCGATAATCGAGTCGTTTCGACGCAACCGGATTCCGGAGCATCTGCTGGGCACAGCGGTCGACACCTATCGGAGGTATTACACCTCGGAGGCGGTCTTCGATGATCCGCAGCATCCGGGAACGCTGGTACCGGGCCGATTCGATAGCACGGTGTATCCCGGCATAGCCGATCAGCTGGCTCGGATGCGCGACGGCGGATACCACTTGGATGTTGCCTCGGCCAAGCCGGAATATCAGGCGGTTCCGGTGTGTGAGCATTTTCATATCGATACCATGGTCGACGGCATCTACGGCGCGAGTCGTGACGGTTCGCGCATCGACAAGGATCAGGTAATCCGGTATGCCTTGGCGGATCTCGGCTTCGACGCGACGCGTGGCGACCGGGCATTGATGGTCGGTGACCGTTGGACCGATGTGGACGGCGCCACGGCATGCGGTTTGGATTGTCTCGGGTGCCGCTGGGGCTACGCCGAACCCGGTGAGCTCGAATCGCACGGCGCCTATCGCACCATCGATCAGGTCTCACAATTGCGCGATGCGGTGACCGAATATTTCACGAGCTTATAATCCGATAATGTACGTTATGTCAGATTACATTCTGTGATTTCCCCTATCTCAGTTTCCCGACCTCGTTTACCTATTTCGCTTTCCGCACCCGTGCGAATGCCGCGTCACGAAACCGGTATCTTTTGACATCGTCTCACGCGTCCCACACTTATCGAGCGTTCTCGTCCTGGTTCGTTCGCGTGCCGACGGCATTTGTCTGTGCCATCATGGCGCGTCTTGCTTGGCGATACATCAGGATCAATTCGGACACGATCAGCACGATCAATACGGCCGCTGACCACCAGCCGACCCTACGATATAAATCCAACAACCGACGATCGATCTGCAGTTCCACCAGCAACATGATCACATACGGCGCCATCGCCAGCACCAAAGAGGCCAAGTGACCACCGACAACAGGCCAAGACACCGGCCGAACGACGTGCGTCGCATCACGCCGACTGCGCCATATGCAGATGCCACAGATCCAGATCGCGATGCCACAAGCGATCAGCCACACCACCGCGGGTAACATACCGACAACCATCTCGACGTCGCTCATGCCCGCTGGCGCGCCGCGCGTTGCGTTTCGAGCTTATGGCGCAACCTGGCCTGCGTGAGTTCGTCGATGGGCCGGCCGGCGTTCGGCACGCCGCCGCTGACATCGACGTATTCCTCATGGTCGAGGTCAGCCTGCACCCGATGCCACAGCGCGTCGATCGACACCGAGAACATGGCTCGCCCGCTCTGCACGAGATCGATGATCTGCTGCGACTGGGTGCATTGATGAACGCTTTGGCCGTCCGACATGATGGTCACGCGTTCGAGTTCGGCGGACGAATATTGCATAAGAAACCCGATCGCAGTAGTCACGTTCTGCAGGTTCACGCCGGCATCCAACAGTCGCTTGGAAACCGCCAGCACCACGACGTCCTTGAACGAGTACAGCCGCCTGGAACCCGAACCATGTGAGGGCGTAATCGACGGTTCAATGATCTGCTTACGCGCCCAATAATCCAGCTGTCGATATGTGATGCCGGCGACCTTGGACGCGATGGTACCACGATAACCACGAGTGATCGGCTCATCGCCATTCGAGGCAAACAACTCCCCCTGCACGGCATCCTGCGCGGACAGGTTTCTACGCTCCTCCAACGGAACGTGAAGCTGCAATGCCACTCCAGTCTGTTTCGCCATCATAACGCCCTCCCCCAATGACATGGATGTAAGTACATGGATGTCATCCATGCTCTGTCATCAGTGTATCGCGTCGATCCGGAAGGCAGTCACGAGAGAACGGCGGATTTTGTGAAGAAGACGAGTCGGAACTTGCCGATCATGATCTCGTCACCGTTGCTGAGCCGTTGTTTTTCCACACGCCGACGGTTCACATACGTCCCGTTCAGACTGCCGGAGTCGACGACCGAGAAGACATCACCCTCACGGTGGAAAACCGCGTGAGAGCGAGAAACCGTGGAATCGTCGAGCATGATATCCGAATGCGGATCTCGCCCTACCGTGGTCTCATCCTCATCAAGCAGATAGCGAGACCCCGATACGGCGCCGCGGGTGGAGATAAGCAACGCCGTGCGCGGCGACAGCCGGCTCATGGTATCGAGATCTTCCTGGGTAAGAGGGCGGTCTCCCGTTGTGGTTATGGGGATGGTTACCGCAGGCATGCCGATGATGGTGGTTTCGCCTGCACTTGGAATTGGATCAGTCATGATTGCTATTCTACCGTCTTTGCGTACGTATATGAACGAGAGGCGCGCACCTCGTCGATAATCACCTTGTCGGAACTAGTCACCTGCACGTTCGCGCCGAACTTCACTTTGAGTCTAGACCCCACGCCTCCGGCGATGTTCACGGCATTCTGAAGATTCTGCGGGTCGCCGATCGCTTTGATCGTATACGGTGTCTTCAACGTCTCACCGTCGGATTCCAGCCCGCTTTTCGTCTCCACGACATACGTCGACGTCACCACTCGAACATTGTTCAAGGCCATCACCTCGACCCCTGCGTTGCGAAGCTCCTCGAGAAGCTGGAACATGGTGGCGGCGTCGATCTGTTCCTTGCTGCCCTTCGACACCGTGATGACGACACCCTTGCCCTGGGCCGGCAATCGCCCGGAAAGGAGACCGCTCGTCTCCTCGTTCTCCTTCGCGATGCGCTCCACCTCCTGCTGCTTGTCGGCCGCCGCCTTGAGCGAGTCGAGCTGGTTGGTCAACTCGGTTTTTCGTTGTTCGAGATTCTGAACCTGCGTGCTCGTTTCCGAAATCAATCTGGTGAGCTCGTCTTCGCTCATGGCCTCATACGATGAGGTGGGATTGTTGATCTGTATGGCAAAACCGAAACCAAGCATCCCGCACAACACGACGATGAGCACACTCGTGGTGAACCTCGATCTCGACGAGCCATTCGGCGATCTCCCGGCACCGCGTTTGCGGACGATGGGAAACGAACCCGTCTGGGTACGATCGTTTTCCCTGTCCTGGGCATGCTGCTTATGCAACTTGCCCAGCAGGTCGTGCGGCTCTCGTGTCGATCTCATATGCGGCTCAGCTTTGGAAGACGAAACGACGGATGGCTGACACGTTGGAGAAGATTCGGATGCCGAGAACGACGATCACCGCGGTCTGCAGCTGGGAACCGACTCCGAGCTGGTTGCCGAGCAGCACCAGCAACGTGGCGGTGACCACGTTGGATATGAAGGAGATCACGAACACCTTATCCGAGAAACTCCGTTCGAAATACGAACGCGCCGCACCGAGCAGCGCATCGAGGGCGGCGACGACCATAATCGGCAGATAGGGTTGCAAGACGACGGGAATGTCGGGACGCACGAAAATACCGACAACGATGCCGATGATCAGTCCAAGTACAGCAGCCATCTACTCTTTCCTCCTCGCATAGTTTACATCACCGGTATCGGCCGGTTGCAGCGTCATCGAGTTCGTCTTGCCGATCTGCGGGTATATTCCCGATGCCTGATATGAAGCATACAATGAGGGCAACGCCTTCGATCCCATGTACGCGGCCAGGGTGTTGCGATCCCCTATCGCCTGGATCTTGTAAGGACTTTGAATCTGGCTGACCCCGATCAGAATCGTCTGTCCCGCGGTGCGAACCGATGTCTGCACGCCGATGCGATGGCCGTTGATCGCGATGGCCTCGGCTCCCGCATGCCACAACAACGAAACCAATTGTTGAAGATCCGCATCGGTAATAACCCGGATATGGCTGCCCTGCCCCTCCCTTGCCGTATTGCCATCGGTGGCGTCCGTGTTCGCAGCGAGGGGATTGGCCAGCGTCAACGTGATGCCCTCCCCCGACACGGCGCTTAAGCCGTTCGCGATGTCGTCCCCATTGGTTTTCGGGTCGCCCGCGTACGATCCGAGTTTATCGGACTGGGCGTCGACCTGCGTCCGCAGCTTTCTGGTCTCCTTGCCGAGGGCATCGACGCGGTCATTCTCGCCATTCAACTGGCTGATCAGCGTGTCACGCACCTCCTTGCGTGGATCGGTATGCAGCTGACGCACGATGAGCGATCCCGCGAACCCCACTGCGATGCAGATGGTGAACACGATCACCCGAGACACCCAGATCTCGGCCTTGGAACGATTACGAGGCGCCAACTGGGCGTCCGAGAACATGGGATCGACGGAGCGGCTGGTCAGATCATCGATTAGACGAAGCGAATCGTCGACGGCCAGTCTCCTACGGGGGCGTCTCGCCAACCCGACATGCGCATCGGCATGCTGGGACGACAAACCCGCGGTCTGCCTGGAAAATACGGCACGATGACGCTCGGCGGCTCGGGTACTCGGCACGGGAACCGGTCGCGCAGGCTGTTCGCGGCGTGACCGCTGCGCATCGTTGGTCGATGATGGGCCGGGTTCAATCGCCATCGGCGTCCACCGCTTGGTTGCTCAACAGCCGGTACCCCTGACGCACATAGATGAGACCCGCCAACCAGTAGATGCCCAACCCCCAGATTCCGGTGGCCAATCCGGCGACATGCACGATAAGCATCAGGCGGGAGTGAACCATCTCCGAGATGATCAGCACGATGATAGAGATCAGCAGCAACGCCGTGCCGGTTTTCCCGACAAAGTTCACGGGAAGTGGCCCGTAGTCATGCTGAGCCAGGATGACGACAAGTACGCCCATCATCATATCCCGCGCGGCGACGATGACGATCATCCACATGGGAATGATCCCCGCCAATCCCAGGGCGAGCACACTGCACAGAATCAGCAGGCGGTCCGCGATTGGGTCAAGCACCTGCCCTATCCGGCTGACCTGGTTGAACGAGCGCGCGATCAGTCCATCCACACCGTCGGACAACGCCGACAGCGTCAACACGATCAATGCCAGCACCATCCGATGGTGTGCGACCAACAGCGTGATGAACGGTATGGAGACGATGCGCAGCAGGCTGATGATGTTGGGGACCGTGATATAGATATTGCGTGGCTCAGGACTGAATTTGCTGCCGCTGTGTTCGTTCATGCCGCGGCACTCAGATTCGCGAGGCCTGTAATGCGGTGACGATGATGCCCCGAGCCCCGACATCGTACAGTTGATCCATCAGCAGGTTGACCTTGTCGCGCGGCACCATCACACGAATGGCCGACCATTGCTTATCGTGCAGCGGCGAGATGGTCGGACTCTCGAACCCCGGGGTAACGGCCACGGCCTGAGCCACCTGAGCCACCGGGATGTCATAATCCATGAGCACATATCGCTGGGCGGTAAGCACGCCCTCGAGCCTGCGCGACAACACGGTGAGCCTGGCATCGTCGTCGCCGAGCCGAGGCGAGGCGATAAGCACGGCCTGGGAATGGAGAATCGGTTCACCGAACACCCGCAGACCGGCGTTGCGCAGCGTCGTGCCCGTGGACACGACGTCGGCGATCAAATCCGCGACACCAAGTTGAACGGAGGATTCGACCGCACCATCCAGATGAATGATCTGCGCGCCGATACCATGCGAGTGCAGGTAGTCGTGAACTAATTTGTCATAGGAGCTGGCGACACGCCGGCCATCCACATCCGCAAGATCTGAGATACCGGAGTCGTTGGGAGCGGCGAATCTAAACGTCGAAGCGCCAAAGCCGAGCGCCAGCTGCTCGCGCGCCTGGGTCTGCGAATTAAGCAGCAGATCGCGTCCCGTGATCCCGACGTCGATGGTACCGCTGCCAACGTAGACGGCGATGTCGAGTGGCCGCAAATAGAACAGCTCGACGTCGTTGTCGGCATCCTGAACCACAAGTTGCCTGGGATTGCTGCGCAACCGATACCCGGCCTCGCCGAGCATGTTCCAAGCCGGCTCCGACAGCATGCCCTTGTTGGGCACCGCGATTCGTAACATATCATGCCTCCCCTGACCGGAATGTTCCGGTGGCCCGTTACAGATTCTTGTAGATATCCTCCAGCGTGATGCCTCGATCGATCATCATGACCTGTAGATGATAGATCAGCTGGCTCATTTCCTCCGCAGTACGCTCGGCGCCTTCGTACTCGGCGGCGATCCAGGTTTCTCCGGCCTCCTCGACGATCTTCTTGCCGATGGCATGGGTGCCTTGGGCGAGCTCATTCACGGTCAGAGAACCCGCCGTTGCGCCGGCTGCCTTATCGCTCAGCTCGGTGAATAATGATTCGAATGTCTTCATGCCACGTCCTTCTGCTCGTTGATCCGCGTTCCGGCTCTATCACCGACTCGCCCCAAGTCTCGCGCCCACCATCCAGTCATATCACCGACACGATGCCGGACACATGGTGTGTTTCATCATATCCATGGTGAATTCGACACATGGCTATTTTCGGTATGTTTGCCCGGCACGCTCACGAATCTCGTCAATCGCGGCATTGGGGTTCTCGGCCCCGAAAACCGCCGAACCGGCCACCAACACATCGGCTCCGGCATCCGCAACGACGCGAGCGGTTTCGGGGTTCACCCCGCCATCCACCTGAATATGCGTGTCCAGACCGCGCCGCGTGATCTCGTCGCGCAGACGACGCACCTTGCCCATCTGATTGGAAAGGAACTTCTGCCCGCCGAATCCGGGCTCCACGGTCATGATCAGGATCATGTCGAATTCGTCGAGAATGTCGAACATGGGCTCGACCGGTTCGGCGGGACGCACCGCGAAACATGCCTGGCAGCCCATGGTGCGCAGCTGGCGAGCCAAACGCACCGGCGCATGGGTCGCCCCCATATGAAAACTGACGGATTTCGCGCCCGCCTGAGCGAAATCAGGCGCCCAACGGTCGGGGTCTTCAATCATCAGATGGACATCCACGGGCAGCGTTGACACCTCGCAGATGCGCTTGACGATTGGCTCGCCAAGGGTGAGGTTGGGGACGAAATGATGGTCCATAACATCCACATGCACCAAATCGGCATGGGATACCCTTTGCAGGTCACGCTCAAGATTGCAAAAATCCGCGGAAAGAATACTGGGTGCGATACGTATGCTCATACCGGTCATTCTATTGACTGCGAGCGACGAAGACCATCATGCCTCAGGATGAGACGCGCCCTTGGGTTCGTTCGCATTCATTTCCCGTGCCTGCGCCTCGGTGATCGTGCGGAGCTTTTCGGAAAGCAGGGCGGTCGATTTACCGATTCTCTGAACGAAGATGAAGGCGACGGCGGCCGCGATGAACACGGCGATGGACACCCAGACGTTGATGCGCACCCCGAGGAACTCGTGGGAGAAATCAATGCGCAGCATCTCAATCCACGTACGGCCCGCCGTGTACCACAGCACATAGATGACGAACAGCGACCCAGCCTTGAGCCGCCGAACCGCCTTGCGTCCGATCCACAAGATGATCGCGACGCCGATGAGATTCCAGATCATCTCGTAGAGGAAGGTCGGTTGGAACAGCGTTCCCGTGGGGCAGCTGGACCCGTCGAAGCACTGTTCGCCATGGCCGATGGCCGTTCCCGCGGTGTTGAGCTTCAACCCCCAGGGCAACGTCGTCGGCGCGCCGTAGAGCTCCTGGTTAAACCAATTGCCCAGACGCCCGACGGCCTGGGCGAGCAACAATCCCGGTGCCAGCGCGTCCATCAGCAACGCGACCGGATAGCCTTTGTGCCGACACCACGCCCATGCCGCCAATGCACCGAGCGCGACGCTGCCCCAGATTCCCAGACCGCCATGCCAGATACGAAACATCTCGACCCAGTCGCCGTGAGGTCCGAAGAACCGTTCGGGAGTGGTGATGATGTGATACAGGCGCGCGCCGACGATGCCCGCGGGCACCGCCCATAGTGTGATGTCGAGGAACTGGTCGAAACTGCCACCCAGTTTCTTCCATCGCGTCGAGCCGATCCAGACGGCGAGGATGATTCCCGCAAGGATGCACAGCGCATAGAAATGGATGGTCAGTGGACCGAGCGTGAATTCGGAAACCGACGGCGAGGGGATATAACTCAGTGTCATGATTTCCATATGCTAGTCGCTCAGGACGATATCTTCGCTAGCTCTCGCGCCTCGCCTCATGTGCGGCCCGGGCCAGAGCGGTGGCGGTGAGCCGAAGATCGTGCAGTGCCCGGTCGCGATCGCTCAGCGCCGCGCCACGACCGTCCAACAGGGTGTGGACCAGCGCCGAACCCACGATGACGCCGTCGGCGTAGGCGCCGACCTGACGAGCCTGTTCGGGAGTGGAGACGCCGATGCCGACGCACACATGCTCTGCCCCCGCCGCCTTGGCACGACGAACCAACTCTTGGGGGGTCGTGGACAAAGTGGAGCGCTCTCCCGTGACGCCCATGCGCGATGCCGCGTAGACGAAGCCGCGGCCGGCCCGAGCCACGACGCGCAGCCGTTCGTCGGTGGAATCCGGGGAGACGAGAAAGATACGGTCGAGCCCGTGTCGCTGCGAGGATTCGATCCACTCGCCTGCCTCATCGGGAATGAGATCGG
The DNA here is from genome assembly GCA_937874315.1 of uncultured Bifidobacterium sp. GTDB lineage: Bacteria > Actinomycetota > Actinomycetes > Actinomycetales > Bifidobacteriaceae > Bifidobacterium. The sequence continues at coordinate 27,229 of CALNAE010000033.1, read as the reverse complement.
GAGTGATCAGTCCCGCGCCACCGGCATCCGCGAATCGCGCGGCGAAGCGCTCGACGCCATAGTGGAATATCAGATTCCAATAGCTCATCACCAGCGGTATGCCGCCGGCCCGCGCCACCGCGCTGACCGCATCGAACACCCCTTCCATGCGCTCCCCGGCGGCGAGGGCGATCTGCGAGGCCGATTGGATCACCGGGCCGTCCATCACCGGGTCGGAGTACGGCAGCCCGATCTCCACGATGTCCGTACCGCTTCGCACCAACGTCTCCAGCGCCGCGATCGACGTATCGTGATCCGGGAAGCCATAGGGCAGGTACCCGATGAAGGCCGGCATGTCGTGGGAGGCACAGGCGTCGAGCCGCGTGCCGGTGGCGCTCGGGCCATGGTTCAGTCCCAGCGGCTGGCGGGAGGCCGACGGATCGAATACGGCCCGTGGACCGGTACCAGAAGCCGGCGCGGGGGTAACTGCGGGATCCTTCATCGCTGATTCATGATCTGTTGACTCAGTTGACATGTTCATGCTTATTCCTTATCCGATGAAGTGCCGTGGGAACCGTTCGCTTCCAGCGCCTTGCTCTGCGCGTCGGTGAGATAGCCGAACCAGGAGCCCGCGGTGGCCACGTCCTTGTCGCCGCGACCGGAGATGTTGATCAGGATAACCGGTTCGTCGAGTCCCCTCGTCTTGAGATCCGCCGCCGCCTTGTATGCGCCCGCGACCGCATGGGCGCTTTCGATGGCGGGAATGATGCCCTCGGTTTCGCACAGATCCTTGAATCCGGACATCGCCTCGTCGTCGGTCGCATAGGAGTAGGTCACCCTGCCCAATTCCTTGAGCCAGGCGTGTTCCGGCCCCACCGAGGCATAGTCCAGGCCCGCCGAAATGGAATAGGTATCCATCGTCTGTCCCTCGTCGCTTTCCAACAGATAGGATTTCGCACCCTGGAACATGCCGAGTTGCCCGGTGCCGGGCGTCAATCGAATGGCATGCTCGCCCGAGTCCGGCCCATGGCCGCCGGCCTCGAAGCCATACAGCCGGACGCGATCGTCGTCGAGGAAGGCGTTCATCACGCCGATGGCGTTGGAACCGCCACCGACGCAGGCGCATATCGCATCGGGATGATCGATGCCGTATTCCTCCCGCAACTGCCGTTTCGCCTCGATGCCGATGATCTGCTGGAAATCACGCACCATGGAGGGGAAGGGATGCGGCCCGGCGACCGTTCCGAGCAGATAATGCGTCGACTCGACGTTGGTCACCCAGTCGCGTAACGCCTCGTTGATGGCGTCCTTGAGAATCCGCGTGCCCTGCGTCACCTCGACGACCTCGGCGCCGAGCAGACGCATCCGCGCGACATTGAGCGCCTGTCTTCTGGCGTCGATCTGTCCCATGTAGATGCGGCACTTGAGACCGAACATCGCGCATACCGTGGCGGTCGCCACGCCATGCTGACCGGCCCCGGTCTCGGCGATGACCCTGGTCTTCCCCATCCTTCTGACCAGCAGCGCCTGTCCCAACGCGTTGTTGATCTTATGGGCACCGGTGTGATTGAGATCCTCGCGTTTGAGAAACACCCTGGCGTGAATCCCCGTGCGTCGGTTGAGACGCGCGGCGAAACGTGGTGCCTCGGTCAAGGCCGACGGCCGACCGACGTATTGACGGTTCAACCGGGCGAATTCCTTCTGGAATTCGGGATCGGCCTTGGCCTGGGTATACACGGATTCCAACTCATCCAACGCGCCGATCAGCGCCTCGGGCACGTATCGCCCGCCGAAGATGCCGAAATACGGGCCTTCGTGCGTGCTCAGCGGCATTTGCTGCGACGCCTTGACACGGTCTCCCGCGGCGACCAGCCGTGCGACGGCTGCCTGCGGATCGTCTGCGGTGGCCACGCCCTCACCGACCAGGATCGCATCGGCGCCGGCACGGGCATAGTCCTCGGCCTCAACCGTGCCGAACACGCCGGATTCCGCCACCCTGACGACGTGCTCAGGCAGTGCGGCGGCGAGATCGTGGTAGGTACCCACATCAACGTGCAGATCCTTGAGATTACGCGCGTTGATGCCCAGCACGTTGGCCCCGGCGGCAAGCGCACGATCGATTTCCGCGCGATCATGGGTCTCGACCAACGCCGTCATCGACAGCTCATGAGTCAATCGCAACAACCGGCCCAGCGTTTCATCGTCAAGCGCGGCGACGATCAACAGCACGAGGTCGGCGCCGTGTGCGCGCGCCTCCCAAATCTGGTAGTCGGTAACGATGAAGTCCTTGCGTAATACCGGAATGTGGACCGCGGCCTTCACCGCATCCAGATCCTGCAGTGAACCGTGGAATTGGCGCTCCTCGGTGAGCACGGAGATAATACTCGCTCCCCCACGTTCATAGGAACGAGCCATGGCACCAGGATCCGGGATATCGCCCAGGAATCCCTTCGACGGCGAGGCCCGCTTGATCTCAGCTATCACACCGATCCCGTCAGGACGTCTGAGCCATCGGGTCGCATCGATGGGAGCGGGCGCGGCATAGGCCAGGCGTTTCATCTCCTCGATCGGTGTCCGTGATTCACGCATGCGCTCGTCTTCCAGCGCACCCTTGACCAGCTGATCCAGTACGGTCATGGCTCTTCCTCCTGTAGTCGTAGCCACACTGTAGTGCACGCCGTGTTACGGCAGATCGGTTATCTTGCCATCCGGTCGCCGCTTCGGGCAGCCGCGTTCATTTCACCGGGCCCCACAAACCCGAACCTGCGCATTGGCACCGCGCGGTCCCAAGTTCGGGTAACGGCCTGTCCTATATCTGAGCGGGCCGCAGCTGCGCCGCGATCTGTATCGCTTCGACGCTCGCGGCCGCCTTGTTCCGGGTCTCGCTCCATTCGCTGGCGGGAACGGAATCGAGCACGATACCGGCACCGGCCTGCACAATAGCCAGGTGATCGCGGATGTAGGCGGTACGGATGGCGATGGCCATGTCCATATCGCCCGCGCAATCGAAATATCCGACGGTCCCGCCGTAGATCCCGCGATCCGCGGGTTCCAACTCATCTATGATCTCAATGGCACGCGGGCGCGGTGCCCCCGACAGCGTCCCCGCGGGAAAAGCCGCGGTAAAGACGTCGATGGCGCTATATTTCGGATCCACCTCGCCGGTGACCGTCGAGCAGATGTGCATGATATGGCTGAATCGCTTGATTTCCATCAGTGACACCACATTGACGGTTTCGGGCAGACAGACCTTGCTCAGATCGTTGCGGGACAAATCGACGAGCATGATATGCTCGCTGCGTTCCTTGGGATCGGCCAGCAGCTCACGCGCCAGCCGTTCGTCCTCCTCCACGCTCTCGCCGCGGGGCCTTGAGCCGGCTATCGGGAAAGTCACGGCATGCCTATGATCCATCTTGATCAGCGTCTCCGGACTCGAACCGATGACGTGGAAATCGCGGCCTTCGGCATCCGTCAGCGTGAAGAAATACATATAGGGGCTCGGGTTAAGCGTGCGCAGCACCCGGTAGATGTCGAAGGGATCCGCCACCGCCTCGAGCTCAAGCCGTTGGGAAATCACGACCTGGAACACATCGCCGTCGACGATATGGCGTTTGGCCTGTTCAACCGAACGTTCGTAATCCTCTCGTCGGGTACGAAAACGCAGTTCCGGCCGCGGCAACAAGGCGTCCACGCTCATCACCTGCGCCTCATGCTCGATAGGCGAGGTGGCGGCGCGGCGCATCCGTCGAAGCTGACGCAACGCCCTGCCGTATGCGACGTCGGCATGGGAGGGTTGGTCGTCGATATTGACGGCGTTGGAGATCAGCCACACCGAGCCTGTCATGTGGTCGACCACCGCCATATCGGTGGCCAGCGCCAGAGCGAGTTCCGGCTGGCCGGTTTCATCGGGGGCCTGGGCTCGCAGGGTCGGCTCCCAATGCCGCAGGGCATCCCACCCCACCGAACCGACCAGACCGCCCGTGAGATTGGGCAGGCCTTCGACCCGCGGTGCCCGCAAGGCCTGCATCGTGGCCCTGAGCACGTCGAGGACATCACCGTGCCGGGGAACACCCGCAGGAACCTCGCCGAGCCAATCCGCCTGTCCGGCACGGGAACGCAACTGCGCCAGCGCATGCACGCCGATAAAGCTATATCGGCTCCAGCTGCCGCCGTACTCCGCGGATTCGAGGATGAACGTTCCGCTGCGGCCGGCCGCAAGACGCTGATACAGCCCCACCGGTGTCAGGGAATCGGCCAGCAGCCGTTGCACGACTGGAATCATCCGATAGCCCTCATCGGCCATCGCAAGGAACTGCTTGCGATCGGGCCAGACCGACCCCCATGCCAGACCTTCGACGCTATATGACACTTCCGGCCCCCGTTTCATCATCGTGTCTCGCGCCGTTCCCGGCGTTCGACGGCGTCGCGTTGCGCGTCGTGCCGCAATTCCGCCGGCGGCTGCTCCTCGTCGCGCGCACGCCGGCCGACGACCACGGACAGGGGGCCTCCTGCCTCAAAACAGGAACGCGCACCGGTGTGACACGCGGCGCCGACCTGATCGACCTCGACCAGAAGCGCGTCGCCGTCACAATCCAGCGACACCGCCTTGACATACTGAACATGGCCGGAGGTATCCCCCTTGCGCCAATACTCCTGCCGAGAACGCGACCAGAAGGTCACCCTGCCCGTACTCAGGGTGCGGCGCAGCGCCTCGTCGTTCATGTAACCGACCATGAGCACTTCATGCGTGTCGAACTGCTGGATCACCGCCGCCACCAGCCCCTTGGAATCGCGTTTGAGCCGTGACGCGATGCGGCGATCCAATCGGGGCGCTCCGACCGGATCGGCCTTCATCGGTGCATCGTCAGACGAATGTTGAATGGTATCCATACGAATCCTTAGTCTTGAATGAACCCGATGCGTTCAGCGCACTTCATAGCCCGCATCACGCAGGCAGCGTTTGACGCCGGAGATGCTCACCGTGCCGAAATGGAACACCGATGCGGCGAGCACCGCGTCTGCACCAGCCGCGACGGCAGGCGGGAAGTCCTCGGCCTTGCCCGCTCCACCGCTGGCGATGATGGGAATCTCGACCTGGGCACGCATCGCTCGAATCATCTCGATGTCGAAACCACGCCCGGTGCCGTCGGCATCCATGGAGTTGAGCAGGATCTCCCCGGCCCCGAGCTCTTGTGCGCGTTTCGCCCACCACAACGCATCGATGCCCGTGGCGTGTCGACCACCCATCGTGGTTACCTCGAAGCCCGACTCGGTGTGTCGTTCCCCGCGCTCACGCCGGGCATCGACGGAAAGCACCAGCACCTGATTGCCGAAGCGACTGGCGATGCGGGATATCAGCATCGGATCGTTGATCGCCGCGGTGTTGACGCTGACCTTGTCCGCGCCGCAACGCAACAGCGAATCGACATCCTCCCAACTGCGCACGCCGCCTCCGACGGTCAGCGGAATGAACAGCTGATCCGCGGTACGGCTGACGACGTCGACCATGGTGGCGCGTCCGGAGCTGGAGGCGGTGACGTCGAGGAACGTGAGCTCATCCGCCCCCTGCCTATAATATTCGGCGGCGAGCTCGACCGGATCCCCGGCATCGCGTAAGTGCTGAAAATGAACGCCCTTGACCACACGACCGTCGTCGACATCCAGACAGGGAATCACCCGCACCGCCAAAGTCATACGCGCCTCTTCTCATGGTGATGGCCATGGTCGGCCACGATTATGAGCCATCATATGCCATCAGGATATCCATGGGCTCGACGATTCCACGTTCCGCGTCTTACCACCCGACCGAAGACGCGGCGAGCCGAACCCGGTTTAGCGGTGTTTGGCCGCCAGCTGCCCGCAGGCACCGTCGATGTCGGATCCACGGGTGTCGCGCAACGTGGCGGCTATGCCCGCACGATGCAGGATATCGAGGAAGGCGCGCTCATCCTCCGGTTTCGACGCGGTCCAGCGCGAACCCTCGATCGGATTGAGCGGGATCGGATTGACGTGAACCCAATCGTCGCCATAATGGTTCAGCCGTCTCGCCAACTGTGTGGCGTGCTCGGCCTGATCGTTGATGCCGCGCATCAGGGCGTATTCGATGCTGACGCGCCGTTTCGATGCGAGATAATAGTCGTGGGCCGCATCCAGCACCTGGGTCGTATTGAATCTGCGATTCATGGGCACCAGCTCATCGCGCAATGCGTCGGTTGGCGCATGCAATGAGACGGCAAGCCGAACCGGCAACGATTCCTGCGTAAGCTTTCTGATCCCCGGGACGACACCGACCGTCGATATGGTGATGTTCCTAGCCGAGATGCCGAAACCCTCGGGCGGCGCGGCGCTGATCTGCCGGACGGCATGCATCACCGCACGATAATTGCCCATGGGTTCACCCATCCCCATGAATACGACATTGCTCAATCGTCCCGGGCCGCCGGCAAGCTCGCCGTCTCGGGCCATCTTCGCGGCGACACGCACCTGCTCGAGTATTTCCCCGGTGGACATGTTGCGCGTCAGACCAAGTTGTCCGGTGGCGCAGAAGGGACATCCCATGCCGCAGCCCACCTGACTGGAAATGCACAGGGTGATGCGCTGCGGATATCTCATCAGAACCGATTCGATATGTGAACCGTCAAACAGCTCCCACAGCGTCTTCACCGTGGTGCCCTGATCGGCCTCCTGCCGGTCGACAGCGGTGATCAGCGTGGGGAAGAACTCCTGAACTGCCTCGTCGCGTTGCGCCAGCGGAAAATCCGAGAATCCGGCCGCATCGACGTCGTAATGGCCGAAATAGTGATTGGCCAACTGCCTCGCCCGAAACGGTTTCATGCCCAACGCTTCGGCACGCTGCTTGCGTTCGTCGTCATTGAGATCGGTCAGATGCACCGGCGGCTTGCCTCGACGGGCATGGTCGCTGGATAATACGTCGCGAAATCTCCCGGACCGACCGCCCGGAGTAATCCCCGACTCGGCCTCGGTCGACGACGCTGAATGTGCAGCCACTACGCTCATACGAATACCTTTGAATTCCTTATTCACTTACTGTTGAACGACATTCACCGACTTGTTGGACCACATGGGCGTCACGTCACATGAGGCCATCGTTCACAGACCTGTCACCCACAGCAGCAGAGTGAGAAACGGCGCGCACAGCAGAATGGAGTCTACCCTGTCGAGGACGCCGCCATGGCCCTTGAGCAAATGTCCCATATCCTTGATCCCGATGTCACGCTTGAGCATGGATGCGCACAGATCGCCGAAGGTGCCGATGATGCCGACGATCACGCCCATCAAAATAGGCACCCACCAGTGCGTGGACCACAGCGCACGGTAGCTTATGGCGAAAATGACAAAGGAACCGGCGATGGATGCGAGAATCGATCCCAACAGCCCCTCGAACGATTTCTTGGGGGAAATGCGAGGAGACAGTTTGTGTTTGCCCAGCCAAGCCCCTGCGAACAATCCACCCGTATCGCTGATGGCCGGAAGGAAGACGATCATGACCGCATGCGCGACGGGATGACCATGGAAGGTCAGCGGAAGGATGAGGAATGAGGCCAGCAACGGGATGTACAGCACCGTCAGCACGGAAACCGCCACGTTGTCCAACCGACCGCGTTTGGAATCAGCCGTGACCGAGTCCTGCCGCCGGGCCACGTCCGGATGCCGATCCTTGTTGGCGACGGCCGCGGCCAGCCTGTCCCCCGTGGCGACGTTCAGGCTGGCGCTGATCGTCACGAGCAGCAGCGAAGCCAGGATGCATATGGCGACGGCCATAAGATGGTCCGGCGCGTAATAGGTCGCGAACAGCGTGATGGCCGAGCACACCAACATCGTCAACAACGGCGTGCTGAACCCGGCGACGGCGAAATCAACATGCAACTCCCACAGGCCAAGCATCATGAATGCCACGATCAAGGCCACGAAGAGATCGATGCGCACCAGCAGGCACAAGACGATCACTGCGATCAGCATCACCGCCGTCGCAACGGCTTGGGGCATATTGCGCCCGGTTCTGCGGTTGATGTCACTGAGCGCAGCGTCTGCCTCATGGTTCTGTTTATGATGTGTCAGCATGTATGCTTCATCCGTTCCACACTCGCCGGAAGCCGGATCAGACCTCCATGATCTCCTTCTGCTTGGTGTCCAGCAGCGCATCAAGTTGTTCGGTCACCTGCTTGGTCGCCTTGTCGAGCTCCTTAAGCAGCCGATCTCCCTCGTCCTCGCCCATATCGCCGTCTTTGACCGCCCTATCGATGCCTTCCTTGGTCTTGCGACGGATATTGCGCACGGCGACCTTGCCGTCCTCGGCCTTGGTCTTGGCCAATTTCACGTATTCCTTACGGCGGTCCTCGGTTAATTCCGGCATGGTGACGTGAATGACGTTGCCGTCTCGACGAGGGCTCACCCCGAGGTCGGAATCGCGGATCGCCTTTTCGACCGCGTTCGCCTGCGACGGATCAAAGGGGGTCACCGAGAGCGTACGCGTTTCCGGTACGCCGATGGTGGCCACGGCCTTGATGGGCGTCGGCGCACCGTAATAGTCGACCATGATGCCATTGAGCAACGCGGGGTTGGCTCGACCGGTACGGATGCCTGAGAAATTCTCCTTGGTGGATTCGATGGATTTGCCCATCTGGGACACGGCCTGTTCGACGACTGATGACATTCGAGCTCCTTGTGCTTGAGGTTGTATATAGGTTATGAAATTCGATGAATGGGGACCGCCACGCCGGCGCATAAAACCGTCGACGCGCCGACCGGAATTATTCGGCGACCTGCGATTCCTGCGAGGAGACCAAGGTCCCGATGCGCTCGCCAACGAGCGCACGCGTCACATTGCCCTCGTCCTCCAAGCCGAATACGCGAATCGGCGTCTCGTTGTCCCTCGCCATTGACAAAGCCGCGGCGTCCATCACCGCCAGATTATCGACCAGTGCCCGATTGTAACTCAATCGAGAAAAACGGCGGGCGGAAGGATCCTTGCGCGGGTCCGCCGTGTACACGCCGTCCACACCGTTTTTGCCCATGAGGACTTCATCGCAGTGGATTTCAAGTGCACGCTGTATCGAGACGGTGTCCGTTGAGAAATATGGCATGCCCGCTCCCGCCCCGAAGATGACCACGCGGCCCTTCTCCAGGTGGCGTATGGCTTTCAACGGGATATATGGCTCGGCGACCTGACCCATGGTGATGGCGGTCTGCACACGAGTCGCCTGATGCTCCTGTTCGAGGAAGTCCTGCAACGCCAGGCAGTTCATCACAGTGCCGAGCATCCCCATGTAGTCCCCTCGGTTGCGCTCGATGCCCGCCTGCTGTAGCTCGGCCCCCCTGAAGAAGTTCCCGCCTCCCGTGACGATGGCGACCTGAACCCCCTGACGGACCGCGGGAACGATCTCCTTGGCGATGCGGCGAATGACGTGGGTGTCGATGCCGACGGCGCCTCCACCGAATGCCTCGCCCGACAATTTCAACAGCATTCTTCGTGGGGTCTGTGTTGTCATTTCGCCGTTCATGGACAGCCTTCCTCTTCGGTTCCGCACAATAGCCGTCCTTCAGTCTATCCAGCAACAACGACAGTGGGCGCCGGCACCATTTGGTGCCGGCGCCCACTCGACGCGACCGTCATGTCATAGAAACCGACGGCATACCCGACGATTGGAAACCACGGATGTCACTTAGTCCTCGGGGCCCTTGCCGACCTCGACCCGAGCGAAGCCCAACGCCTTGCCGCCGACCTTGGTGAACAGATCGCCGACCGACTTCGAAGTGTCCTTGACATAGTCCTGCTCGAGGAGCACGTTCTCCTTGTAGAACGCGTTGAGGCGTCCCTCGACGATCTTGGGGATGATCTTCTCGGGCTTGCCTTCGGCCTGTGATTTCTCAGTGGCGACGCGGCGCTCGGAGTCGACGACATCAGCCGGAACATCCTCACGCTCGAGCCAACGGGCGCCCAACGCGGAGATCTGCAGAGCCGCCTCATGTGCGACGGCGGCACCGGCTTCGTCGGTCGCCACCATGGCCACGATGCTCGGAGGCATCTCCACGGAACGTTTATGCGCATAGATCTCAACCCGTGGGCCCTCAATGCGGACGAACTGACCGAGCTTCACATGCTCTCCGAACAGCGCCGCGGCTTCCTCGACGGATACCTTGACGGTACCGTCCTCGGCCGGAGCCGCAAGCACATCGTCGACGTCATGCGCGTCGGCCTTGATGGCCCGTTCCAGCACGGTATCGGCGAATTCGACGAACTTCGGAGTCTTGGCCACGAAGTCGGTTTCGGAATTCACCTCGATGGCGAAGCCCACCTGGCCGTTCGCGGTATCGACGACCTTGGATGCGATGGTGCCTTCCTTGGCATTACGGCCCTCACGCTTACCAGCGGCCTGAATGCCCTTGGCGCGGATAATCTCCTTGGCGCGAGCGACGTCGCCTTCGGCCTCGACAAGAGCCTTCTTCACGTCCATCATGCCGGCACCGGTGTCGTCACGCACCTGCTTGATCAATGCTGCAGTAATTGCTGCCATTGGTACTCTCCTCTGATTGCATTCATGGCGCCGTGGAACAATCAGTCCACGGCACCATACTCGGGTTTCTATGCCTGCGGCTTTTCGTCAGCCGCCGGCTTGTCCTCGACCTTGGCCTCAGGCTCTGCCTCTGCCTCGGTCTGATCCGAAGCGGCACCGTCCTTGGTCAGCAGTTCCTTCTCCCAAGCGGCCATCGGCTGATCGGTCGAATCGTTTTCGGCCTTCTCCGCCTTGCCGGAACGCTCCAACAGACCTTCCGCAACGGCATCGGCCATCAGGCTGGTCAACAACTCAATGCCACGAATCGCATCGTCATTGGCGGGAATCGGATAATTCACCAATTCGGGATCGGTGTTCGTATCGACCACCGCGACCACGGGAATGCTCAGCTTGTGCGCCTCTTCAATGGCAAGAGCCTCCTTGTTGATGTCCACGACGAACATCGCGGAAGGCGTACGAGCCATATTACGGATGCCGCCGAGCTGTCGACTCAACTTGTCCTTCTCGCGCTCGAGCAGCAGCAGCTCCTTCTTGGTCAGACCGGAACCGTGCACATCCGAAAAGTCCATCTCCTCCAGTTCCTTCAGACGCGACACGCGCTTGGAGACGGTCTGGAAGTTGGTGAGCATGCCGCCGAGCCAACGCTCGCTGACGTAGGGCATGTTCACACGACTCGCCTGAGCCTCGACGGCCTCCTGCGCCTGCTTCTTGGTGCCGACGAAGAGAACGGTGCCATTATGGGCAACGGTGGTCTTGATGAAGTCATAGGCGGCATCGATCAAATCGAGCGTTTTGAAGAGATTGATGATATGGATGCCGTTGCGCTGGGTGAGGATGTACTGCTTCATCTTCGGATTCCAACGACGGGTCTGGTGACCGAAGTGCAGACCGGACTTCAGCATGTCGCTCATAGTGATTTGAGCCATAGTAGAACTACCTTTCATGTCGGTTCTTGCCTGGTCATGCGCATCTGCGTGCAACTCCGGGGAGCCGACCGACACAGACCGTCGCGGGCATGACGCGATATCGTATGTCTGATTGAAACCATGATGCGTTGAATCCATGCGTCACACGACACCGCACAGACCCAGTCGACATACAGCATAGTACGATAGCACAACCCCGCTATCACCGATAACGCGGTCAGCGAGAACCACCGGAACGCAACTGCCGCATGGCCTGACGCCTCACGTCCTTTTCCAGTCGGTCGAGGTAAATATGACCGTCGAGATGATCGCATTCATGCTGCAACATCCGGCCCATCACGCCACGTCCCTCCAACACCACTGTCTTGCCATCAAGATCGATGCCACGGGCGCGAGCATAATCGGCGCGCCGGGTCGGATACCACAATCCGGGAACGGACAGGCATCCCTCCTCGCCATCCTGTTCGCCACTGGTCTCCTCGATCACCGGGTTGAGGATATAGCCGACTCTACCCTCGATATTGTAGGAAAAAGCGCGCAGTCCGATGCCGATCTGATTCGCCGAAAGCCCGGCTCGGCCGGGGTCGTCCACGGTGTCCAGCAGATCCTGAACCATATGACGTATCGCCGGCGTGATCGTCGCGATCGGATCGCAGACGGTGCGAAGAACGGGATCTGGAACGACACGGATCTCACGAATGGGCATAACTATCTCTCCTCATTGACCATAACGCTGGTGGGTTGTTGCACGACGGCGATCAGTGTGAACCCGCCGCCGGGGAATGACCGTCATGCGGCTCGTCGTGCTTCGAATGGGACCGTGCGTGCGTATGTTCATCACGCCCCGGCCGCGCCTTGCGCTCGGCACGCTCGTTCGAGATGCGCTGAGCTGTCTCATTCTCGAGCGTATCAGACCCGTCCTGCCCCTCTTCGACGTCCTGCGCGCGCTTGTTGATGTATTCCTTAGCCTGTTCCAAAGCCTGACGCACCTTGGGGCTGACGGTTTCGGAAGCCTGTCGGACGTTCTCGGAAGCCTGCTTGACCGATTCCGACGCCTGTTTGACGGTCTCGCTGGTCTTGTCGAAGATCTTGACCGTGGCGGTCGGCTGCCTGGATTGTGTGCGCGGAGCATACATGACATCGTTGATCAGACTCGCATACCGCTGCAGCACCTTGGGACGCACCACCTTCATGCTTGGAGTGAGCGTTTCATCCTGCTCGTTGAAATCCTTATCGAGGATGATGAATTTACGAACCGACTCGGCACGCGACACGCTGCCGTTCGCCTGATCCACATACTGCTGAACGTAGGCACGCACGGCGTCGTTCCTGGCGATCTGTTCCATGGGCATGTCGCCGTCCATCCCGCGCTGAATGAGCCACGAATACACCATCTCGGCGTCGAGGGCGATCAGGGCCGAAACAAAAGGCTTGCCATCGCCAAGCACCACGACATGCGACACGATCGGGCAGGTTCCGATGGTGTTCTCCATCGGCGCCGGGCTGATGTTCTTGCCACCGGCGGTGATGATGATGTCCTTTTTCCTTCCGGTGATGTAGACGAAACCATCATCGTCAATCTCCCCCAGATCGCCGCTGCGCAGCCAACCATCGTCATCGAGTACCTCGGCGGTAAGCTCGGGCTGCTTGTAATAGCCGAGGAACACGTTGTCGCCCTTGATCAGCAGTTCGTCGTCATCCGCGAGCCTGACCGTGATTCCCGGTCCGGGTTTGCCGACGGAACCGACTCGATTGGCATCCTCGAAGTTCACCACGCAGGGAGCGGCAGTTTCGGTCATGCCATATCCCTGGATAAACGTGATGCCGTCGAAACCGTTGAAGAAATGCGCCAGGTCGGCATCCATCGGAGCCCCGCCGCACGCCAGATACTTCATGTTGGAGCCTAAGGCCGAATGGATCGAAGAACCGATCGCGTTCATGTAGAAGGCATGCCGCAGCCTGTCCAACGTCGAGTGGATCTTGCCTTCGCCTTCCTCCTTGGACCATTGGATGAAATGCTTGGACCCATTGGCGAAGATCCGTCCTTTCATCCCGTTGCCGGCCTTCTGCGAGGCCGCGTTGTACACCTTCTCGAAGACACGGGGCACACCCAGCAGATAGGTGGGCTTGAAACTGCGCATATCCGCCAGCAGATGACCGGCGTTCGGCACATATCCGACCACGCCTTGGGCGCCGATCGCCACATACTGGATGTAGCGCGCGAAGCAATGCGCCAAGGGAAGGAACAGCATCAGTCTCGAGGGCTGATACAGCATCTCGTCGAGCACCTCGTAACCGTCATAGACGATATGGGTGAAATTGCGATGCGACAGCATGGCTCCCTTGGGCCTCCCGGTCGAACCGGAGGTGTAGACGATGGTCGCCATATCGCTGGCGGATACCCTGTCGATGGCGCGATTCAACTCATCATCCTTGACGGATGTGCCGAAATCAGCCACGGCATCCAACCCCTCGGCCTCGAAGTTGAACACGTAATTAAACCCGGGCTGGTCCTGCCTGATCTCCTCAAGCGTCTGCGCGTGCGCGGCATCGCCTGCAAAAGCCACCAAGGGCTCGACATCCGAGACAATCGATTCGGCCTGTTTCGGGGAATCGGTCTCGTAAATCGGCACGGAAACGGCACCGATCGCCGCACACGCAAAATCCACCACGCCCCACTGATAACAGGTGGCGGAATAGATGACGACCATGGTCCCCGCCTTGACGCCCAGTCCCAGCAGCCCCTTGGCCACCTCACGCACACGTGTCAGCATCTCGCCGGCGCTGACACTCTGCCAGGCGCGGCGGTCATCCTGCCATTGGGCTATCAGATCATCGCCGCTCCGGGCGGCACGATTGGCCAATAACGAATAGATGGTGTCCTTTTCGGTCGTGGGTCGAATGTCATCGACTGCATATTCGCGCAACATATGCTCCACTATAAACCATGCGCCCGTTTCACTCGGTGAACATAGGCCGCATTCCCTGACCCTCACCCCATGTCGGCGTGGTTGCACACCCAACGGCTGCCGGTCTGTTCGAAGACCAAGGTGACCCAGTAATGCGTTTTCCCCAGGGCCAGCATGACGACGGCATCCAATTTTTTGGCGCTGGTGAACGTGCCATTGATCAGCATCGGTATCGCCGGCGGTCGTTTCAAGCTGATTTTCAAATCCGGATGCGATTGCAGATGGTAATCCAGCAAGGCCGAAACGTTGGCGAGTTTACGCAGACACGGCTCCGAAAGATACCGCCGAATCGGTGCGGGGACCGGTCTTCCGCGCACGGCATCCGCGGTGGCGCAGGCGATGCGGCACACCGACATGGCCAGCATATGGCAATCCGTCTCGATGGCATCCCACGAGCAGATGTGATAGTGCACGGGAATCCGCGATAATTCGACGTGGATTTCACCGTCGAACGAGGCAAGCCGAGACCGCCCCCGCTCGTCGAATGGCACAACGGCCTGCTGTGTCATGGATGGAACCTCCCCGCTCGCCCGCTCGGTACGGCACCGGTTCCCCTTTGAAACCGGCCGTTACAAGGACACCACGGCACGGTACCGCCAGTCAAATCGACGAATGCGGATTGTGGATATGTGGATAATCACATCGCGCGCGTCGGCGTCACCACGACCTGGCAGCGTTGGAAATTCTTCACGTCGACGTATCCGGTGGATGCCATGGCACGGTGCAACGCGCCGATGAAGTTGATGGTGCCGTCGGCCCGATGACTAGGCCCGAACAGAATCTGTTCCAATGAGCCCACGGTACCGACGTCGGTGCGGAATCCGCGCGGCAATGTCTCATGCCGAGCCTCGGCGCCCCAGTGCTTGCCCTGACCGGGAGCCTCGGTGGCCCGGGCCAAAGGCGCGCCCAGCATCACGGCGTCGGCACCCAACGCCAAAGCCTTCACGAAGCTCCCCGAGGTGCCCATTCCGCCATCGGCGATAAGCTGCACATACCGTCCGCCGGACTCGTCCATATAGTCTCGCCGCGCCTCCGCCACGTCAGCGATCGCAGTGGCCATGGGGGCCTCGACACCGATGGTGTCCCGCGTCGCCGAAACGGCCCCGCCGCCAAAGCCCACCAGCACGCCGGCCGCGCCGGTGCGCATGAGATGCAGGGCCGCGGTGTAATTCGCCACGCCCCCGACGATAACCGGGACGTCCAGATCATAGATGAACTTCTTGAGGTTCAGCGGCTCGTGCCCGCTGGAAACATGCTCGGCGGAAACCGCCGTGCCGCGGATGACGAACAGATCCACACCGGCCTCGACGACCGTGCCGTAGAATTCCTGCGTCCGCTGCGGAGACAGGGCAGCGGCCACGGTGACGCCGGCATCACGAATCTCATGCAATCGTTTGGTGATGAGTTCGGCCCTGATCGGCGCGCGGTAGATCTCCTGGATGCGGGCAGTCGCGGCCTGCGCTGGGAGTTTGGCGATCTCATCGAGCTGCGGCTGCGGATCGTCATACCGGGTCCACAGTCCCTCGAGATCCAGCACACCCAAGGCCCCCAACCTCCCCATGGCGATGGCCGTGGCGGGACTGGTCACGGAATCCATCGGCGCCGCTATCACCGGGATGCCGAACTCGTAGGCATCCACCTGCCACGAAGTGGACACATCTTCCGGATCGCGCGTGCGGCGGGAAGGAACGATGGCCACATCATCGAGGGAGTACGCAAGGCGTCCCTTTTTGCCCAAACCGATTTCTATTTCCTGAGACATAGCTTCCAAGGTAATGCCCGGTTGTGACGAATTCGACAGGCCGTGCGGCGCATGCCCGCTCGATGCGCGGCACATCCGATATCACATGGTGAAGCGTGTCATCCTTAGGATTTACATGGCCGTGACATACTGTGTACAGGATGAATTTTGCGCCTCCACAACAATGGAATCGACAAAGGAGATCGGTATGCCCAAAATCAAGGTCGAAGGCAAAGTCGTAGAGCTCGACGGCGACGAAATGACACGCGTCATCTGGAAGGACATCAAGAATCGACTGATCCTGCCCTATCTTGACATCGATCTGGATTACTACGATCTGGGCATCGAACATCGTGATGAAACCGATGATCAGGTCACCATCGATGCCGCCGAGGCGATCAAACGCGAGCATGTAGGTATCAAATGCGCCACCATCACGCCCGATGAGGCACGCGTCAAGGAATTCGGGCTCAAGAAGATGTGGAAATCCCCCAACGGCACCATCAGAAACATCTTGGGCGGCACGATCTTCCGCGAGCCCATCGTCATCTCCAATATTCCCCGCCCGGTGCCGGCGTGGACGCAGCCAATCGTCATCGCCAGACACGCCTTCGGCGATCAGTACAAGGCCACGGATTTCAAGATCGACCGCCCCGGGCGATTGACGGTCACGTTTACGCCTGCGGATGGCAGCGCTCCCACCGAACATGTGGTCTTCGACTACCCCGGCAAGGGCGTCGCACAGGTCCAGTACAACCTCGATGAATCCATTCGCGGTTTCGCCCGTGCATGCTTCAACTACGGGCTGCTGCGGCACTATCCGGTCTATCTGTCGACCAAGAACACGATTCTCAAGGCCTACGACGGCGAGTTCAAGGATCTGTTCGCCGAGATCTTCGAAACGGAATATCGCGAACGGTACGAGGCCGAAGGCCTGACCTATCAGCACCGGCTGATCGACGACATGGTCGCCAGCTCCCTGAGATGGCACGGCGGCTATATCTGGGCATGCAAAAACTATGACGGCGACGTGCAGTCCGACAGCGTGGCCCAGGGATTCGGCTCGTTGGGCCTCATGACCTCGGTGCTCATGACCCCGGATGGTCAGACGGTCGAGGCCGAAGCCGCGCACGGCACGGTCACCCGGCATTACCGTCGTTGGCAGGCCGGCGAGACGACTTCGACCAATCCGATCGCATCGATCTTCGCGTGGACCGGCGGTCTCAAGCACCGCGCCAAGCTGGATGACACCCCCGACGTGGCACGGTTCGCGCAGATTCTCGAGCACACCATCATCGCCACGGTCGAGTCCGGCAGCATGACCAGGGATCTGGCAAGGTTGGTCGGACCGGACACGCCGTGGTTGGACACCACCGGCTTCATGGACGCGCTGGCCCAGAATCTTGACCGCGCCGTGCGGCAGCCGCGCTGACGACTCGACCCGGGGCAAGGCCCGCGTCTCGTTCGTCGGCGATGGCGGTATCGTAGGTCAGTCGTTCGGGGTGTTGCTTGGCACGGCTTGAATCGCCCATATCCGGGGAATGTCGCCCTATCGTTGCGGGATACTACAATCGGCGTGCAACGATATCGGCAAGAGCAAAAGGACGACGTTTCATGGCAGTTCAACGCAGACACTGGCCCGGCTCTCTACTGGCGTTGATCCTGGCCGCTGGGATGCTGGCCGGGCTTACGGCCTGTTCCACCGGAAATACGGCTTCCCCGACGTCCTCGAGTTCATCCGAAATCACCTCGCACGGCCGAGTGGCCATATTCGTGCCTTCCGATGGACTGACGATCTCGCAGCAGACTCCGCTGTCCAAATGGGCCAAGCTCGTCCCGGAGCTGACGAAGGCGCTGAAGAAGCAGGGCTTGGCTGAGCAGGACATCACCACGAAGACATCAGGCAGCCTGGATGCCCAGAGCAGGGACATTCAGGACTATATCGTCAATGCCATCTCTTCATCGACCTCGTCCTCTTCGTCCTCTTCGACCTCTTCGACCTCGGCCCCGTCGCCAACCTCGTCCTCATCCGACTCCGCGACAACATCCACCCGGTCGTCGTCCTCTTCGCGATCATCATCCACCTCCTCAAGCGAGACGGAAAACTCCGCGGCCGATACCACACTGATCGTCGCACCGCTGACAACGGTGCAGGCCACGACACGGCAATACGGCGATTACGCCAGCCATCCCCTCACCTGGACCAGCGACAAGATCGCCGCCGGGTCCTCTCGGTCCTCGTCCTCCGCTCCCACCACATCGGATTCCTCGAGCGATGGCCGGCAGCCCGACGAGACGTCGACCGACGCCGAGGCCGGTCAGCGTCTCGTCACGGCGCTGACGCTGGCTCGAAACTCCGGCATGCATATCGTCGTGTTGTCGAATACCATCCAGGGATTCACGCCCGACGCGTTCATCCAAACGTCAACGGCTCGACAAATTGGCGCCATGCAGGCCCAACAGATGGTCAACAAACTGGCGCTGAACAAGGCCACTGCCGACAACCCAAAATCCATTGAGATTCTTCTGCCGCACGACACGGCTCAGGGCAGCGATACCTCATTCGCCGAGGACTCCTTCGTCGGCATATTCGACGTGCTTGGACCCTATATTCGCGCCGGGAAGGTGATCAGCCCGTCGGGCAAGCTCACCACCAAAACGACGCAGCGCGATTGGCGGTCATTCGCCTTCGACGCAAGCAAGACCAATCTGGTGGAGAACACGCTGGGCAAACGGTTGGGCATGACCGCTGCATCACAGACGCACACCAGGGTCGATGGCATCATCGCCATGAACGACGCTGTCGCCTCTGGCGTCGTCACCGAACTCGAGTCGCTCCAGTACACGGGTACGTCGGCGGACATCAATCCTTCGATCTCGGTATCGGGCATCGTCAACAACATCGCCGGCAAAAAGGACCTGTTGAGGTTCTCGGTGCCCAAGCCGGCACGCAGAAGCGATTCCACGGGAAACGGCGGCACCGATAAAACGGAGGAGGAGGTCAACGCCCGCTGGCCGATCATCACCGGGTATGGTGCCTATATCAGCGGTCTGCCGCAGATCGTCAACGGCAAACAGTGGATGACCGGCATGGAGAACCGTGTGGCCCTGACATCGGATGTTGCCCGTCTTTCGAACGCGATGAACACGGGTAAACCGGTTCGGGATCTGTCGTTCGTGACCATCAAGTCGGTGAACGGAGCGTCCGTGGCCGATGTCCTGATACCACCCGTCGCCATAAGCGCCGGCAACTTGAAGACTGAACTGATCGACCCCGGTTACATCACGCTCGCCGACGCGGGTTTGTAAGGCGATCGTAAGGACGGCCGTCGGACGACTGCGTCATTCACTCGTTATTCCTGTTCTGTGTGCCGCGCGGTTTGCGTGGCGCGTAGATGACGGTATCGATAAGGGTGCGATAGTGCTCGGTGATGACCTGGCGTTTGGCTTTCAGACTCGGGGTGAGCATGCCATTGGCCTCGGTGAACTCCTCCGGAACTATCTCGAATTTTCTGATGGATTCCGCGCGCGACACGAGTTCGTTCGCCTTGTTGACGGCACGCTCGACCTCGGCATAGATGATGGGGTTCCTGCTGGCCTCGACCAGACTGGACACTTGGGGCGCACCTTCGGATTTGAGCCAGGCGTTGGCTTCTGCGAGGTCCAGTGAGATGATGGCACCGATGAATGGCTTGCGATCCCCGACCAGCACACACTGTCCGACTACCGGAGACGTCATTACGGAAGATTCCACCTCGGCCGGCGAGACGTTCTTCCCTCCCGCTGTGATGATGAGGTCCTTCTTCCGGCCGGTCAAGGTGACGAAACCATCCTCATCGACCGATCCCAAATCACCGGTATGCAACCAGCCATCGTGAATCTGCTGGGCCGTTATCTCGGGATGGTTATGATAGCCCAGACAGATCGCCCTGCTCTTGACGCACAGTTCCCCGGTGTCGTCCACACCCATGGACACCCCCTGCAACGGGACGCCGATGGTGCCTATACGATACCCTCGTGTCGGATTCACACAGCACGGGGCACACATCTCCGTCATGCCATATCCTTCCAGCAACGGCAGTCCCACACCGTTAAAGAAATGCGCGATATTGGCATCCAACGGAGCCCCGCCCGACACCGCATATTCGACGGAACCACCGAAGATCTGCATGATCTGGGAATACACGAGCTTGTCGTTCACCGCGTGGCGCAGCTGCAACGCGAAGGGAACGCCGTGTCCGGACTGCTGGGCCTTCGACCAGTCCCGGGCGACGTCGGTGGCCTTGGAGAAGATCCTGCCCTTGAGCCCCAAACCGGCGCGTTGGGAAGCGGCATTGTAGATTTTCTCGAAGACCCTGGGGACGGCGAGGATAAACGTCGGCTTGAACTTCGCAAAATCGGCGATGATCGTCTTGAAATTCCCAGACAGCCCCAGCGTCACATTACCGGCGAAACTAAAGAACTGCATGTACCGCGCGAACACATGGGCCAACGGCAGGAACAGCAGCAGCCGCCGATTCGGTTTCAGTGCGATGTCGGGCATGGACTGCACGCCGGAATACGTGATGAACACAAAATTTCCATGACTGAGCTCAATGCCCTTGGGAGTGCCGGTCGAACCCGACGTATACACGATGGTGGCCATATCGGTGCCCTTGACCGCCCGCTCGCGTTCGTAGAATTCCTCGTCGCCGATCTGGCTGCCGAACGCCGTCATGGTGTCGACGGCGCCCATTGCCATGACGTAGACATCGCCGAGCAAAGGACAGCTGCTGCGGACCTGTTCGATCTTGTCACGCTGCATATCGTCTTCCGCGAAGGCCATGGTGACCTTTGCGTCATTGAAGATCATGTTCACCTGCGACGGCGAATTCGTTTCGTACACCGGCACGGTGAGCGCCCCGATGGACATGATGGCCATATCGAGAGCCGTCCACTGCCATGACGTATGCGCTATGATCGCAACGGCGTCCCCCGGCATCACTCCCCTGGCAATCAGGCCTTTGGCGATGCCGATGACCAGATTCCTGAATTGGATCGCACTGAACGAATCCCATCTGCCATTGCCGTCCTGATATTCCACCAGATCGTCCTCGGGTGCCCGCGCAACACGGTCTTCAAGAATCGAAAATATGTTTTTATCGCTGTCGATGGGCTGAGTCAACGGCTGTGTAAATTCCTGTTTCATCTCTGTCTCCCCTATAAAGGAACCCGATTCTCCCATCATGATACCGTGTGACACCGGAAAACCGCATGGTCTTGCTCAACAAATTGAACGACCCATTCGAGTTGACGACCGTTCTATATGACCGGTTTATGTGACCGGACCGGTTTATATGGCCGGTTTAAGCGCAATACGCCGGTGCAGGGTCTGAGCCACGGGATCGAGATAGCCGTCCTGGCGCTTGATGCCCCAATGCACACAGGAATCCGCGCAGTGATCCGACGCTCCCTGCACCTGCGCGAATGGTTCTCCTTGCCGAACCGCGTCCCCCACCGAGAGCGCCGTCGAAGCCGGCTCGAATGTCGAAGTCATCTCACCATGCCGGATGCTGACCACCGATTTACCGGCAACCGTGCCAGCGAAGGAGATTATGCCCTGTGCGGGCGCCTTCAATTCGTCACCGCGACGCGTGGCAAGATCAACACCTCGATGGCCCGACAGCCATGGCTTCGCGGGAGGCTCGAAACCACGCAGCACCGATACCGTGGTCACCGGCCAGACGAATTTCGCCTGGCATGGCGATCGTGATGCGTCGGACACCCATCCTGCCGACCCCTGCGTCTTTCCGCCGCGTGTCGTGCCGACGCTGACTCGTCGATCTGCGTCCAACCGCGCATTCACCGCGTTCGGATCGTTGCGCGCGGATAACGACCGCGTATGACAACGAGTCCCTGATCCCACCACGTTCTGCCACGTGTCCGGCACGACCGCGCCACGCGTCATGCCGCTTGTCGAAGTCATGACAACGATCGCGAGACAGAGCACGATACATGTGTTGGCGAGCCGTCTTGTGGCGTCGCTCCGTCGTCGTCGATGTTCATCTCGTAGCCAGAAACGTCGCCTTCTTGCGTCCTGCATGATCCCTCCTTCGTTCCCATCGATGCATTCATCATCGTGGATCGAACGAGGATCGGTCCATCCGCGACGACTATTGTGGTCGAAGGCATGTGGACACGGCTTCAGCTCAACGGGACTCGTCCTCGCCGCTCGCCGTCACGTCGACGCCGAAATCGATCATGGCCTGTTCCATGAGCTTCCAGGCTCGACGCGTGGGAATATGGCCACTGCGCGAGATGCGAACATAATGCACCGATGAACGGCGTGCGGCCAATCTGCACAACTGATCGGGGAGCACATACAGCTCGCTGTCCCCTTGGATATAGAGGACGGGTATCTTCGTGGACCGCGCGATCGACCACAGATCGATCTGCCCCATCGAGTCCCAGAGCCGAGCGAACCGTGGGCTGCGCCCGGGGGGCAACAACCCCATCGCCGCTCCCCACACATCGCTCAATCCATATTCTCGTGATGTGAACCACCTCAGCAGCCATCGCAGCAGCATGCCGTTGAATATCGGTGCGCGATATGAGAATCCATGGGTGAATCTCGCGGCCAATGACTCCACTCGACTGAGATAGGGATCATAGCGGGTTCCTTCGCTGAGCCGCTCAAGTTGCCGGCGTTGCGCTGATGACAGCCGGTTTTCCACGGATCTTGTGAAGTTGCCGATCGATTCGCGCATATTCATGATCGGCGCGACGTTGATGACGGCGCTGATGACGTCGGGACGCGCATCGGCCACATGCATGGTCAGATAGGTGCCGAAGGAGAACCCGTTGAGGATAATGGCCCGGTCCGGGTACCGACGATGCAGGGCATCGACCAGATCGACGGCCATCGCGGCGAAATCATGGACGTCGATCGTCGGCGGCACATCGTTGGCATAATTTGTGCCGCAGCCATATTGATCCCACCACACCAGGGTGAATCGATGAAAGAGCTCGGGGTAAAAACCGAGATAGGACATGCCATAGATCATCGGCGACCATGGCCCGCCGTGGAACATGACCATCAACGGCGCCTGCGCGTCATGCTCTTCAATGGTGATTTTCTGACGGATTCCAGCCAGCGGTATGCGCCAACGTCCTATATGTGCCACGTCTGTAGCCTAGAACAGACAGGTGAACAACGCGTTGCGTCGACGACACGCGACCGGTCGTTCAGGCATTTTGTCCAGCGAACGACTATCATTTGTTAATGATAATGATTCTATTAATTACTTGATAGAACATTCCAGCCGGTGTCATCGCCGGCCCCATCCAAATCGACGTCGAACCGACGATCGATCGAGAATTGAAAGAAGCATTGCATGCATATGCACATCAAGCAAACGTTGGCAGTCGGCGTCTCCGTCGCCGCAATGCTGGCCACCGTGGCCGGCTGCTCATCATCCTCATCCAACGGGTCGTCCTCCTCCGGCAGCACGATTTCCATCGTCGCGGCTGAAAATGAATACGGAGACGTGGCGCAGTCGATCGGCGGCGCGGCCGTCAAGGTGACATCGATCATGAGCAACCCAAACACCGACCCGCACACATTCGAGGCGAGCACCAGTGTCGCTCGGACCATTTCAACGGCAAACATCGTCATCGAGAACGGGCTGGGGTACGACGATTTTATGAGCAAGCTCGAATCGGCCTCTCCCAATGACCACAGAGTCGTCATATCCGCGCAGAAAGTGCTCAAACTGCCGGACTCAACCAAGAATCCGCATCTGTGGTACAACCCCGGCAACATGCTCAAGGTCGCGTCGGCGCTCAGGGATGAACTGGTCAAGATGGACGCCAAGCAGGCCAAGACCTTCGACGCCAACTACACGAAGTTCCAGGCCAGCCTCGAGGGTCTGCAGTCCCAGATCGCCGACTTCAAGTCGGCGCATGACGGCGTCACGGCCGCCGTCACCGAGCCGGTTGCCGACTATCTATTGGAACTCTCGGGAGTCAAGGTGCTGACCCCATGGTCGTTGCAGGCGGCCATCATGAACGACACCGACCCCTCGTCGCAGGATTCCTCGTATCAAGAGTCATTGTTCACCGGCAAGCAGATCAAACTGTTCCTCTATAATCAACAGGTGACCGATGACACGACGACCAAGTACCTCAACCTCGCCAAACGCAATACGATCGCCGTCGTCGGCGTCTATGAAACCATGCCCAGCGGGTATCACTACGTCTCTTGGATGCAAGCCGAGCTCAAAGCAATGACGGCTGCCGTGGAACACGGCACCTCGTCGGAACGGTTGTAACCCATGACCACATCCACTGATGAGCAGCGCGAGATTTCCGAACGCATACTGCTATCAGCACACGATCTGACCGTCTACCGTGACGCCCATCGGGTACTCGACCATGTCGGTATCACCGTGCGCCGCGGTGGATTCACGGCGTTGATCGGCGCCAACGGCTCGGGCAAAACGACATTGCTGCAGGCATTGTTGGGCGCCATTCACATTTCAAACGGCTCGGTGACGCGTCCGTCACGAGCCAAGGGCGTCGGTGGCATCGGATACGTCCCGCAACACGTCGATTTCGATCCAGACATTCCACTGACCGTGTGGGATACGGTCGCATTGGGCCTTGATGGTGGGCGTCTGGGATTCCCACGCCGAAATCAACGGTTCAACGATGCCGTATTGCGGGCGCTGCAGGCCGTGGACATCGATGCTCTGGCTCAGCGACCCATCGGAGGTTTGTCGGGTGGACAGCAGCAACGCGCCCTGATCGCCCATGCGCTGGTGGCCTCCCCAGAGGTCCTGCTCATGGATGAGCCGTTGTCGAGTCTCGACCCGCCCGGGGCGCAGCGTGTCGTGGATGTGGTCGACAAGGCACGCCGTGCTTACGGAACGGCCGTGCTCATGAGTTCGCACGACGTCACACCTCTGCTTCCCTACGCCGACACCGTGGCGTATCTACGTGCCGGACATCTGACGGAAGGTCCCACCGACGACATCATCACCACCGACGTGTTGACACGGCTCTATCAGCAGCCGGTCGAGGTCGGTGTCGTCAACGGCCGTCGCGTGCTCCTGCCCGTCAGCGAGGCAACGTCCGCCGAACAAGCGAGGCGGGTACGATGACTGCATTCGCGGCGAGCGCGCTGGCGGCATCGGCCTGGTCCGGCTTCTTCGCCAGTCATACCGTGCGCACGGCGCTGCTCGTGGGCAGCGTGGTGGCGGTGATCTGCGCGATGATCGGATGTCTGGTCGTCTTGCAGGCCGACGCATTCAGCGCCCATGCCCTGGCGGACCTCGGAGCCGTGGGCGGGGCGGGCGCGTTCTTGATCGGAGTGAACCAGTTGGCCGGTTTTCTCATAGCCTCGTTGATATTCGGCTGGGTGATGGAGGGCATCGGCGTGCGACGGATCCGCGAACGCGACACCGTCACCGGTCTCGTGCTCGGCACCGGCCTGGGGCTGACGGCCCTGTTCCTCTATCTCGGTTCGCAGCTCAATTCCTCGACGTCGACCATGTCCGTTCTGTTCGGTTCGCTGTTCTCGGTGCTGCCCAACGCCCCCTATATGATCAGCGTCTTGGGCCTGGTCGTGGTCGTCGCGTTGATACTGTTCGGCCGGCAGATGATGCTGGTATGCGTGGATGAGAGCCTGGCGCAGGCTGCGGGAGTCCACGTCCGACTGATCCGTCTGGCGTTTACGACGTGCCTGTCATTGGCCGTCGCATTGTCGTCATACAGCATCGGCGCGGTGCTGTCGACGGCGTTGATCGTCATTCCCGCCTCGGCGGCGATGTCGATCAGCCACGGCACGGGCCGTACCATGGCCCGCGCGGCAGCGCTCGGCGTGCTGGCCGTCTGGGTCGGCACCGCACTGTCCTACGCCAGCTACGGATGGACCGCGCACCACGCGAATTGGCCGGTGAGTTTCTGGATCGTCGTGGTGGTCGCATTCGAATGGCTGGCAACGCGATTGGTTACCTTCTGCCGCGCCCGCTTGACAAGGGGGAATCGCTGATGTTCGCACCTTTTATGATGAATGCGTGGATCTGTGGCTCATTGGCCGCGATCGTCTGCGGCATGGTCGGTTTCTTCGTGGTGCTGCGCGGGGAATCGTTCCTTGCCCACGCAGTGCCTAACGGGGCCTTCGCCGGTGCGGCACTTGCCGCTTTGACCGGCGGCAATACCCTGCTGACCATGGGTATCTTCGCGTTGATTGGCTCGCTTGGTTCCACGGCGATACGCCGGCGCGCACGCAGTGACACCGCCACCGCACTGACGTTGGTGATCCTGTTGGCGTCGGGATCGTTGTTCCTCTCGCTCAGCGGCAAATATGCGCTGCAGGTGTATTCGTTGATGTTCGGCCAGATTCTGGGCGTCGGCACCCAGCAGATCATACCGATGCTGATCATCGGCATACTGTGCATTCTTGCGGTGATCATCGTGCGCAAACCGCTGTTGGAGGCTTCCATCATGCCGCAGCAACGCACGGTGCTCGGCGTTTCGCCGGCTTGGTACGACGTGATATTCGCGATCGTGCTCGCCGGAGCCGCGACGATGTCCGTACCACAGATCGGCGCATTACTGTCGTTCTCCCTGCTCACCGGTCCGGCGGCGGGGGCATGCAGATTGGTTCGACACCCGTGGAAGGCCATGGTCTTGTCCGCGGGGCTCGCACTGCTGGATATCTGGGCGTCATTGGCGTTGGGCTATCTCACCGATTGGCCCATCGGCTTCTTCTGCACCGCATTCAGCCTGCTGATCTATCTCTTCGCGACCTTCGTCACGCGACGAGGTTCACGCTGACGCACCGCCGGCGGCCATATGAAAAAGTGGGCGGCACACGACCGGCGCAATGGACTCCAGAGGTCGGTATCCCCCGCTCACCTTCATGACGACGCGCGATTCCGGTACGAAAAAGATACCAGCTATCTCAGCGATCGCTGATACGATCATCGATATCATTGCCATCGGCCATCATCTGATGATGGCCACGACGATATCAACGCGAGAGGGCGGAGAGCATGGTTGATGAAACGCCGCATGGCGATCCGCATGGCGATCCGC
>CALNAE010000032.1 GCA_937874315.1 uncultured Bifidobacterium sp. | reverse complement strand
GGTTGTATCGTAGCGAACCACGGCATCTCGTTGGCGAATGGTGGCGATGAGGTCGTCAAGGGAAATACCCAGAAGTCGGGAATCCCTGATAAGCGGGTCGATCAATGCGGTGGTGAGTTCTGCGATACGCTCGGCACGCAACAGCTCGATCGCGTCTGCAGTGACAAAAGTCCCGACCCCCCGACGCTTCGTGAGAATCCCCTTCTCGGTAAGTCCGTTTAACGCGCGACCCGCCGTGATGGGATTGATGGAAAAGAAGGCGGCCAGCTCGGTGGTCGAAGGTACCTGAGTGCCCGCACGATACGTTCCCGTCAGTATCCCGTTGGAGATAATCCGAGCAACCGCAAGGAATATCGGCTCCGATGATTCTGTAAGAACTGGCACCACAACCTCCTTTCATCATTGGAATTGTTCCTTATATGGTTAACTACTTAAGTAGTTAACCATATAAGTATATATTCGTCAAATCCGAGTCCGTTTGACAGGTTTGACCCCACTTACGTTGAGATTCAACGTTGTACCGGCACCATTCCGGATTGAATCGACCTCGCCGCAGATCGCGGTTTGGTTGCGGCACCCCGTGTCCCAATCAGGATATGATTTCAACCCGCTTCCCCGACATGAATCGATACGACACCTTTTCAACACGGCTTTACAGGGCGTTTGCATCGCGCGCGTACGTCACTCGCACCAATGTCAATGGTCATTCGTTGCGCTTCCATAGTATCGAGCAGCATCCAGCAGTCCATATGAGATAAGTCATTATCCATAATCCCTCGGCCGCCGGCTTCGGCGCATGGCCCTTCATCCGCCGGTCACCCTGGACGCCACGCTCTACCGGCGATCCACCTCCCAGCGAATATCCGTCGTGGCGTCGAGAAACCATGCTTCATGACTGATCAGGATGATGGCCCCCGCGAAACCACGCAAGGCGTTGGCCATGGCTCGTTTCGAACCCAGATCGAGATGATTGGTCGGTTCGTCCATGACGATGAGCCGTGGCTCGTCGATGATGCCCAGACACAGCAGCAGCTTGCGCAATTCACCGGGCGACGGCTCCTCGCAGTCCTGACCATCCAGTAGCTTACCCGGATCGGAGTTGAGCTGGGCATAGGCGTTCATCACTTGCGAGCGCAATTCGGGATGCAGCCCGCGCAATCG
>CALNAE010000031.1 GCA_937874315.1 uncultured Bifidobacterium sp. | reverse complement strand
ATTCACACAGACAAGGAGTTCCCATGGCATCACGTTCTGCGGCCAATCGTCCCGTGATTACCCTCAGATCGACCGAGGGCACCGGCTCCACCTATACGACCACCAAAAACAGACGCAACACCCCGGACCGTCTGGAACTCATGAAGTTCGATCCGGTTTTGCGCCGTCGCGTATTATTCCGAGAAACCCGATAAGAAGATTTAAGAAGATTACGGGTGCCGTCGATCTTGGAGCCACGCAATCAACGCCTCTACCATTCCAGCAAAGAAGTCCGCAACATGGCAAAATCCAGTAAAATCATGAAACAACGGCAACGCGAGTGCATCGTCGCGCGCTATGCCGATCGCCGCGCACGATACAAACAAGACAGCGTAAATCCACATCTCAGCGCCGAGGAACGAGCACAGGCGATGACCGCACTCCATGCGCTTCCTCGCGATGCCAGCCCGACCCGGTTACGCAATCGCGATTCGATCGATGGACGCCCGCGAGCCTATCTGCGCAAATTCGGGCTGTCTCGCATTTCCATGCGCGAAAAGGCGCACAGAGGCGAGTTGCCCGGGGTCACCAAATCAAGCTGGTAACACCGGCCCCCAGCCCCGTTCCTTAAGTCCCGAGATGCGTCGTCATTGACGCTCTCACGGTGCGGTGTCGCGAATACGTTCACGGCAACCACCGACATGTTCACAAACCCACAGGAAAGGCATCCCATGAAACCCACCATTCATCCACCTTATGGCTACGTCGTATTCCAAGACCAATCGACCGGATATGCGTTCCTAACCCGTTCGACCTTGGTCGCCAAAGCAGGCTCACTGCCAAGCATCACTTGGAAAGACGGCAACGATTACCCCTTGGTCGGCGTCGAGGTCTCCTCGGCCAGCCACCCGTTCTACACCGGCAAAAACACCGTGATCGACACGGCCGGACAAGTGCAGAAATTCCGCCGACGCTATGGCACACGCGAAAGGACGTCATGAAAGTCAAATCCTCGATCCGCTCACTGGCCCGCAAGGATGGATCCACCGTGGTCCGTCGTCGCGGACACCTGTATGTCATTAACAAGCAACATCCCAACTGCAAAGCGAGGCAAGGCTGATGGCCCTTCCCAAAACCAGAACCTCTCGAGTCAACACCCACGCACGACGCTCCCAATGGAAGGCCACAGCAGTGGACCTCGCCACGGTGACGACCCCTGAGGGCAAGACCGTGCGCATCCCCCAGCGCCTCGCGCAAGCCGTACGCAAGGGGTACATATCAGCATGAGGGGAACGCCGCAGCCATCAGCGCATGCTTTCGGCTTCTGATTACTGGCTGTGGGACATTCTCAGTTCCCTGATTATCGTCGGGCCGTTTATCTATATGTAGAAGTATCTCAAGGCGATCAACACCTTGTGTGCAGACTTTAATCACCGTGGACAACAGTCGCAACGTGCCTTGCGCAAGGTCCCGTACGCTCGAGATGGAGCCCTAGGATTCTTGGCGAGTCGCATGGTTATACCTTTTCCGCACCGCACCGATCCTGTGAAATCGAACACCGATTCGCATGAGCGATGCGGTTTTTCATATCTACCAAACGCAGTCGCATCGACCGCTCCGGAAAAACATCATGGCTTGCATTACCTGTATTAGTAGTTATAATACAGGTAATGCAGTTGTGCCCCATCGCATGGTTGCACGGACCCACAGGAACTCACCTGGAGAAGGGAACGGCAATGGACATTGACATCGATCCCCTGTCACCAACACCGCTCTATCAGCAGATTCGCGATGCCATCGTGCGCGGCATAGGTCGCGGTGAACTGCACCAGGGTGACACGCTCGCATCGGTACGATCCCTTGCCGGGGCGTTCGGCATCAATCCGGCAACCGTCACCAAGGCATACGGCCAGCTGCGCAGCGAAGGCCTGCTCGAAAGCAATGCGAAGATGGGAAGCTTCATTGCACGCGACAGGACTTCGGACACGCCGGAACGGGTCGTCGTCGATCAATGGCACGACCATCTCGTCACTCTGCTGGCCGAGGGGCTGGCCCAAGGCCTGAGCGCGGATACGGTATTGCAATCCTGCCAAACCATCGTGAGGACCATGGCCGGAGATTCGCACGGCACGGTCAATTCGACGGCCGATACGCTCGCGGCAACAAACGAGCAGGCCGATCGAGCTGCCACGGCATCAGCCGGACAGACAACCGACAAACAGACGGAGCATCATCATGATATGGATTAACGAGATGGTCATTCTCATTCTCGCCGCGTTGATGTGGCTTATTCCGAACATCTCACGACCGACCGTCAGGCTTAGCGTGAGCGTGCCCAGAGAGCGCATTCACGACCCTGCGGTGCGCACGGCCATCACGAGATATCGCATGGCCGGCACCATCGGCACGACGGTCATACTTCTTGTCGTCATCCTATTCGTGAGCTCCACGCTGGCGGGGTTTCTTGGGATATTAGCGACGGTACTGCTGTGGACGGCAACGCTCGTCGTGTGCAGACGGCCCATCATGCGGGCGAAACGTGAACAAGGCTGGTATACCGGCAAAACCGTAAGGCTGTCTGCTCCTGTGGCGGGCGCACGCTCCCGATTCAGCCCATTCGTCATATTCCACGCGCTAGCCGTGTCCTTGATCATAGCGTCAGGCGTCGCAACGGCGACGCATTACGCGCAATTGCCCGACCGCTACCCCATACATTGGGGCATCGCCGGAAATGCGGATGGCTGGGCGCCGAAATCATGGATCACGGTGCTTTCCACCCCGATCGTCGCGCTGGTGTTGGCGCTGCTGATCGCCGTCGCGACCTGGTTCATGGCCTCGAAACGCGAAACATTCCTTCCCGACGGCAATGCCCATGACTCCCGCCAACGAAACAAAAACATGCGACGGGTGATGAACATCACCATGGCGGTACTCAATGTGTGCTTTGCCATCACCATGTCCGTCGCGACGGTGACTCCGCTGACCAACGCCCGCTGGCTCGGCACGTTGACGATCATCTCCACATCGACACTGGTGGCAACGGTGGCAACACTTATCGCCTGCACGATCGCCGCAGTCCGCATCGAATCCGCGGACCGCGCAAGCCGCACCGACTCGGCGGAGTCGCCCGACGATGATGCCGTGTGGAAACTCGGCCTGTTCTACGTCAATCGCGACGACCCCTCCGTCATGGTGCCCAAGCGCAACGGTTTCGGGATGACTTTCAACTTCGGCAGCCCCTGGGGAATACTCATCATGCTCGGTTTGGTGGCCCTGCCCATTGTGGCCATCGCACTGCCGCTCGCACTTCATTAGCG
>CALNAE010000030.1 GCA_937874315.1 uncultured Bifidobacterium sp. | reverse complement strand
TCCGATGATGTTTCCGATGATCATGTTCGAAGCCGCTTGATCGTGCTTGGCGACCGCTTCACGGCGATCGAGAACAGTGTCCACACTAGAAACAGCAGCATTCGAAACCCGTCGCCCATCGAGACACATCTGTGCCCTCCATTCGGTGGACACACGCCACCGCGGCGTCCCATATCCAGACGTCTTCGTATCCAGACGTCTCGCATCGCGATGTCGCGATGTTCTCTTTCCCAGCGGCCGTCGACAGGAAACGTCGATGTCGCACCGCCGCCCGTGACTACAATGAGGGCATGAGAAGATCATTGAGAGGTCATGGCGGATTCGCCGTCGTCCTAGTTGCCGTCGCCACCATCTCTATGCTCGGCACGCTGGCCGGTTGCGGGCAGAACGGCGCGTCATCGCAGGGATCGCCGTCATCCGGCACGTCGAGCAGCTCTTCAGCCGGTTCCTCCTCGTCGGCATCGGGATCGACATCGTCGGGGTCGGCGACATCGTCAAGCGCCGATTCCTCCTCGTCCAAGGGCGACGCGAGCGATTCCTGCCCGAGCTCGCAGCTCACGGCCAGCCTGGGCGGCGGCAACGGCGCGGCCGGCAGCACCTATATTGCCATCGTGCTCACCAATCATGGCAACACCTGCACCACTCAAGGCTTCCCCGGCGTCTCGCTGACCGCGAACGGCAATCAGGTCGGAGCGGCCGCCGAGAGGGACAACGCCTCGACACCGAAGGCAATCACCCTGACCAACGGTCAGTCCGCCCATGCCACGTTGCGCATCGTGCAGGCGGGCAACTTCGAATCCTCCACCTGCAAACCGACGGCGACGGACGCCATCCGCGTCTACCCGCCGGATCAGAAGGCCGCGCTGACGATCTCGAGCGCCCAATACACCGGTTGCGCCAACAACACACTCAAGATCCTGACGATTTCCGCGCTGCAGACCGGCGACGGGAAGTAATGGGGCGCCGTTCATTCCCACCGATCGAACTCCCCCGATTTGACCCTGACGTGGCGTCAGCGATGAGGATGAATTCATGAGCAGGAACGAAGACCGCGCGCATGGGCGCGACGACACTCAAGGCGGCGCATTGCGCACCGTGGGCGAGACCGCGCAACTGCTGGGATTATCGGTGCGCACGCTGCACTATTGGGAGCAGCGCGGGCTGGTGAACCCCGCACAGCGCACCTGGTCCGACTATCGCCTGTATGACGACGCCGACGTGGCGCGGCTGCAACGCATCATGGTGTACAAGGCCACGGGCATGCCGCTCGACGAGATCGCCGACGTGCTCGATAGCGCGGCCAGCCCCGCGGACCATCTGCGCCGTCAGCGTGCCCTGCTCATGGACCAGCAACACTCGCTTCGCCGCATGGTCGAAGCGGTCGACAAGCTCTTGGAGGACACGATGAGCGAACACCAACCGACAGTCCAGGAAGTCGCCACGATTCTCGGCGACGCCGATTTTCCCGCCTATCAGGACGAGGCGCAGGCCACGTGGGGCGACACCGATGACTGGGTGATCAGCCAACGCGCCACGACCGCCATGACCAAGAAGGACTGGCAGATCATGAAAGAACGCTTTGACGATCTCGAACGGCGTCTCGCCGCCGCATGCCTGGCCGGCGTGCAACCGGGGTCGACGCAGGCGGACGGTCTGGCGGAGGAGCACCGGGTCTTGCTCTCGCGCTATTTCCCGGTCTCGTATGGCAAACACGCGCTGCTTGCCCGCGGATACGTCGCCGACGAACGGTTCCGAGCGCACTACGATGCGGTCCATCCCGGACTCGCCGTATGGCTCAAATCCGTCATCGATGCAAACGCCCGGCATCACGGCATCGACCCCGACCAGGCGCAGTGGAAATGACCCGCGAGTGACATAACGAACCCGACACCCACCCTAACGAACTCAACGCACGCTATTCGACGACAGCTATTCGACGCTTTTGAGCGAACTGACCGGATCGATGCGGTCGAGCACCGGGTTGATGAACCACTGCACGATGAAGGCGAACGCCATGGTGACCGCCGCGACTATGAGGTAGCTCGTCCAACGCACATCCACTTCGAAATGCAGGGATGGCATGTTGAGGGCGACAGTGAGCAAGCCGCCGATGAATCGGCCCAACGGAAGTCCCAGCACCACGCTGAAGTGGCCTGGATTTTGTTCCCTGTTGTTTATTAGGCGATCTGCTGGCCACTCTCGTGGGCGGCATCATCTATACCACGGCCGGGGCGAGGTTCTACTTCGGTTACGCCGCGATATGGATGGCCCTTGCGG
>CALNAE010000029.1 GCA_937874315.1 uncultured Bifidobacterium sp. | reverse complement strand
ACATGGAGTATTGGGGCATCACGGCATAGATTGCAAGTACACTGTACATATCCGATATTCGCAAGGAAAGGAGGAACGGGTATGGCGAACACGCCAACCACGACCATGCGCCTCGACCCCGAACTCAAAGACCAGGCCATGAGAGTGCTGGAGCCATTGGGGTTGAACATGACCGGAGCCGTCACCATCTTCCTCAAAGCCGTAGTGCGCGAGAACGGACTGCCGTTCGACGTGAAGAACAACAATTAAGGAGTAGTACATGCCCGTGAGCCTCACCCCCCCCCTAAGTGATTTCTCAACCGGCGTCGCAGTCCATTCCGAAGAGGACGCGAAGCAGAAAATCATCATGCCATACTTACGGTCATTGGGATATTCCGAGAAGGAAATGCGGTTCGAGAACCCCATCACCGTTCAAGCGGGCAGCAGGAAAGTCACGCTGTACAGCGATATCGAGATCCTTGTGGACGGCCGCCCGGAAATCATCATCGACGCAAAAAAGCCGAGCCACACGATCAATGACACCGATGTACTTCAGGTAACGTCCTACGCAAAACTGGTGGACGTCCAATCCGCCTATTGCGCATTCGTGACCAACGGACATGATCTCAAAGGCGTGAACGTCTCCACGGGGGCGGCCATGCCCGGCATTCCCTCAAAGAACCAACTCATATCGAGTCTTTCACGCCGACCAAAGAACATTCTGACCGGTATCCAGTTGCGCGAGGTTCGCAGCACTCTCGTAACCATCATGTCTCAGGATGTCCTGTATCGCGTCATCAAAGAGTGCAAGGACATTATTGAAAAACAGGCTTTGATCCGATCCGATCAATCCTTCAAGGAAATGACCAAAATCCTGCTGGTTAAGATGAACGAGGAACGGAGGGCTCTAAAGGAAGCCCGGGAAAACCGATTCTCACGGCAATGGCTCCAGGTATCGGCCGAAGCCAGTGGCGCACAACAACTGGAAGTGTTCAGAAAACTCTTCGAGGAGGCGACCAACAAGTACTCCGGTATCTACGACGATGACGATGTCTCAATCCAGATAAAGGACGAAGATGCGCTATTGAAAGTCGTGGACCGTCTGGAACCATTCTCCTTCCTCGGCACGGGAGACGACATCAAAGGAGCCGTGTACGAAATTTTCCTCAAAACGACGCTGCGAGGAGAATTCGACCAATACTTCACGCCCCGTGAGCTGGTCGACTACATCGTGGAAGCCTCCGACCCGCAATACGGTGAACGATTCGTGGACCCGGCTGCCGGTTCGGGAGGGTTCCTGATCAAGGCGTTCACCCACGTGAATCAGGTATTGCAGACATCGGGACGCCCGGCTCATGACATTCTCGTGGATGAACGCGAGCTGGTCGAAAAACACATCTGGGGACAGGAAGCCGACTATGACCTTCATGTACTGACCAAGATCAATATGATCATGCACGGCGATGGATGGAACAACATTTATCAGGGAAATTCCTTGCTCGGCGGCCATCTTCCCTACGGGACATTCGACCTT
Organism: uncultured Bifidobacterium sp.; assembly: GCA_937874315.1. GTDB lineage: Bacteria > Actinomycetota > Actinomycetes > Actinomycetales > Bifidobacteriaceae > Bifidobacterium. The sequence goes on along the minus strand of CALNAE010000029.1, from coordinate 1,272 downwards.
GTGCTCGAAAACCCTCCATTCACCACATCCTACGGCAACAAAGCCGTCCTGAAGAACTATGAAACAGCTTTCGGCCGCGACAGCCAGGAACTGGATATATTGTTCGTGGAACTGTCCATCCGACTGCTAAAGCCGGGAGGAAGGATGTTCATCATTCTTCCCGAAGGGTTGCTGAACCTCCCCGTCTACAGGGACTTCCGCGACTGGCTATTGGGCAAAGTCTGGCTGAGCCAGACCATAAGCCTTCCTGCCGGGGCGTTCCAACCGTTCGGCCGTTCGGCATCCAAGACATGTATTCTCGCGGTGATCAAGAAGGACGCCACATCCGCCCCTCCGAAATACGTCTTCGGTGCTGTTGCGAACAATATCGGCTACGATACTGGAAAAACCACCTACAAGGCATTGGAACGAAACGACCTCGTAGACATTCTCAAGGAAAGCCAAGAATTCTTCTCAGGCGTACATCAGATTGGTCGGGACGGATCCGTCGCAGCATGGTGTCCGCAAAGCGACATCAACACCGAACGAATCGATGCGGGTAGAATCCTCAGCGGAGCGCAAAACGAGGATGGCTGCATCCCGCTCGGGGAAATGTTCGATGTCAAAAGCGATTTCACACCATTGAACACGGATAGCCTCTACTCGTATCTCGAAGTCCCATGGATTTCGGATATTCACGGTTGCATTCAACGCATCGATTCAGTGAAAGGGTCAGACCTTACCGCCAGCAGGCTGCGTGCGCTTGATTCCGGTGATATTTACCTGACGAGAATAAACCCACGGAAGAAACGAATCGGAATCGTACCAACTGACGCCCCTCATCCGGTTATGGTTTCCGGTGAAGTGTATACACTGAAGTGGAAGGATAACAATCATCTTCCCTACGAGTCGAGATATGCCATCATCCCCATATTGCGTTCCGATGCAATAACCCAGCAAATCTGCAACCTTTCCACCGGATCTTCCTCGTCAAGAGCCAGGATTTCTGTGGATAGTCTCAAAGAGCTTCAGATTCCCGCGCATTTGTTGGAAAACCGACATATCGCAGAAGAACAATCAAAGAACATCCAAATAGCGACAGATGCATACTGGAACGCGATAAATTCCGTGAACCACGTAATGGAATCGATTCTTTAGCCGATTGATTGATAGTGGGGATGATTCTATTTAGTCATCCCCACTATCGCTTTGTACGTCAATTATGGTTTAACAGAGCCTATTTATTCGCGCTAAGAGGGCATTCAGGCGATACCTCAAGAATAGAACGCCTCG
>CALNAE010000028.1 GCA_937874315.1 uncultured Bifidobacterium sp. | reverse complement strand
ATGGCGGCCAGGCATGGAGTGCTTGGTCCGTGCGCGGGATCGGTGCCCTACTTCAACACGTTCGGCGGCAATCCGTTGTGCATGGCCGCGTCGCAAGCGGTTCTGGACGTCATGCGCGACGAAGACACCATGGGCAACGCCAAACGGGTGGGAACCGCATTCAAATCCGCTGTTCAAGGACTTCAGACGACGCATGCGTGCATTGGCGACGTGCGTGGTGCGGGGTTGTACATCGGTTGTGAAATCGTGAAACCGGGTACCGATGCGCCTGATCAGCGCACGGCACTGGATCTGTTGGAGGCGCTGCGCAACCATCATGTGCTCACCTCGGTATGCGGAAGGTACGGTAATATTCTCAAGCTGCGGCCGCCGCTCGTGTTCAGCGAGCAGGACGTCGACTGGTTCATGGATGCGTTCGTGATGTCGCTGCACGATCTTTGCGTATGAGCGTCGTCGATCGGATGGCGATCCGACTCGTAGCCTTGCGATACATGACGAGGATGGAGGCGGGTGCACGGAATGGAACACATGGGTGGTTCTGCGCGGCATGATGCCCACGGGCATGATACGCACGATGAGATGGTGCGCAGGTTGCGTGCGCTCATCGTTCGCGACGAGCTCCGGCCGGGGGACACACTGGGCTCAGAACGCGATCTGGCGAGATCGTTCGGAGTCTCGAGATCCGCGCTGCGCACGGCGCTGGGCATATTGGAATCGCGTCATGAGATCATCAGGAAAATAGGGCGTTCCGGCGGCATCGTGGTAGCGGACAACCGATTGGAACGCAATATCAACGCCAGCGAGTCGTTGCCCGTTATCGCCAAACGACAGGGATTCGTCGTATCTTCGAAAGTCATCGCGTCGACGATTGCGCAGGCGTCGGCATCGGATCGCAGGCTTCTTGGTCTGCGCGACGGGCACAGCGCGATATATGCCATCACCAGGCTGCGATACATCGATGGCGATGCGCTTTCGGTGGAGGACAACCACCTGCCCGCCGCGCTCTTTCCGATGCTGCTGACCAGAGACCTCAGCGAATCGCTCTATGCGCAATTCGAAAGTGGATATGGGATTCACCCGGCGGATGTCGACGAAACGCTTGAGGCGGTCCGCGCGGATGAGACGGTCGCCCGAAGTCTGCATATCGCAACCGGCTCGACCGTCATGCGGGTGCAGCGTGTGGCCCGTGACGAGCAGGGCAGGCCGTTCGAGCGTGCGACAGAGCTGTATAACGCGTCGCGGATACGCTTCACCATGCACCACTCCGGTTATGTTCGGCTATCCGCCACGACCACGCATCCGGAGAGGTGACGCGCGTCGGTGGGGGAGATGCGGATCGTCGGGTCAGATGGATGAGTATCTGACGTGGACCGGTAGACGGCGCGGGCAACTGACGTGGTTCAGGCTAGGGTACTGAGGTATGCGAGGTGATATGGGATACAAACGGATAACGGATGTGGTGTTCGATATGTGCGGGG
>CALNAE010000027.1 GCA_937874315.1 uncultured Bifidobacterium sp. | reverse complement strand
TCCTTGTTCCACGTGCAGGCGACCGAGGTCGAGGAGGGGAACCCGATTGAGCCGACGCCGGTGAAATTGTTGTTCAGCGCGGCGGGGCCATCGGCGTCGGTCAGCTGAATCTTGCCGATGGAGGTGATCGCCTGGGTGCCGTAGCCCGCATTGGCGGTCAGCGTATCCATATCGCTGAAAGTCAGCTCATCGAGCAGTGCATTCCACTGTGCATCGTTATAGCTTTTGCCTCGCAGACTGGCCAGGCGCACGCCGTTTTTGGCCCCGGTCGTTGGCATGGTGTCCGAGCTCTTATCGAATGCGCGTGGATTGTACTTGTTGTTATTGGTGAATTCGGACTTCACGGCGCTGCTCATGGCAAAGTCGGTCGGGGCGGCGGTCGCCGCGGCGTAATTGGCAAAATGGTTGGCGCGGGACAGGTAGCGCACATTGCCCGCAGCATCGTCGAATTGGTTCGTCGCGGGTGTCTTGTCGCCTGAATGCGTGTTGCCGGCGGTGTCGTAGGTGATCGTATGGGGAATGCTCACGGTCCGGGTTGCGATTACCGTGTGCGAGTCGGATTGGACCGATATTCCATAATCCCCTTTCTCCAGAACATATGACTTCGCATTCCTGGAGTCATACGATGCCATGTCAGCGTCGTCGAACGAGATCCTCACGGTCTGGGAGCCGCCGGGTTGAAGGGACCTGGTCTTTTCCATTCCCACCAGGTTCGTTGACGCCTTCTCCAGCCCGCCATTGGTATATGGCGGGTCATAGTACGCCTCAACGACATCCTTGCCCGCGACGCTCCCCGTGTTCGTCACCCTGACGTCGAACGATATCTTGCCGTCCGTGTGCGTGACGCGGCCCATGGTCTCCCGGAAAGTCGTATAGCTCAATCCGTAGCCGAAGGGGTACTGGACCACATCGTCATACCTGATCAGTCCTTCGCGGGCCGCCGTCTCATAGAAGCGATAGCCCACATAGATGCCTGCGGTGTAGTGCACGAACGTCGGGGTCGCCTTTGGCGTCCCCCCGGGGAAGCGCGGAGAGGACACCTGCAGGTCATCCGCGTTGTTGTACGCGAACGAGCCCCCGTTATTGTAGCTGACCGACTTCGTCAGATCCTTCAGGAAGGTGTCCGACGTTCTGCCGGACGGGTTGGTCGCACCGGCAATCACGTCTCCAAGAGCGGAGAATCCGTTTTGACCGGCGGGCGGGCACCACAGAACCGACTTGATCTGCGGATACGACTTCAGAAAATCGAACTGGAACGCGTTCGCACCATTGTAGACAAGTGTCACATTAGCGAAGTTCTTCGTCACCAGTGAGATCATGTCCCGTTCGGTCTGGCTGAGCTGCAGGATGCTTTCGCCGTTCTTGTAGTCCTGATAGGTCTGTGAGTTGTTCTTGTAGGTGACGCCTTTGGCCTTCATGTTGGAGGGAAGGTCGGCTCCCTCGCCGCCCACGCGCGCCA
>CALNAE010000026.1 GCA_937874315.1 uncultured Bifidobacterium sp. | reverse complement strand
GAAGAGCGCGCCGTCTCGGACGCGCTCTTCACATATCTTCATGTGAATCCTCTGCCGTTTCCCCGCCACAGCCCGTGTGTTACGAGTATCCTTGGAGTTGTCAGGGCGCGTTGTAGCGCCGTTGCGACTATGAGGAGGTCATCATGAAGAACGATAAGGCCATACTTGTTGGTGTCGATGGATCGCATGCCAGTTACAAGGCCACATGGTGGGCTGCCAACTATGCCAAACATGCGGGATTCACCCTGCAGATCGTGTGTGCGTACTCACTGCCGAGTTATGCCGCCGTCTCCTTCGATGCCACATATACCGCCATGGGCGATGACAATGCGGCCCATAGCGACGCGCAGGAGATTCTCTCCAAGGCCAAGGCGATTGCAGACGAACAAGGCGTCGAGGCATCGACGTTGATCGTCACCGGAGATCCGGCCTCGGTGTTCGTCGAGTTGTCGCGGAACTACAATCTCATCGTCATAGGTAACCGCGGCAAGGGTGGGCTCGCCGAACGCTTCCTGGGCACCACCAGCTCATCGCTTCCCGCCTATGCCTACTGCCCGATCGTCGTGGTGCCATACACCGATGACGACGGCAAAGTCATGCATCTGAACAATACGATCACCAAGGTCGCGGTCGGCATCGATGAAAGCAAGTGGGGGCTCAAGGCCTTGCAGCTTTCGGCTGATTTCGCCGGCCAGTGGGGCGCTGAGCTTGACGTCATTCTCGCCTTGCCGAACATCAGATCGGCGGAGGACGAGGAAGACGTGATGACCTCCTATATGGAGGATTTCTCCGCGGCCATCATCCCATTACAGGAATCCCATCCCGGACTGAAGATCAACAAGCGCATCGTTCCCGATACCGCCGTGAACGCATTGACCAAGGCAAGCTACGATCATGATGTGGTTGTTGTCGGATCGCGTGGTCGGGGAGGATTCACCGGTCTGATCGTGGGGTCCACAAGTCAAGGGTTGATTCAGCATTCGGTAGGCCCCGTGTACGTGGTGCCACGCAAGTTCGTGGAGGCCGAGGAGAGCCGCGCCAAGAAACTCGAGGACATCAGCGGGGTGAAGGAGGTGTCTGTGCCGACGGCATCCGAAGAGCAGGCAAGCTCCATCGAGGCGACCATCGACCCGATGCATGACGCCTCTCAAAAGAAGGATGCGGAGTAGAGGTGCGAGGTGAGACGCGATAGATGGCACAGTAAAATGTAGCGCATGCCACGCCTTGTGCCTCGCTCATGGATGAGGCGATGCGCAAGAATCGCAAGAATGGGGAAGCCCGCCGGATCTGCTCCGGCGGGCTTCCCCATTCTTGCATCTCGGCCGTGTGCCGGTCCCCGGGCCCCAAGGGGCTTCAGGGTCTCGGGATTGGCTGCGCCGACATTCCGATCGTTGAATTACCAGTGGTCTAAACCCTTAACCAACGAGAGCTCAGTGGCGTATGGTCACGTCCAGACGCACCGGAGTCTCCTGCTCATAGGTATGCTTGACGGTGCAGGCTTTGTCGATGTGACGCATGATGCGGTCCTTGAGTTTGGCGGCATCCTCTTCGCTCAGACCGGCATCGAGCGCGTCGACGACCACCTGCTCGCTGAAGTTGAGATAGGCGTCGTTGTCGGCGTCGTAGGTGCCGTCGACGACGATTTTCGCACCCTTGCCCTCACCCAGAGCGTGTTCGATGGCGAATTGACTGGAGAGTGCGCCGCACGCCGCCAATGCGATTTTCATCAGGTCGCCGGGGCTGAACAGCCCACGTCCTTTTCCGAACATGACGTGCGCGCCGTCCTCGCTATAACCATTCCACGAACCGTCCTTGTGATTGCGCTCCACCCATAACCGCTTTGCCATGAAGGTCTCCTTACCGCGTTTTCGCTGTCGAATGTCATCGGCCGTCTGCCGTCGTCGATCGCGTAAGCCGTGTCGATAAGACCAATCTAGCTCAAGGTCCCCGCACGTGGTGCGAGCGCATCGTGTTTTCCCGTGGCTCAAAGGATTGCATAGCCGTTGCCCTACACTGGTGCCCATGGCTTTGACACCTGAAGAACTGGAAGATATTCGCACGCATATTCCGGCACGGCCCTTGACGGATATCCCCATGCCGTATGAGGATCTGGTTCGCAAGATCCTCACCGAGGGCAACCTCAAGTCCGACCGCACAGGCACGGGTACCATCTCGCTGTTTGGTCAGCAGATGCGGTTCGATCTGTCGCGCGGCTTCCCGCTGGTGACCACCAAGACAGTGCGGTTCAGGTCGTTGGCGTACGAACTGCTGTGGTTCCTCAAGGGGTCCGGCAACGTGCGCTGGCTGCACGAGCACAACGTGCATATCTGGGATGAATGGGCCGACGAGAACGGTGATTTGGGTCCGGTGTACGGTGTGCAGTGGCGCAGCTGGCCGGCTCCCACCGCCGATGATCCGAATCGGACCATCGATCAGATCTCGAATGTGCTCGATCTCATTCGCAATCACCCCGACTCTCGGCGTATGGTGGTCAGCGCCTGGAACCCGGCGGAAGTGGAGCATATGGCGTTGCCGCCCTGCCACGCGTTGTTCCAGTTCTATGTCAGTGACGGCAAGCTATCGTGCCAGTTGTATCAGAGATCTTGCGACATGTTCCTGGGAGTTCCGTTCAACATCGCGTCATATTCGCTGCTCACCACGATGATAGCTCAGCAGACGGGTCTGGAACCCGGTGAATTCGTGTGGACCGGTGGCGATTGCCATGTCTATGACAACCACGTCGAGCAGGTGCTTACTCAACTGGGGCGTGAACCCTATCCATATCCGAAGATCGAAATACGCAAGGCGGACTCGCTGTTCGACTATGAATACGAGGACTTCAACATCGTAGACTATCGTCACCAGCCCACCATCAAGGCCCCCATAGCGGTCTGAACCCGACGCTAAGCTATGAGCCAGTCGGACTTTTCCCAAGGAGAACATGAAATGGAGCATGACAGTAGCCGCAGTGGCTATCACGAACCCGAGCCCGGAATTGCCGGGCTGGAGGAAACCGAGGAGTGGGGTGACGATATCGTCAAAACTTTCTCGGTAAATCTTATCTGGGCACAGGCTCGCGACATGGAAGGTCGTGAGGGCGCCATAGGGTTCCAGGGTGGCATTCCATGGCATCTTGCCGAGGATATGCGGCGGTTCAAGGAATTGACCGTTTCGCATCCGGTCATCATGGGGCGCAAGACGTGGGAGTCTCTTAATCCCAAATATAGGCCGTTGCCGAATCGCGACAATTTCGTGGTGTCGAGCGATTCGAGCTATGCCGCTCCGGGGGCGACGGTGGTGCCCGATCTGGACACGGCGTTGGATCTCGCGCGACAGGAAGCCATTCCCGACGACGGGTTGGATCGCAGCGAGATCTGGGTTATCGGGGGAGCCAGGTTGTTCCAATCGGTACTGCCGATGGCCAACCGTATCTATCTCACCCAGATCGACGCCCAAGTGAATGCCGATGCCTACATGCCTTCGCTGAAACAGCTGCTTGATTCAGGTCGTTGGCGGACGGTTGAATCGAGCGATTGGCTGAAGCCAAAGCATCCCGAGAACGGGATTCGGCAGTATCGTTTCCTGACACTCGAGTATTCCTGGAAGAAATAAAAGGCAAGGATCGATAAGGCATAGTTATGGCATTGCAACACCCCTACACCGTGATGACCGTATGCACCGGCAATATCTGCCGCTCACCCATGGCCGAGATCATTCTGCGCGCCCAGTTCGAACGCGCGGGACTGGCGGACCGCGTGCGGGTCATGTCAAGCGGCGTCAGCGATGAGGAAGACGGTCATCCCATCGATCCCCGGGCCGTTCGGGTGTTGCGGGCGCGGGGCTACGAGATCCCTGCCGGCCACAGTGCGCACCGCATCACCGATTCGGAGATCGAGGAATCTGACGTGTTTCTGCCGATGACTTACTCCCACATGCGTGCGTTGCTGCGGCTGATTCCCGCAGACCGCCGGTCGGATGTCCACATGTATCGCAGTTTCGATGCCTCGCTTCCTGCACCCGACGCAGGTCGTGAGGACGAACTCGATCTGGTCGATCCGTGGTATGGCGGCCCACGCGAGTTTGAGGTGGCCATCGACCAGATCGAGCATGGCGCGCCTGATATCGTCGAATGGGTCAAGCGTCAACTGTA
>CALNAE010000025.1 GCA_937874315.1 uncultured Bifidobacterium sp. | reverse complement strand
GTTTTGAAGCGCTCCCCAATCGCGTGGGGCCAGTGGTCGCGGACTGGCTCCGGTTCGAAAAGCGCTTTGAGGCCACGAAATACGGCACGGATGGCGGCCCACTGCATGACCCCAACACCGTCCTGTGGCTGCTGAAACCTGATCTCTATCGCGGACGGAATGTCAATGTACGCGTCGAGACCGGCAGCGAACTGACAATGGGCATGTCGGTTGTGGACTGGTGGGGCGTCTCCAATCTCCCCACCAATGTCCTGTTCCTCAGGGAATGCGATGTGGAGGCGGCTTATGACCTCATCACGGAACGGCTGGCGCGCTTCCCCGCCTAACCGTTCAGACGTCCAAATCCGGTATCCAGATCAGCGACCAGATCGTCAGCATCATCCAGACCGATGGCCAGCCGGAAGGCGGGGCTTTCCGGCAATGCGCCCGTGAGCGAGCGGGAGATACCGCCTGTGGTCGGCAGCACGAGGCTTTCGTAGCCTCCCCATGATGCACCGATTCCAAAGCGCGTCAGACCGTTGATCATCCGCTCCATCCCGGCGCGGTCACACGATCTGTCCAGAACAACGGTGAAGAGCGGTCCGGCACCCGTAAAATCGCGTTCCCAGAACTCATGACCGGGACATTCGGGGAAAGCCGGATAAAGCACCTGCGCCACACGCGGCTGTTCGCGGAGCCAGCTTGCGACGCGCCATGCCGTCCGGGCCTGACGCGCCAGCCGCACTCCCATACTGCGCAGTCCACGCAAGGTGAGCCAGCAATCGTCCGGCCCAGCCACTTGTCCGAGCTGAATGGCAGCATCGCGCAGCATCTGCCAGTCATCCTCGCTGGCGGCGGTGATCGCCCCGACAATGACATCGGAATGACCGCCTGCATATTTCGTCAACGCCTGAATCGAAACATCCACGCCGTGAACGAACGGCGCGAACACCCCGAAACCCCAGGTATTGTCGAGCAGAACGCGGGCACCCCATTCATGGGCCACACGCGCCAGCATCGGCACGTCCTGCACTTCGAATGTGTGACTGCCCGGGCTTTCCGCAAACACCACCTGCGTGTTGGGACGCATGAGCTGGCGCAAGGCATCCTCGGATATCATCGGGCCGTAATAGGTCGTCTCAACACCGAAACGGCGGAGGATCGTGTCGGCAAAACGACGCGTCGGCCCGTAACAGGAATCCGGCAGGAGGCAGTGACCGCCCGAACTCGTCCATGTCAGTAGCGCGGTCGTACAGGCGGCGAGACCTGAAGAGACGATCTGCGTGTCGCCTCCTCCCTCAAGTGCTGCGACGGCACGCTCGAGTTCATGCTGCACGGGCGAGCCCATCGCGCCATAGATCGCCGTGTGTTCGTAACGCTCTCCCCCCACACGACGCATGGCGTCGAGATCGGCAAAAAGCATGGTTGAGCCACGCGAGACGGGTGCATTGACCAGCGTGCCCGTTCGACGAAACCGTTCATCGCGGGAGTTTGGACGCGCCACCTCGACCAGCCGCCCGTTCAGCGCCTCCCATCCCTGGGCGACCCTGTCTTCTCCTGAGGTCATCAATTCGGTTCCTGCACTATGCCTTTTTCGATGGGAGCATCCGGTGTCGCCGCCCATTCAGCCCACGACCCGTCATAAAGAGCCACTTTGGGGAAACCGGCAATAATGGCTCCCACGACGATGACCGCCGCCGTCATGCCCGAGCCGCATGTTGCGATCAGCGTTTGATGAGCCTCATGCGCACCGGCCTGTGCAAACCGGCTTCCGAGTCGGGCCTGAGAAAGAAATTTCTTCTGATCATCCAGCAATTCGCCAAATGGAATGTTTCTCGCACCGGGCATATGTCCCGAAGAAAGCCCCGCACGCGGCTCAGGGGCAGTCCCGTCAAAGCGACCTGCTGAACGGGCATCGAGAACAAGAGTATCCTCGGACTGCCGCTCGCAGAGTCTCAGCATATCGCCCAATCCTCTGAGAAGAGAGGCAGTCAGACGCGGCACATAGGAAGCTGGAGTCGGTGAAGCGGGGGTGCCCTGTTCCGTTGCGCCACCGATGGCGCGCCATGCAGGCAATCCGCCGTCGAGAATGAAGACGCGTTCGTGCCCAAACAGGCGTAGCCACCACCAGGCACGACCGGTACAGGCGCTCTTGCCCTCATCGTCCAACACAATACTCCTCTCTCACGTGCTGCCCAGTTCTCCGCCCCCTCGCGCAACACGCACCGCCCACGTCACCACCGGCGGACACGCCAGGCCCGCGTCCGCGATCCGCTCACTGTCCAACCCTCGCCATCCCCGCACA
>CALNAE010000024.1 GCA_937874315.1 uncultured Bifidobacterium sp. | reverse complement strand
TGCTGTTCTGTGCGGCTATATACCTATACGCGGGGCTTGCCTTCCTGCTCTATTCCTGGTCGGATTGTTCGGCGGCTGGTATCCCTCGTGCGTGCTGTGCCGTCGTGGCCGGAGCGATCACCGCTGATGCGTACAGCAAGAACACTTGCGCTGCACGGAGCGAATCTGTCGACGGATGCTCAGGAACGGATCCGCCAGCATAAACTCGACAATAGATCCAGGATGTCGCCCAGCGCGCGTTCGGTCGGGGGACGAACGCCGATCCGGAGCGGTTGCAGGAAATGGACCGTCATGAGCTTAACAACCATACCGAAGATATGGCACTGTGGATGGAAACACGAGGAGCGAAGCCAATATCCGAGCGCGGCATGCGCTCCATTTCGACCAGAGGGAAGCCAGCCTCAATCGTCCGAGATGAACTAGGTGTTGCAGCGAAAACCTCAAAGCATCCCGTGAGCACCGTTTACTGCGCCGGGGATCCGTGCAACGTGTTGCTGGAAATCCTCATCGGCCCTTGTGATGCAGCGCAATACCGAGGACCGATGAGGGCGTATGCGGACTTCTCAGTTATTGCTGGTCCACGCATTATCGCCGGTGACATTCACCTGCATCCATGCGGTCCAGCCTAGCGGGAAGCCCTTGAATGCCACATCCAGGTTGGCACTGAGCCGTACCTGCGATGCCGACATCCTGTCGAAGCGAAAATCGCTGAGTGACCCTCCAATAATATGGTGATGATACGAGCGGTATCCGGTGATCCGAGGGTTCGCGTGATTGACGTTCTGATAATCGAAGATGAATCCCATGGATATGACGGCAAGGTTGACATTGCTATCACAGTTCCTCCATCGTCTGGTATTCCCCGACTGCGTGTACTGGCAACCACTGATGCTCCGTGTCTTCGGCGCATCTTCAACCGCAGTGAAATCAGGAACGGATGATACTGCAATGGACCCATCCTCATATGTTTTGATTGTTTCGATTGTGGTATTGACATATCTGACGTTCACCGTGACCGGCGTCTGTGATGGGGTCAACGAATCCCATGCGTAGCCATTCTCATATTTTTGGATGAGTCTGCTGGCCGTCTGCGAAGGCGCACCGTATTCAGTGAGCGTTTGTGTGATCTCCTCCCGATCAATGTCGGTAAGACTGATTGAGTGGGTGTTCGCAGAGACCTTGTCAGGTTCCGCGGCGTTCGCGCTTTATATGGGTATGGACAAGGCTAATGCTGTTGCAATCACCAGTGCCATTGTCTGAAGTGTCTTGTTTCTCATCGCTTGCTCCCTTGCTAGCCGATGAGGATTACAAATCCTGTAGGATGGTCTTGTTCAGCTCCTTATCCCGCTTGTTCTGAATAGGGTGTTTGGTGTCGTCGTTTTTCAGCGATACTGAATATCGGATGAGCTTTCGAGCGACGACAACCACTATGGCGATGACGATGGCGATCAATATGATCGAAATCGGCAAGGCGAGGATTGCCCATTTCATGATTGTTCCTCCTTGTTCTTTCGGTATCCTTCGAGTAGTTCGCGGGCGGTCTCGACATCGTACCGCTCGTCTATAGCCATGCTTTTGATCAGCATCACGAAGGAATCCTCTTCCGCATCGTCGGCCAATTCTATTTTCCTTATAAGATGATCCAGCCTCATACGCATCGTTGGATACGACACCTGATACATCTGGGCCATTTTTTTGAGAGAGCCTGATTGAACGACGAAGTTTCTGATGAATGCGATGTCATCGTCTGCCAGCATGTCAAGCCATTGGGGTAGATGACGCATTCGAAACCTCCTTTTAATTTTGTTTATCTCGTTTTAATAATATTAAAGCGTGATGATATGGAAGTCAAGCAGACACGTCCAAAGGACTGTGTTTGTTGTTATGGGCGAGGTGCAGCGGGCTCGGTTCCGTGATATCAAGCCGTCTTTCGCACCGGGCTCCTTGAACGACCTAACGAGTTCCTATGATGGCGCGGTGAAGCTGCGTCATTCGGTTCTTTGGGTCGGCAATGGTGAGGTATGTAAGCACGCTTGAAGGGGAGGCTTATCAAGTGCCGTCGGGCTCAGTCTCGCGCAACGGCTCCCAAGCCCGGTTCAGACTGACTGTATTTGCTGGGATTCTTCGCGCATATCGCGCGCCATACGACTGCGCATACACCCGCCGACGCGCCCGAATCGCCGCATGACGACGTCCCGTGCTCAG
>CALNAE010000023.1 GCA_937874315.1 uncultured Bifidobacterium sp. | reverse complement strand
GTTCTCCAGACACTGATGAGATGATCAGTTTCATCGATGTCCTTTCGTTGTGCCGTGCCACGCCCGCCATGACGGATCATGACGGACCCGTGCCGTTTTCGCCGCTCACCATGGTCCGTACGCTGTTCCATGCCGCCCGACACAGTACTGTTGTACTGTTATGGGAAACTATATAACAGTTAAGACAACTGTGCAAGTCTGCACCATAACAGTTTCGATTCCGCTGTGACGCCTGCGCCGCCGTCGTATCCGATCAGCCGCGTCGATCAGTCGCGTCGAAGCCGAATCAAAGGGTCTTCGGCGCCCGCGAGAAGTCGAACATCACACCATCGGCCACTTCGCAGATCGTCGGCCATTCCCTGTCCGACGCATCGTCGTGCATGGCCCAGACACGCATACCGACGGATTTCGCCGCGCGTATGCCCGCCAGCAGATCCTCGAACACCGTGCACTGGCTTTGATCGATGCGCAGTCGTCGCGCGGCCAGCTGATAGACATCGGGGCGCTCCTTGCCGACATCGTCGACCTCGTCAACGCTGCAGACGACATCGAAGTACGGCGTGATGCCAACATGTTCCATGGCATGCGAGCGCAGCGAGGGCGGCAGCGACGTGGCCACGGCGAGCTTCGCTCCGGTGGCCTTGAGATACTGCAGGTATTCGTGTGCGTGAGGCTTGGCCTCCACCACCGTGCCATAGGCCTCGAGCGCCATGTCGTTCCATTCCTGCATCAGGGCCTCCGGCGTGTCGTCGAGCTGGAATCGATGAATCGTGTATTGCGCGATCTGGCGAAACTCCATCGAGGCGACCTTGCCCATGTAGTCGTTGGGCACCTCGATGCCACGCTTGCCCAAGAAGTCAATGTCGACCTGATCCCAGACCCCCATCGAATCGAGCAACGTGCCGTCGAGGTCGAATATGGCGGCCTTGCCCGCGTTGATGAGTTCCCTCTGCTGTGTCATTTCAGATCTCCTCGTGTCGGCATCCCGCTCAGCCGTCGTCCGCCGCACACCACATCCGGACGACGAAATCGGTCCTTCACCACCACGATATCCCACCGGCCCATCAAACGTTCAGCGCTAGACGCGCGCCGGCCCCTTGCCCGCATCAGTCGTAAGCGTGCTGTCGCCGATCAGTTCCCGGGCATGCATCAGCGAAGCATCGGACTCACTGCCGGAAAGCATCCGGGCGATTTCGCGCACCCGCTCATCACCTCGCACTTCGTGCACCGCCGTGACAACGCGGTCGGCACCGGTATCGGCATCGACGCCGGCGTCTTGACCTTTGCTGACCACGAACTGCGTATCGGCCCACGAGGCAACCTGAGCCAGATGGGTGACGACGATGACCTGTGCATGCCGTGCCAGTCGGGCCAGTCGATGTCCCAGCTCGACCGCGGCCCTACCGCCGACGCCGGCATCGACCTCATCAAAGATAAAAGTCATCCCCGGATCATTCACCGATTCGTCCCGGGCACCGGCGTCGCCCCGGCGTTCGGACTCGTCGCCGATACGCGCCTTGTCGCCGTCGCGTGAGGCGGCCGAAAGCTCCAATGCGAGCATCAGCCGACTCAACTCGCCTCCGGAAGCGCTTTTACCCATCGGCAGGCGCGGCGATCCGGGGAATGGGGTGAACGCGAACGCGATGTCGTCGAGACCATGGGCATCCAGAGTCGCCGTATCCTCACGCCTGCGCACGGTGATATCCAACCGCGCGCCACGCATCGCCAACGCCGACAACTCATGGTCGACCTGTTGCGACAGACGCACCGCCGCACGTGCCCGTGCTTTGGACAAAACGGTGGCGGCCCGAACCGCATCCCGCAACAGCCGCCCACGTTCCTGTACCAGTTCGGTGACCTTTTCCGGGGATGCATCAAGATCCTCGACCTCAAGCACGGCCCTGTCCCGCCATTGCATCACGTCGCGCAACGTCGGTCCCCAATTGCGCGTCAGCTCGGCAAGCGCGTGAATCCTCCCGTTGAGTTCATCGAGATCGTCGACCTTAGGCTCGTCGTCGAGTTCATGCGACAGCGAGAACACGACATCGGCCAGGTCGGCGTTCAACGATTCCAGCCGTTTCGCCAGTTGGGCGAATTCACCGTCCACATGGATGTCGCGCAAGGACTGGGACGCCTTGGTGATCAGATCGGTGGCGCTGGCGCCTTCGGCATCGATGTCGATATCGAGCTGCGAGGCATCCAATGCCCCCAATGCCGTTTCGACACCCTGGGTGATCTGCGCGGCATGTTCAATGCGACTGCGGCGTTCCTTAAGCTCCGTGTCCTCATCGGGTTGCGGCCCGACACCGTCGATGCGCTCGATGGAAGCCCGCAGATAGTCCATTCGTTGGCGGGACGATGCCTCTTGCGACTGCAGCCGTTCCAGCCGTTGATCGAGCGTGCGCAACGCCTGCCAGGCGATGTCGTACGCATCACGCTCAGGCTTGTCTCCGGCCGCCGCATCCAGGAAATCACGTTGTCTGGCCGGCGATGCCAGACGCAGCTGATCCGATTGACCATGAATCGTCACCAGCCTGTCGGCTAGATTCGCCAGCACGGAACGCGGCACGCCACGCCCTGAGAGCATCGCACGCGACCGTCCTGACGCGGGCACGATTCTGGTGAGAAACAGCTCGTTGTCGTCATCTTCGAATGAAGCCCCGGCCTCGCTGGCAATCGCCGCCACGGGAGTGCCTGCGGCAATGGAGAACACACCCTGCACCCATGCCTCGTCGTCCTCTGAACGCACCCGTCCGGTTTCCGGACTCTGCCCCGAGATCAGTCGAATGGCGTTGAGCAACATGGATTTGCCGGCACCGGTTTCTCCGGTGATGGCCGTCATGCCGGGAGACAGGCCGAGCAGCGCATGGCGTATCGGACCGAGTCCTCGTACCTCCAGTTCCTCCAGCATCAGTGCCCATTCCCATCGAAGCGGCGGTCGTCGGTCCCATTCGTGGATGCGATATCCGACACATTGTCCTGAGTCCCGTCATGCTGCCGTTCGCGCCAGCCCACTACCGGAAGATTGAATTTCGACACCAGCCGTTTGGTGAATGGCACTCCGGTGAGCCTGGCCAGATGCAAGGTGTCATGCGATTCACGAACCTCAAGTCGAGTGCCTCGAGGCGTCTCGCGATATCGCCGGCCGTCACAGCAGATCCAACCTTCGGAAACCGATTCGCCCAGTATATCGAGTGTGAATTTCGATCCGGCACCAATGATCAAAGGTCGCGAGAACAGGGCGTGGGCGGCGATGGGGACCATCTGCAGCGCCTGCACGTTGGGCCAGATCACCGGTCCACCGGCCGAAAAGGCATAGGCCGTCGAGCCGGTTGGCGTGGACACGATCATGCCGTCGCAGGAGAAGGAGCTCATCGCGACATCATCGACCTGGACCGACAGCTCGATCATCTTTCCACGTTCCGCGGTTTCCAGGGTGATGTCGTTCAATGCCCAATCGGAGATAGGCCGTTTCGCCCCCGGCAGCCAGATATCGGCGTGGGCGACCATGCGGTCTTCGATGGAATAATCACGGTCGGCGATTCTGTGGATCGCCTCGCTCATCTGGAAACTCTCGAATTCGGCAAGGAAACCGACGTGCCCCAGATTAATGCCGAGAATCGGGACATCCGTGCAGTAGATGAGTTCCGCGGCGCGTAATATCGTGCCGTCGCCACCCAAAACAACCACGATTTCCGTATTGTCCTGAACCTTCTCGGTGGTTTGTCCGAACTCAGGAGCCTCGGTATTGTCGATAACCGAGACGTCGAAACCGGCGACGACCAGCTGCTCGATGGCATCGGTCACCACGCCCCGTTTACGTAATTGCGGATGCGTTACCACCACAGCATGCCGACTGCCCATACTCACCATCCATTTCTTATGACACTTCAGCCGATGCCCGAAGTCTCGTGACGGGGTCCGACGTCAACCCATCTTAGCCGGATGCCCGGTCGAGCGGGAGCCGATCGAATGCTCACGCTCCACCGAGATGCCGGGGCCGGCGGCGTGACATTCTGCAGGTTGCTGCATACCATCTTGCGCGCGCACCGCGGATTCACTAGGCATAGCATCATGGGTTTCGGTTCGCTACGGTTCGCAACGGTTCGCAACGAGGAGGCAGGGTGGGGCCCAATCTCACATCATTCGGCGGAGTGATCGCGCCTGGCAATTACGGCATCTTGACGTTGAACGGCTCGCACACCCTGGAGCATGGCGTTTGCTTCGCGACCTTGATATTGCGCGGCAGCGCACGACTCAGACACTGCGCCGGGGGCAGAATCGTCTGCGACTCGGGTAGCCTGAACTGCGATGGTCCGATACGCGTCGACTCGGTGAGTGGAGCCGGCCATCTGCACACGCGGGGGGATCTGCATTGCATGCTGATGGACTTCACCGGCGTATTCGACGGCACCGGAGACGTCCTATGCGATACCGATCTGCGATTCGTCGGGGCGTTGGTGGGTGAACGCAGCATTACGGCGGGACGGCTGAATGCCAGCGGTGTCTTTGATGCACGGGCCGTGAAAGCTGATGACATCACCATCGAACCGTTCGACTCCGGTCTATTCGCCCGTCACGGCATCACCCATTTCTCCCGCGTAAGCGAGATAAGAGACATCACCGGGTCCAAGGTCGAGATCACCCGGGTCCGGTGCCAGCGTATCCGGGCCGCAACCGTCATCATCGGTGAACACTGCGACGTCGATCACGTCATCTACCGTGACGAATGCCGGCTCTCTCCCTCCTCGCAGGCGACGCATATCGGCAGAGAATGGCCGGACTACCGGTGGGCGAGACGCCGGGCGTAGAGCAGATATTCGACGTTGCCCGCGTTGCCCGCGATCGGCGAGGGGGCCGTGCCCAATACGCTCAGATCATGCCTTCGGGCGCACTCGACGATCCGATCCACGGCAGCTTCGCGCAGCCTTGGATCGGTGACGACTCCGTGCTTACCTAGGTGTCCCTTGCCCACTTCAAACTGTGGCTTGACGAGCAGCACCACATCGGCATCGTCCGCGGCGACGCGCTCGATCACCGGTATGACGTACGTCAGGGAGATAAACGACACGTCGGAAACGATCAGCCGTGGGGCAAACGGCAGCATATGCGCCGTCACCGTGCGAATATTCACCCCGCTCATCTCAATGATCCTGGGATCATTGGCGATACGCGGGTCGAGCTGACCGTGGCCGACATCCAAGGCGATGACACGGCCCGCCCCCTTATGCAGCAACACGTCGCTGAAACCGCCGGTCGAAGCGCCGATATCGAGGCAAGGGAGTCCGATCGGATCGGCGAGTCCCTGGGCTGCGAATGATCGAAACGCACCGAGCAATTTGGTCGCCCCACGGGAAACATATCGATCGGTCCGTTCGACATGCAACTCGTCCGCGGCGGATACGGGCGTCGAAGCCTTCTCCAGTGGCGCCCCATTGAGCGAGACCAGCCCAGTGCGAATCAATCGCTGGGCCTTGGAGCGCGATTCGACCAACCCCAAGGCGACCAACTTGAGATCGGCGCGTATGGAATCATCCACGCCAGGGTTCACATGGCGAACCAACTCATGCCTCCGTGTCATCCAGTTCGTGTTTCAGCCGTTGCAGCGCGGCGTCATAGGTCTGCACCAGCTGCTCGTCGTTCATGGATGCACGGTCGGCGAGTTGAGGAAACCGTGACAGCAAATCAGCTTGCCGACGATCCGTGGGCGCGTCGTCGCCATGTCCTTCATCCGTGGTCCGACTTCCCCGCGACTCGGCCTCGTGGGGCACAGACCCGGCATCGTCTTCGTTCCGGTCGCCGTCTGGTCGGCGGCCATCGGCATCCCGTAGCGCGTTCATCGGTGCTCCTACTCGGCTCCTACTCACCGCCCGGCCAGATGAAATTCCGGCAGGACGATCTCGACATCGTCGCCGGACGCATCACGGCGACTCCAGATCAGGGAACAGGCCGCGCGCAAGGCATCGATATCATCTAGGGCACTGACCGTCAGGTCGTCGCCTTGGACACGCGCCCAGGCGTCCCCGCAACGCCAGGTCGTCGCATCGACTTGCGCGGGCGCGGGCTGGATCTCGTGCAATCCCCGAAGGTCGCGGACGATATAGGTAGGTCGCAGCAGTCGGTCCGCCAACAGCAGCTCACGCGGCGTCGCGACCCCGGTGAGCACCACCATCGAGTCATAACCGCCACGATTCCCAGCCTCGATGTCGGTATCGAGGCGATCCCCGATGGCCAGGCAACGTCGTTTATCCAACGGGGCGTCGCCTTGTGCGTTGATGAGACGGGCCTCATCGTACATCGCCGATTCCGGTTTGCCCGCGGATGCGAGTGGCTCGACGCCGGTGGCATTGATGACCGCCTGAATCATCGAACCGCAACCCGGGGCCATCCCCCATTCGCGCGGCAGCGTCAGATCACGGTTCGTGACGTAATATCGAGCCCCGTGCTCCACCGCATTGGAGACCTCCGCCAGTTCCTTCCAACTCAATTCCGGGTGCCATCCCTGGATAACCGCCTGCGGGTTGCCCTGCGCGGTATCCACGATTTCGAGTCCCTGCCCACGCACCTCATCGCGCAGGTGCTGGGCGCCCAGCACCAGAACCTTCGCCCCCACATCGACCCCGCGCGCGACCATACGCGCGGCGACCATGGCGGACGTGATGATCTGCGAATCGTCGACCTCGAGGCCGAAACCGCGCAGTTGATCGGCCACCACATGCTGTGGGCGCGACGAGTTATTCGTGGTGTACTGCACGAGCATACCCGCAAGCTCCGCCTCGCGGATACTCTCGGCCGCATGCTCGACGGGATCCTTGCCGCGGTAGACCACACCATCGAGATCCAACAACGCCAATCGGTACGCGTTCTGAACAGGGGTGGTCGTACCGCTCAACTGCGCCGCATGTTGGGATGTCACATGCTCGGATGTCATAGGCAGCACTCCTCAATCACCGTTTTGAGTCTGGTCTGATGAGTCGGCTGCTGAATCGGAGGTTGCGACGGAGCCGGATTCCCCTACGGCGGGCTTCGCCGACGTGGGTTCCTTCACGGACGTCTCATCCGATATCGGTCGATCCGACTCGGTCGAAGACGACTGCAACCCCATCGGCTCGGAATCGGCGCCGCCGGTTGAAACGTCGGAGGCCATCCCGGAGGAAATCTTCGCAGTCTCCTCATCGACCCGTTCCTTGCCGACTTGCTCCGTTGCATCCGCGGTCTGCGCAGACACATCGGCGGCATCAGCAGCATCAGCGACATCAGCAGATGGCGCATCGCCGGCATCGACAGTTGTATCCGTATCGACGATCTCAGCTGCCTCAACGGGTGAGGTCTCTTCGGCGATCGTATCTTCGGCACTCTCGGATGGCGCAGCAGCACTGGAACCATCGGGGTCTTGCGATCCTTCGGGCTCATCCGACTTCTGCTCCTCTGGAGCGTATGCGGCGTCGTCCCATGTGATGCCGATTTTCTCCATCACGGCAGGCGGCAACTCCTCGAGATCGTAATCGATGACGACGTCCTCATCCTGTTCGTCCTCATCCTCGTCGGCGTATCGTTCCTCAAGTTTGTCAAGTATGGGATCGATATCGGCAGCCTGGTCGCCATGCCCCGATTCCTCGAGGAAGTACTGCTCGGCCTGCAACGCGCGCATCCTATAGGCTCCGGGAAGACCCTTGGAATCGGCAAGCTTGGAAACCACATCAATGGCCTTGTCCCACACGCCCAAATCGGCCAACGCGCCGGCATAGACCAGGAACATCTCGGCCTTGGCCTCGCCCTGCAGCGCCTTGCCTTCATCGGACTGAGCCATCTGCAAGGCCTTCTTCGGATCCCCCAATCCGCGTTCGCAGTCCGCGATGAAGGGAAGATAATCGGTGAAGCCGTTCATGCGATAAGCTGTGCGGAATTCACGCAGGGCCAGTTTGTAATCACCCTGACGGTACGCCACGAAAGCCAGCGTCTCTCTGCTGAAGTCGATACGGGAGGCCTGCCGCGCCACCCACTTGGCGTGCTCCATGGCCGCGTCCGGATCCTCATCCAGCAGGGTGTAAGCCGCCAGGATATGCAGACCGATGTTTTCCGCATGCTCCTTGGCCAGACCGCGCAGGCGTTCCTTCTCATCCTTCGAGAGCATGGACCATTCCATGCCACGCGGCATCCGCGGTTCGTCGGGCCGACGATCCGTATACGGATTCTGCGAGGGGAACGACATGGTCCCGTCCGAGTTGCGGCGCGGGGCGCTTAAGTATTCCTCGCGCTTCTCACTGCGATATCGATCACGTTCGTCGGGATTGAAGTCACGGCGCCGGTCGTCATGCCGCTGATAACCGCCACGTTCACGCCGGTCGTCCTGCCGATTATCACGACGATCATCACGACGCTGATAACCCCCGCGACGCTCATCCGAACCCCGACGCCCATCGCGATACCCACCTCGATGATCATCACGTCGCTGATAGCCGCCATGCTCACGCCGGTCGTCCTGCCGGTCATCGCGACGATCATCACGACGCTGATAACCCCCGCGACGCTCATCCGAACCCCGACGCCCATCGCGATACCCACCTCGATGATCATCACGTCGATTCTCGCGATTCCCGTCAAAGCCCCGGTCATGACCGCCACGGTATCCGCCGCGGCGAGCATCGTCGCGCTCATCACGGTGGAACGACCGGCGCTGGCCACCTTCATACGGCTTGTGCTCGTCGTCATGCTGCCGCTCGTCACGACGATCGTCACGGCGCTGATAGCCACCACGCCGATCGTCCGAACGACGCCTGTCATCGCGATGGAAGGAGCGATGCTCCGATCCGGATCGTCCGCCGGCACGTCGATCGTCATGATGGAAGGAGCGATGGAATTCGGCGCGGTCCGAACCTTCCGTATGGTCATGATCGTTGCCGTCACGGTGGAACGATCCACCGTCATGATGCTGATACCGTGGATTGCCATCATCGCGACGGCCACGGAAACTCGGTCGTCCACCGCGACGCCCCTGGCCAAAGCTGCGGTCGTCGGAATGGCGTGTCTGATTCTCATCGTCGCCATCGCGACGCTGCTCATGACCGCGATATCCACCCTTACGGAAATCACCCGAACGATGACCGCCACCGAACGCGTGGTCCCCATGGCCACCGTGACCGCCGGAGGAATGCGAGAAACCTCCTCGTCCGGAGTGACCTCGTTCGGCGCCCGCCCCACGATGATCCGAGCCTGACCGACGCGGTCCGTGATGCGACCCATAGGATTTCCCGTCATGAGACGCACTATGTTCTTCACTCATTTATTGTTCCTTGCCTTTTCGCGTCCGCTCCATGCTGGACGCCGATTGCTACGTTCTCAGTTATCTGCCGCATGATTACCGGCCAAATGCACATCATCCGTGCATCCATGGTATCCATATCCAACCCATGCGGGCACGCACAGCCCCGGCGTACGATCATGTCGCCGAATCGAGCCGACGTCGATTCTGTTACGACAGCGCCGAATGCGATGGCATCAGCGACGCTCGACAACGCCCAACGCCTTCTTGCCGCGACGAATCAACGCGAACCGACCGTGCAGGAAATCCTCTTCACTCAGCACCCGCTCCGCATCGTCGACTCGTGCATTGTTCACGTAGAAGCCGCCCGATGAGATGGTCTTGCGTGCTTCGGAAAGCGAATGGAACAGCCCCGCATCGACGCCACACTGCATCACCCGCTGACCAGGTTCGGCGGCGACGAACATCTTACCGCCTTCACCATCGTCGACCTTGAGTCCTTCCAGGGCTGCCTGGAGGGTCCCGGCATCAATGGCGCCCAAATCACCGCCACGCCCAAACAACGCTTTCGCCGCATCGATGGCCGCCTGGGTGGCGGATTCTCCGTGCACCAGACTGGTGACCTCCCACGCCAAAGCACGCTGCCCGGCGCGAGCACCAGGATCGTCCCGCGTCTGCTGGCCGAGCTGTTCGATCTGCGCACGCGAGAGGAACGTGAACGCTTTCAACAGCTTCACGACCTGGTCGTCGGGTTGATTGAGCCAGAACTGGTAGAACTTGTAAGGACTGAGCATCTCCGGATCAAGCCAGATCGCGTTGCCCTCGGATTTGCCGAATTTTTTGCCTTGGCTGTCGGTAATGATCGGGCTGGTGAACACGCTGACGTCGACGCCGCGCACCTTGTGGATCAGGTCGAGTCCAGAGGTCAGGTTGCCCCACTGGTCCGAGCCGCCCATCTGCAAATTGCATCCAAACATGTCATAGAGGTGAAGGAAATCGTTGCCCTGCAGCACCTGATAGCTGAATTCGGTGAAGGAGATGCCCTCCTGCGAATTGAGGCGGCGCGCGATGATGTCTTTCGAAAGCATGGTGCCGACACGGAAATTTTTGCCGACATCACGTAGAAAATCGATGACGGTCATGTCTTTGACCCAGTCGTAGTTACTGACGAACCGTACCGGATTCGCGCCGTCGGTTTCAAGGATCCCGCCGATCTGGTTCTTGAGCCGATCGGCCCATGCCTTCACGATATCCTTGGTATTCAACGTCCGCTCACCGCTCTGGCGCGGATCACCGATCAACCCGGTGGCGCCTCCGACCAGCGCGATCGGATGATGCCCGGCGGCCTGCAGATGCCTCATGATGATCAACTGGACCAGGTTTCCCACATGCAGGGAAGCCGCCGTCGGATCGAACCCGGCATAGAACGAAGTCGCAGTGCCGTCCAGGAGCATCTTAAGCCGATCGCGATCCGTGGATTGCGCGATCAGGCCTCGCCATTGCAATTCATCGCAGAGGGAATCGAATCCCGCCTGTCTGAAATCGGTCACCTGAACCATACTCTCAGCATCTCCCTATCCAATTGTGTCGTCCGACGATATGCAAACGCAATCAGTCTTGCATGCCACACAGACACAACGGGCTTTCGTCTTGGCAGACAACAGCGTGTTGACGGACGCCGGTCACGATGGCCACATCGAAACCCGTGCCGCCATGCACCACGCCGAAACGTGAACGGATGCGGCAAAATTCAACGGGTTCAGCAGATTCAGCAGGTTCAGCAGGTTCAGCAGATTCAGCTTAAGGTTTGCGGCGGCTTATAGGCACTGCCGTCGCTGGTCGACGCCGCAAAAGCACGCAACGCGGTGAGACGTCTGGCGGCGGCAGCGATTTGTTCGCGCACGCGTATCGGCGCGGTGCCTCCCTTGCCGTCGCGAGCGGCGACCGACCCTTGAGTGGAGAGCACGCCACGGACATCGGCCGCGCATTCTTGAGGCAGAAAGCCCTTGAAGATACGCCGAAAATCGCCATCTTCAAGATCCCATAATTCGACGCCCCTCGACTCCGCGGTTTTGACGCAGATGCCGGAAAGCTCGTGTGCATGCCGGAACGGCACCCCCTGTTTGACCAACCACTCGGCGATGTCGGTGGCCAGCGCGAATCCCGTGGGAGCCTCGCTCTCAAGCCGTTTGCGATCAAACGACATGGTCCGTACCATGCCCGCGAAAGCCGGCAGCACCACAGACAGAGTGTCGACCTGATCGAACACCGCTTCCTTATCCTCCTGCAAGTCACGCGCGTATGCGGTCGGCAACCCTTTGAGCGTGGCCATCAACCCGGTCAAATCGCCGATCATGCGCCCGGCCTTGCCGCGGGCGAGTTCGGCGACATCCGGATTCTTCTTCTGTGGCATGATGGATGAGCCTGTGGAGTACCCGTCGTCGAGGGTGACGAAGCCAAACTCCTGAGAATTCCAGATGATGATCTCCTCGCTCAACCGGCTGATATCGACCCCGATCATCGCGGCGATGAACGAGAACTCAGCGGTCGCGTCTCGACTGGCCGTGCCGTCGATGGAGTTGTCGGCCACCTTCGAAAAACCAAGCTCCTTGGCCACGGCATCGGGATCGAGTCCTAGAGTGTTACCCGCGAGCGCCCCCGAACCATAGGGACTCTCATCAATGCGAGCATCCCAATCGATTAGTCGTTGCACATCGCGCATGAGCGGCCACGCGTGCGCCATGAGCTGATGGGCCAGCAATACGGGCTGGGCATGCTGCATATGCGTTCTGCCCGGCATGACCGCGGTTCCCGCATCGCGCGCCTGGGCGAGAATCGCTTCCACGACGGCGATGACGTTCGAAGCCACCATGCGGGCATGACGACGCAACCACATACGTATCAAGGTGGCAATCTGATCGTTGCGCGAGCGCCCGGCCCGCAGCTTGCCTCCCAACTCATCGCCGGCGATCTGCAACAGGCCACGTTCCAGCGCGGTGGCCTCATCCTCATCGGCCTCGACCGGCACGAAACTTGCATCGTCAACATGACGCTGCAACTCGTCGAGTGCGCTCTCCATCCTGTTGAGCTCATCGGGACTGAGCAGCCTCGCCCTTGCCAATGCACGGGCATGCGCACGGGAACCTGCGATATCGTCGTCGGCCAGCCGCCAGTCGAACTGCGTGGATTTCGACAGTCGTGCCAACGCTTCGGAAGGCCCTGACGTGAATCGTCCACCCCAGAGGGCGAGATGGTCGCCATTCGACGATGTTGCATGCGTCATGCGTTGCTCCTTTGTTTCGCGCTATCCGACCCGCTATCTGACGGTTTCCTTGGGCACCTCGATACCGTTGCCGAATTTGACGTCGCGCGCGGCCGCGACCTTGCTCGGCAGTCCGTAAATCTCGATGAAGCCGTTGGACGCGTTCTGATCGAAGGTATCCCCCGAATCGTAGGTGGCGAGCTTATAGTCATACAGCGAGGTATCAGATCTGCGGCCCGTCACCACCGCGCGGCCCGCATGCAACGTCATGCGGATCTCACCGGAGACATAGCGTTGCGTATCTTCGATGAAGGCGTTCAGGGAGTGGACCGCGGGAGAGAACCACTGCGCGTCGTATACCAACTCGCCCCAGCGTTTGTCGATGTCACGCTTGATACGATGCTGTTCACGCTCCAAGCAGCAGTTCTCCAGTTCCTCATGCGCGCAGATCAGGGCTACGGCGCCAGGAGCCTCATAGAGTTCACGCGATTTGATGCCCACCAGACGATCCTCGATCAGATCGATGCGACCGATGCCTTGGGCCCCGGCACGACGGTTCATCTCTTCGATCGCCTGCAGCGGGGTGACGCTCTGGCCGTCAATGGCGACCGGGACGCCCTGCTTGAACTCGATGACCACCTCATCGGCCATCGGTGGAAACGACGGATCATCGGTATACGCGTAACAATCCTTGGTCGGACCGTTCCACGGATCTTCGAGGAAACCGGTCTCGATGGCCCTTCCCCAAACGTTCTGATCGATGGAGTACGGGCTTTTTTCGGTCTGCACGATCGGCAGCTCGTGTTCCTTGGCGAACCGAATCTCGACGTCACGCGTCAACGACAGGTCCCTGATCGGGCTGATCGCCTTGAGCGTCGGATCGATCGATTGGATGGAGACCTCGAATCGCACCTGATCGTTGCCTTTGCCGGTACAACCGTGGGAGATGGTATCCGCCCCGAACTGGTGCGCCGCGCGCACGAGATGCTTGGTGATCAACGGCCGTGAGATGGCGGAAACCAAGGGATATACGCCTTCGTACATCGCGTTGGCCTGCAACGCGCGCATGCAGTATTCATTGGCGAATTCCTCGCGGGCATCCACGACATACGCTTCGACCGCTCCACAGGCCAATGCACGTTGCTTAATGGTCTCCAGGCTTTCCCCTCCCTGCCCGACGTCGAGTGACACGGCTACGACATCCTTGCCGGTGCGCTCCTTGAGATATGCAATGGCAACGGAGGTATCAAGCCCACCGGAGTATGCCAGGACGATTCGATTCTTGTCGCTCATCTTCAGCCTTTCTACGATCAATACCGCAAGTATATACGGAACTATGCATATTTATGCATTCGGTGAGTCGCGCTCACCGCGCACAAAGCGGCCGGGTGCCGATTCGACTATCTCGCGCATGCCGCTCACGCTCATCGCATGCGCGAAGCGACTTCCAACAGCCATTGTGCGAACTCGTGCGTCCTGCCATCATCCAGGCAGACCAGCAACACGGTGTCATCACCGGCGATGGTGCCCAGCACGCCATCCAGCGGCTGCCGATCGATGACGCTGGCCACGTATTGGGCCGCACCCGAAGGCGTGTGCACGATCACCAGATTCCGCGCATCGGCCACCGACACCACCAGTCCGGACAGTACCTTGGTCAGCTGCTGCTCCACCCGTTCACGCACCTGCGCGGCGGCGGCCTCGGGCTCATGGCCGGTCTCAGTCACGCCAGTGGCATAGGCCACGGTTCCATCGGCGAGCCTGGTCTTGGTGGCGTTGATCTCATCCAGGTCGCGGCTCAGTGTCGCCTGAGTCACCGCGATGCCCTCCTCGTCCAGAATCGACGCCAACTGAGATTGAGAGGTGACGATATGACGCGCGAGCACCTCCTCGATGGCGCTGAGTCTCGCCGTCCGCGTGGTAGGCCGTTGCAACCGCGTCTCTTGATATTCCGTCATGTCAGGCCAGCAAATCCTGATCGCCACGTTGCACGCCAACCAACCACGTCATCAACGCCTTCTGCGCGTGCAGCCGGTTCTCCGCCTCATCCCACACCACCGATTGCGGGCCGTCTATCACTGAAGCCGTGACTTCCTTGCCTCGATAGGCCGGAAGACAGTGTTGGAACAACGCATCGGGCCTTGCCAGCCGCATCAGCGCATCGTTGACCTGATACGGCTGGAACGGCTTGGACCGAATGGCGTATTCGCTCTCCTCACCCATCGACACCCAGGTGTCGGTAAAGATGCAATCCGCGCCCGCGGCCGCCTGTTCCGGATCGGTCGTCACCAGGATGGAGCCCGCATTGCGCTGCGCGATGCGCTGCGCGTCAGCGACGATATCATCCTTCGGCAGATACCCGTTGGGGCCCGCCACACGTACGTGCATGCCCGCCACTGCGCCGGCTAGTAGATAGGAATTGGCCATGTTGTTGGAGGCATCGCCCAGATAGGCTATGGTCTTGCCCGCGAGAGCATCGACGCCGCCACGCAGCTGTGCGATGGTCAGAAAATCTGCCAGTACCTGGCAGGGGTGGAACTCATCGGTCAACGCATTGATCACCGGCACGGTGGCATATCGCGCCATCTGCTCGACACGTTCCTGACCAAAGGTGCGCCAGACGATCCCCGAGGCCATGCGGGTGAGCACGCGAGCGGTGTCCGCGACCGGCTCTCCCCGGCCCAGTTGCGAACCGGATTTATCGATGACCAGCGGATATCCGCCCAGTTCCGCCACTCCGATGGAGAAACTCGACCGGGTGCGGGTGCTGGGTTTGTCGAATAGCACCGCCACCGCCTTCGGCCCTTCGAAGGGGCGCTTGTAGAACCGATTCTCACGGAATTTCATTCCCAGGCGCAGAATCTCCAACTGCTCATCATGATCGATATCGTCGTCACGCAGCATATGCCGTAGTTGACCCGTCATCTTCGTTCCTTTCATTTCTGTCGCGCATTCTTGCTGTCTCGTCTCTCCCGCATTCGTTCCCTCGTCGACGTCGATCCACGACATCGCATCGCCCGTGCCATCATCGATCGTTCGGCAGATCGGCGGGCATGGCCCCCAGGATCGCGACCGCTTCATCGACGTCGGTCTCGCTGACGATCAGCGGCGGGGCGAGCCGCAACGCGTCGGGGGCGACGGCGTTGACGATCAATCCGTGTTCCAATGCCCACTGCATGGCCGCATGGGCGCAGGGATGCGTCAATTGGATGGCCAACAGCAGTCCCTGCCCTCGGACATATTCGAACAGAGGACTGGCGCATGCCATGATGCCCCGGCGAAGTTGCGCGCCACGTTCCCGGGCGTTGCGCAGCAGGTTATCGGCCTCGATGGTCTTCAAGGTTGCAAGCGCTGCTGCGGCCCCGAGGGGATTGCCTGCGAAGGTCGAACCATGCGAACCCGGCGTGAACAAATCGCTTAACGGTTTGCCGAAGGCGATCAGTCCTCCCATCGGGAATCCCGAGGCGACTGCCTTGGCAAAGGTCACCGCATCGGGGACCACGCCGCCCGACAACGCATCGCATTGGAAGGCGAACCAGTGTCCGGTCCGTCCGATGCCCGTCTGCACCTCATCGATGATCATCAGCGCGTGATGGACATCGCAGATGCTCCTGACGGCCTTGACATAATCGGCATCCAATGGACGCACGCCCGCCTCGCCTTGGATGAGTTCAAGAATCACCGCTGCGACCGGCCCCTTGCCATATGGACCGTTCCCGGTCTGCGCGAAAGCCTCGACCATGGCGAGGGTGTCGCCGGACTCTACGAATTCCACCGCCGGCAGCAGCGGTTCAAACGGCTTGCGGATGGACGGTTTCCACGTGGCGCTCAACGCCCCGAGCGTCCTGCCATGGAACCCGTGGGTCAGGGCCAGGATCCTAGCCGGCTTGCCTCCCATCGAAGGCAGGGCGCCGGGCAGCGTGCGACCATAGAGCCTCGCCAATTTGATCGCCGCTTCATTGGCCTCGGCTCCCGAGTTGCCGAAGTAGACATGAGACCCCTCAGGCGCACCTGCGATGGATACGAGACGCCGCGCCAGTTCGATCTGCGGCCGGGTGGCGAAGTAATTGCTGGTGTGGGCGACCAACGCCGCCTGCTCGCCGACCGCCTTCACCCACGCCGGATGGGCATATCCCAACGCGTTCACCGCGATTCCCGCGAGGAAATCGAGGTACTCGTTGCCGTCGATATCCCACAGTCGCGTGCCGCTGCCATGATCCATCACCCGTAGCGGGGCGCCGAAGACGTTCATGTGCACATCCGAATATTCATCCAGCCAGTGCTCGTCCTGCGGTCCCATGGCATTGGGAACGTGTCCGCCATCCTCTGACAGTTCCGTTTCGTTCTCATTCGTCGACATATGCATTCCTCATTTTCATTCCTTCGCCGGGGACCACCATGGTGCCCAAACCGGCCGTTGTGAATATCTCGTTGAGAATCGAATGCGGTTTGCGCCCGTCAATGATATGCGCCTGGGTGACTCCTCCATCCAAAGCTCGAACACATGCCTCCATCTTCGGTCTCATGCCCGAATGAAGCTCGGGAAGCAAATCACGCAGCGTTTCCACGCCCATTGTGCCGATCAACGAATTGGTATCTGGCCAATCGGCATACAGCCCATCGACATCGGTGAGGATAATGAATTTACGCGCTCCCAGCGCGGCGGCGAGCGCGGCCGCAGCCGAATCCGCATTGACGTTGAGCACTTCCGTGGCGTTGTCCTCGTTGGGTGCCACCGATGACACCACGGGAATCCTACCGGCCGCGATCAGGTCCTCCACCGCGGAGGAGTCCACGCTGACCACGTCACCGACCTGTCCGATATCCGTGCGTTTTCCGTCGATGATCGGCTGGCGCTGAGCTGCAGAGAACAGCCCGCCGTCCTCGCCGGACAGTCCGACCGCAAACGGCCCGTGGGAGTTGATCAGGCCGACCAGCTCCCTGGAGACCTTTCCCGTCAGGACCATCCTCACCACATCCATGGCCTGGGGGGAAGTGACGCGAAGGCCGCCTTTGAATTCAGACTGGATGCCCAAGGCCTTGAGCATGTGGGATATCTGGGGCCCACCGCCATGCACAACGACCGGATGCATGCCAACCTGACGCAAGAAGACCATGTCCTGCGCGAAGCATTCCTTGAGATGCTCGTCGATCATGGCGTTGCCGCCATATTTCACGACGACCCGCTGTCCGGCGAATTCCTCCAGCCATGGCAACGCCTCTATAAGCACCTCGGCCTTCTGATCCGCGTCAAGATCCTTGTGGACATCGAGGTGATGTCCGGGGCCCTTCAACATTGCTGTCATACCTTATACCTCATACCTCTCACATATGGCGCATGCCGCGTCCCACTCATGCCGACCGAACGAAACGTCAGGATTCGTAATCGGCGTTGATATGGACATAGTCAACCGTCAGATCATCGGTCCAGACGTCGGCCTGCTCTTCTCCGACGTTCAAATCGATGTCGATATGCACCTCACGCGGGGTCATATCAACCTTAGCGCGATCGATTCCCGGCTTGCCGCCATCACAGATTCGAACCCCATTGATTTCGACGTTGACCTGTTGCGGATCGAACGCGGCGGTGGACTCGGGAACCGTGCCCAACGAGCTGATCACCCGACCCCAATTGGGATCGTTGCCGTAGATGGCGCATTTCAGCAGATTCGAGGCCGCCACCGCCCGTGCACATGCCAGCGCCGCGTCTTCGCTCTGAGCCCCGGCGACGCGGATGCGCACGTCATGGCTCGAACCTTCCGCATCTCCGATGATCTGTCTGGACAGACCCGCACAGGCCTGAGCGATCAGCCGGTTGAACTCATCGGGATCGGGTTCGACGCCGGATGCGCCGGAGGCCAACACCAGCACGGTGTCGTTCGTCGACATGCACCCGTCGACGCTGATGCGATTGAATGAAGTGTCCACGCCATAGGTGAGCGCGGCCTGCAATGCCCCTGCGGAAACCGAGGCATCCGTGGTGATCACGCACAGCATGGTGGCCAGCTGGGGAGCGATCATTCCCGAACCCTTGACCATGCCGCCGATGCGGTAACCCGAGCCGTCGATCGTGACGGTCTTTGGCGTGGTGTCGGTGGTCATGATGGCCCTACAGGCATCTATGCCCGACTGTTCATCCGCCGACAAAACAGCGAAGGCTCGATGCGCTCCATCCAAAATCTTGGGTAATGGCAGCAGTTCTCCGATAAGACCGGTGGAGCAGACGGCCACGTCCTCGGTGGGACAGCCAAGCAGCGACGCAGTCTCCTGTGCCGTGGCAAGGGACTGATCGAATCCCGCCTGACCGGTGCAGGCGTTCGCTCCACCGGAATTGAGGATGACCGCGCTGAGCCCGCCATCGGCGATCGCCGCGCGACTCCACTGCACCGGGGCGGCGCAGAACCGGTTCGCGGTGAACACGCCGGCCGCCGACTTCAGCGGACCGTCGTTGACGACCATGGCGACGTCCTTCTTACCCGCGATCGCGGAAACTCCCGCTTCGACGCCGGCGGCCCGAAAGCCCTGTGCATAGGTCACGCTCATGGTGCCACTCCTATCGTTGTCAGCCCCTCGTCCTCGGGAAGCCCCAGGGCGACATTCAAAGATTGCACGGATTGACCCGCCGTACCGCGATTGAGATTGTCGATGGCCGCAAGCGCCAGGATACGGTTCGCGGACCGGTCGACGACCACCTGAATATGGGCGGCGTTCGAGCCGATGACGTTGGCGGTCGCCGGCAGCATTCCCGCCGACAGAACGCTGATGAAGTGCTGCTCGGCGTAGGCTCGAATCCAACACTCGCGGATGTCCTCGTCGCTCATGGATATGGCCTTGGCGCTCATGGTGCCGGAAACACAGGCTAGGATGCCTCGGGCCATGGGCACGAGCACCGGGGTGAATCCAAGGGTGAAATCATCGGCATGCACGGCATCAAGTCCCGCCGCATGGGCGAAGTTCTGCAGGATCTCTGGAATATGACGATGCGTGCCGCCAACCCCGTAGGCCTGCGCCGATCCGAAAGCCTCCGCGGCAAGCAGCTGGGGACGCTTGAGATTCTTGCCGGCCCCCGAATATCCGACCGCCAAGTCGGCCACGATGCCACGGTATTCGATCAGACCCTGGGCAATGCCGGGCTGCATGGCCAATGTCGTGGCGGTGACGTTGCACCCCGGTCCGGCGATCCGTCTGACGCCCGCAAGCAGCTCCCGCTGACGTCGGTACCCATTTGCGTCCGTGCCGATCAGCAGCTCGGGCATCCCGTAGGTCCAATGATCATAGAATTCGCCGCCATAGAACCCATCCCAGGCCTTCGCGCATTCGAGCCGATGGTCGGCGCCCAGATCGACCACGATGGCGTGAGGATCCAAGTCCTTTGCGAGCGAGCCCGAGGCCCCATGCGGCAGCGCAAGCACCACGACATCGGCGCCGTGAAGGTTCTGGGCCGTCGTGTCGGCGATCACCATATCGGCAAGCTGCGGAATGTGCGGCAGATATTCACCGAGCCTGTGCCCTGTCGAGGAGTGTCCGGTCACTTGGACAATCTCAAACGCCGGATGGCCAGCGAGAATGCGTATGGCTTCTCCCCCCGCGTATCCCGTAGCCCCGGCGACGGCAACCGTATAGTGAGCCATGCCCTGCACCTTTCGTTTGGTTAAGCATGTGTCAGTATACATGTTATGCGATACATTGCATAATTATGCACCGCGCACCGCGCGTCGAGGCCTCCGGGATTTCAGCACCTGCGGCTTGAGCAGCCACGTTCAGGTGGTCAGCGAACCGGAACCCTGCCCGCCGGAAGTCGACGTCTGGCTCTGCACCCACTGCAGCAGCTCGGCCGTCGAGATGCCGTTGACCATCATCCACACGTCCACAGCCGTCACCGCCAGATTGAGTATGACCGCCGCCAGTGCCAGACCGAAGCCCTTCATGCGGAACGTTCGAGTGCGCCACATGGCCACGCCGCCCATAATGGCGGGAAGCAGGGGAATGCTGGACAGGGCAAAGATGAAGGCAATGACGGCATAGGAATCCCAGTGCCCATACAGTGGATTCTGCGTCGGGTCATCAAGATCGACACCGTGGAAATACCGCCGCCGGCCATCGTTACGAGCACCGGGACCATAATCCGACCGCCGTGATGTTCCAACCGGCATGTTCCAAGGTTGCGACGACTGCCCCGGCTGCGACGAACCCTGCCGAACGGACTGTGACGGCCGCCCGTCCTGCCGCTCCGACGGCATCGAAGGATACGCATTGCGCTGAGTGTTCCGACTTTGCGCGTCATCCGGTCGTTCAGAGCCGCCGCTATGCTCCGGCGCCCCGTAGGGATACGGATTGTAACCTGCCGGGAAATCGCTGGTCATCGCGCCATATTCCGGCCTGATGATACGACCGTATGCAGGTTGGGACGCGGTCGGATGTCCCCCGCCATCCGGCGCTGAGGGCGACGAAGACGGTGTCGCCCGGTCATCCGGTTCACTCATATGCGCCTCCCTTAAGACGGAACTAGGCACGCAACTGCGCACCAAGCTTCTGCGTGCTCTCAACGATGGCCCTACGTAATGCGTCACTGTCCTGAGCATTCAACGTCTTGGCGGAAGATCGGAAGGTGACCGAGAAAGCCAAGGACTTCTTATCCGATCCCAGCTGATCGCCGGTAAACACGTCGAACAGCTCGATATCCTCCAAATCGTCCCCCGTCGCCTCAATAATGGCATCGCGCAGCTGAGCCGAAGAGACATTACGCGCAACGGTAAACGCCAGATCCTGACGAACCGGCGGGAACGTGGAGATGGGCTTGGCCTGTACGGGCTTGCCGTCAAGCTGGGCGAAAACCACGTCCATGTCAAGTTCGAATCCTGCAGTGTGATCGGGGAAACCAAGTTGGTCATTCACCTTCGGATGGAATTCGCCGACGTATCCCACGCGCTTCGCCGCCACATTGACATAGGCGAAACGGCCCGGATGCCATTGTGCGGGAACCTGATCCACGCCAGGCTGCTCCAACGCGAAATCGACGCCCAGTCGGCAGCCGATACGGTCTACGGCCTCGACGGCATCGCTCCAGTCGCAGGGACGTTCCTCATGCATCCAGCCCGTGCGCAGGCTCTTGCCCGCGCAGATGCCCGCGACGTGCTTGGGTTGCTTGGGCAGACCGGCATCCAACGCGGCCAGCTGCTCATCCGTCGGACGTTGCCCACCGGGCAAGGCCGGAATGACGGGGGCATTCGGATCACGCAGGTAGACATGACCAATCTCATACACCGACACATCATCGATGCCGCGACGCAGATTCCGCTGCACCGTCTGCGCCAACGTCAGCAGCATGCACCGACGCAGATACGGTCGGTCAGCCGCCAGCGGATTGGCTACCTCGACGCTGATCGGAACCAAGGCCTCACGATCCAATCCCGTGCGCTTGAAGTCCTCGTCGCCGACGAACGGATAGCTCAGCGTTTCGACCATGCCGTATTCGGCGAGCTCGTTGGCAACCTGACGGCTGCGGCGTTGATCGGCCGTCAGTCCGACGGCACCCTCGATCGGCGCCGGAGGCACCGTCACCGGAATCTCATCATAGCCGACCAACCGGGCGACCTCCTCGACGAGATCGCAAGGCTCACCCAGATCCGGGCGCCATGTCGGCGGCGTGACGGAGAAGATCCCGTTGCCGCCGCCGGCCACGGTGCACCCGATGTCGGTGAGGATATCGCTGATGGTGTTGATCGGGGTGTCCAGTCCCGCGATTCGCCTCACTTCGCTGGATTTAAAGGAGATGGACTTGCGGCGCTGGGTATGGTTCATATCAATCGGATGCTGCGAGGGTTCGCCGTCGCCGTACTTCTCCAACAACTCGCAAGCCAGCTGTGCGGCCGCCGGCTGCAGTTCGAAATCGACGCCGCGCTCGAACCGTCGCGAGGCCTCCGACGGGGTCTTGTGACGCCGTGCGCTGCGCGCGACGGAGATGGGATCGAAATGGGCGGATTCGAGCAGAATATTGGTCGTCTCATCCGTCACTTCGCCGTACATGCCGCCCATGACCCCGGCGATGCCGAGGATTCGCGAAGCGTGCTCGCCGTTCGGCGAATCGGTGATCAGCAGATCCTCGACGTTCAACTCATGATCCTTGCCGTCCAGGGTCGTCAGTCGCTCGCCCTGTCTGGCGCGGCGTACGACGATGGGTCCGCAGATCTTATCCAGATCGTAGGCATGCATCGGCTGGCCGAGATCCATCATCACATAATTGGTGACATCCACCGCCAGCGATATGGAACGCATGGCGCCCCGCACCAGCCGCCTGCGCATCCAATTAGGCGTGTGCGCCTTGGGATTGAACCCACGCACGGCGCGCGCATAATACCGATCGCATCCGGCCACGCCGTGAATCGGCGCATCGTCCTCGACCGCGACCTCGATATCGCCGCTGGCACCGGCCGGCAGCCCTTGGGTGACCGGCGCCTTCTCGTTCAGCGCCGGTACCGGATCGACGTAGGCCGCGCCGGTGGAATGGTGGTATTCACGGGCCACTCCACGGTAGGAGAATGCGTAACCGCGATCCGGGGTGATGTTGATCTCCAGAATGGGCTGATCGAGATGCAACAGGTGCATGGCATCGTCACCGGGTTTGAGCGCGGCGTACTGCTCCTCGGTAAACCCGTAGTGGCGCAACAGGATGATGCCATCGTGATTGTCGCCAAGTCCCAATTCACGCTCCGAGGCGCACATGCCGTTGGATACGTGACCGTAGGTCTTGCGCGGTTCGATTCTGAAATCTCCGGGCAACACGGCACCCGGAAGGGTTACGACGACCTTTTCGCCGGCGGCCATATTCGGTGCGCCGCAGATGATGCCACGAGGGACCTTCTGCCCCTGTTCGTCGGTGTCGTTGTACGCTTCGCCGACATCAACATGACACCAGCGAATGATCTTGCCGTTTTTCTGCGGCTCTTCGACGGCGTCGACGACATAGCCGACGACGATCGGTCCTGTGACCTGAGAGGCATGAATCTGCTCCTCTTCGAGGCCGACGCGCACGAGGTCCTTCGCCAACTGTTCATAGGTCAGCTGATCCGGTACCTCGACATGCTCACGCAGCCAATCAATATCCACCATAGGCATGGATTTCACTCCCCCATCACGAATTGTTTGCTGAAGCGCACGTCACCCTCGACCAGGTCGTGCATATCGTTGATATCATGGCGCAGCAACAGTGTGCGCTCCACGCCGACTCCGAAGGCGAAGCCGGTGTACTGATCCGGGTCGATGCCGGCGGATTTAAGCACATTGGGATTGACCATGCCGCATCCTCCCCATTCGATCCATCCCGGGCCGCCCTTCTTGTCGGGGAACCACAGGTCGAGTTCTGCGCTGGGCTCCGTGAACGGGAAGTAACTGGGACGCAGACGGCTCTTCGCCTCGGGGCCGAACATGGCGACGGCCAGCCTGTCCAGTACTCCCTTGAGATCCGCCATCGTCAGGTTCTTGTCGACGGCCAAAGCCTCGCACTGATGGAACACCGGGGTATGTGTGGCGTCGAGCTCGTCGGTGCGGAACACGCGTCCGGGGGAAACGATGTACAGCGGCACGCCACGGGACAGCAACGCCCTGACCTGATCGGAGGACGTCTGGGTGCGCAATACCATATTCGAGCCGACGAAGCCGGCGGCGTCCTTCGCCTGGCTGCCCTTGACATAGAACGTATCCTGCATCTGCCGGGCGGGATGGTCAGGGCCGAAATTCAATGCGTCAAAGTCGTACCATTCGGTCTCCACTTCGGGGCCTTGCGAAACCTGCCAGCCCATGGAAACGAACAGGTCCTCGACGTCTTCCATCACCTTGGCGATGGGGTGACGCGCGCCCAAGGGCTTGCGCCGCACCGGAAGCGTCATATCGACGGTCTGCGCGGCCAGTGCCCTGGCCTCGTTCAGCGCCTTGATTCTGGTGACCTTCTCTCCGAAGGCCCTGCCAAAGTCGGCACGGAGCTTGCCCATCAGCTGTCCCGCATCCTTCTTCCGATCGACGGGCAGAGAGCCAATAAGTCTGCTTACCTTCGTCATCACGGAATCGGCACCGGCATAGCGCGTCTTGATGGCCTTGAGCTGTTCCATATCGGAAGCCTGCTCGATCTGCTCGATTCCGGCGGCAACATCATCGCTCACCGTTTTCGCGTCAAATTCGGTATCCTCTGCCACGAGTTCCCTTTCCTTATCCGTCATTATTCATTGACAAACGGCTTCAACGCGGGGCCCGCGACCTGTCGAACACCCGTGGAAGCGCGTCATCCGGAGCGTTTCAACGACTTCACATTCTCGCAATATGACTCGACATAGCCAGCGCGAACAGCATCACGGCGGCGCTCGTCGCAAGATTAAGCGATTCCGCCTTGCCATAAATTGGGATGGTCACGATACGATCGACCTGCTCCAGTAGCGACTGCGGAAGTCCTCGAGCCTCGTTGCCGAACAACAGCAACCTCGACGCGGGCATCCGATGCTCGGACAGCACCGTCGGCAATTGTTCGGGCCGATGCGCGGCAGTGCCGTAGATGTCGGCGGCAACGACCGTGATTTCACGCCGCGCACACCATGAGAACATCTCCTGCGTACTCATGGTGAATACGGGGATATGGAATAGGGAGCCGGCCGTGGAACGCACGACCTTCGGATTGAACCGATCGACGCAGTCGTCGACGAACATCACGGCGTCGCATCCCGCCGCATCGGCCGCACGAATCACCGCGCCCGCGTTGCCGGGGTCACGCACCTGCCAGAACGCAGCGATGCATGGCCGGACATCAAGTAATGCATCGTCGTACGCGGGGCTCAGCGCATCGATTTCACCCACCGCCGCAATGCCTTGGGCATTGGAGCTCAGTTTGTTCATGACCGCCTCTGTGACGCCATGCACATACAGTCCCGGCTGGCTACTGGCCGCATCGACGATCTGCGGGAGCGGCCCGTCAGGAACCGTCCAGGAACCGTCGTCATGAGATTCGGCGACCTGCACATACAGATCCGACAACGCCGTCGGGGTCCATTTGACCGCCTCTCGCACCGCCTGGGGACCTTCGATCAGCAGCCGTCCCGAGCGTCGCCTGCTTCTGGCGTTGCTCAGCTCGGCTGCGCGGCGGATTCGTTCCGCCTTCGGATTATCGAGAACAGAGGTGATCATAGGCATGGGTCCCAGCCTACGCCGGACCTCTCACCGCGGTCCTCGACGCCCGATTTCGGGATTCACAGTATATTCATAGCATCGTTGGAGCAAGATTCCAGTACGGCCGAAGCTTTCATCAACGTCCGTGCTGTTATATCGAAGGTGGCCAGCTGCCGGGCCCTGCTGCAGCAATGAACATCAAACCTGAGGTCGAATACCTATGTTCGTGCTTTCGAATGCATGGAGAAGCGTAACCCGTAATAAGGGACGCAATATGATTATTATCGTCATCGTCGCTATCATCGCGGCCGCCGCCACGATCGGCTTGTCGATCCGACAGGCCGCGGATACGACGAAAGCCAACGGACTGGCCAACACTTCGGTCACCGCGCAGATCTCCGTGGACCGCAGCAAGTTGTTCAGTGCCGCCCGAGCACAGAGCGGCAGCTCCGGCGGAGCAACCAGCGGCAGCACTCCAGATTTCAAGAGTCTGCGCGCATCCATCTCGGGCAAGGAGCTCAAGCTCACCGATTATGAGAAATATCGCAAGGCCTCAACGACCGTAACCGGCACGTACTACACCGAAACGACGTCGCTGTCCAAAACGACCAAATTCCAACCGGTCTCCAGCACTCAATCCTCGAGCTCGTCGTCCTCAAGCTCAGGCAACAACAAGCAGGGCAACGGCCCCTCCAACGGCGGCGTCCAGCAGGGCGGCATGGGTGGAGGCATGGAGGAAAGCGGCGACTTCAAGCTCACCGGATTCTCCTCCGACACCGCCGTCAAGAACGCATCCAACGGCACTTTCACCATGACCAAAGGCAAGGTGTTCGGATACACCAGCGCCGACATCGGCAAAGTGATCATCTCCAAGTCGCTCGCCGATTTCGACAATCTCTCGGTGGGCGACACCGTCAGCGTGGCCAATCCTTCCGACTCCTCGAAGACCTACACGTTGACCATCGTGGGTATCTACAGCAACACCAGCAGCAGCTCCTCGAATTCCGGGCCGTCGCTTTCGACGGCATCCGACTCGGCCAACGCCATCTACACGTCGGTCGCGACCGTAGACAAGCTCGGGCTGGGCTCCACCAGCAGCTCCAGCAGCGCCGCGCAGCTGAGCTACTCCTACGTCTTTGCCAACAAGGCCGGATACGACACCTTCGTCAAACAGGTCAAGCAGGCGGGCCTGTCCTCGGACTATACGGTGTCGTCCTCGGATGTCGAGGAATACGAGTCCAGTCTCATCCCGCTGAACAACCTGTCCAAATTCGCGCTCACCCTGCTGCTCATCGTGCTCAGCGTGGGAGCGATCGTACTGGTGGCGCTCAACATCTTCAATATTCGCGAACGCAAGTATGAAGTCGGCGTCCTCACCGCAATCGGCGTGAACAAGATCAAGGTGGCCACACAGTTCGTCCTGGAGCTCTTCATCGTCACACTCATCGGGCTGGCCATAGGCGCGGGCGTCGGTGCGGCGACCTCGGTTCCGGTCTCCAACCAACTCCTGGCGAGCCAGGTGGCCTCCCAGAAGAGTCAGCAGACCAGTCAGCAACAACAATTCGGACGTGCATTCAACCAAGGTGGTTCCTCGACCTCAGGCTCGACATCAGGCTCGACCGGGAGCAGCCAGTCGGGTTCGCAGTCGGGCCAATCCTCAGCCGGCGGTCAGTCGGGTCAATCCCGGACGGGTGCTCCTTTCGGACGCAACTCGCCGTTCAGTAGAACAACGACGTATATCTCCTCAATCAATTCCACGGTAAGTTTCGCCGTCATAGGCGAACTGCTTCTCATAGCCATCGGATTGACGGTGCTCTCGTCGCTGGTCGCGATCGTATTCGTCATGCGATACGAGCCGTTGCAGATTCTGGCGGACCGTTCCTAGCGAATTATTCCTAATTATTCCTATCGGGATGCTCCGAGAACTCCACGGCCTGCAAGCCTGCGAGTTTCCACGGTCCAGGTTCCCGTCCCGAGCGCGCCGGCCCATCGAGAACCGCACCGTTCACATTTCACCTATTCCACCGCACGTTTTCCATCACCTATCATCCACACCAAGGATCATCATGACCACACCAACAACCGAATCCACCGACAGCACATCCACCGACAGCACAGCGTCGTCCGCAAAAAGCCCATCCAACGAAAACACATCCGGCGACACGTTCTCCGCCGCCGTCACCGTCACCGAGGATACGAATGCCTCGCCGACGCCGGCCACGGACGGCGATGCCTCGTCCTTCGGCACGGCCGCCCCCGTGATACTCGAGCTGCACAACGTCAGCTACGCCTATACCAAGGGCGGCAAGAAGGTGCTTCAGCACATCAATCACCGTTTTCGCGCCGGTCAGATCTACGCCATCACTGGGCCATCGGGCGCAGGCAAAACCACCATGCTGTCGTTGATCTCCGGACTGACCAACCCCACCGAGGGCGAGGTGCTCTATCAGGGAAAGAACCTGGCGAACCAGGATCGCTACCATTATCGCAGCCATGACATCGGCGTGATCTTCCAGAGCTTCAACCTATTGCCCGGACTCACGGTGGCGGAGAACATCATTCTGTCCATGGACGCCTCCGGAAAGCGCTATCCGTCCAAGAAGGAGCGCGCCGTCGAGTTGCTGGAGCAGGTGCATCTACCGGCGGAATACGCCAACGAGCGGATCCTGCATCTGTCGGGAGGCGAGCAGCAGCGCGTCGCCATCGCCAGGGCCTTCGGCTACGACCCGGAGATCATCGTGGCGGATGAGCCAACGGGCAATCTGGATATGGCCACGCAGGAGGACATCATGGACATCTTCCGTTCCATGGCCCACGACACCGGATGCTGCGTCATCATCGTGACCCACAGTCCCGAAGTGGCGCACGGCTGCGATGAGGTCTTCGCCTTGGCTCCGCTGCGTCACGCAGCGCGCCGCCGCATGACGCCACGGCGCGGGGATACACCGCGAAGCTAACCTCATCAAGCGGCGACCGCGAGCCAATGCGGACACCGCGCAACCAGCACCACGATACTCAAAACTGATCTCCTCCCGTCCCCGCCCGCTGCGGGTTCGGCTGAGACCAGATGATATCAACCGTTCGAAGGGTCAATCGCCGATGAAGGCGAGGAAGCGTTGAATATCCGCCGAGACCCTCTGCGTCTCCCCGTGATCCCAATGAATATTGTGTTTTCCACCGACGTGCTCCAAGTAGACCAGCTCCTGGGTGCCCAGCGCGTCGATGAGTCTGAGCTCATCGTCTTTGTCGAAGAACTCATCTTCAGTGCCATGAATCAGCAGCACTGGCGCATGTATCGCGGATAGGTCAGCAGGATTGTTCTCGATGTCACCGAACACGTGCCTCCAGATCGCTACCGGCAGCGTCCGTGCATGTTCGTACGTGGCCTGCACGAATGCCGGGTCCTCGTTGGTCGATGCCGTCCAGTCCCTCAGAAAAGTCTCAGGCAGAACCTCGACGTGGTTGATGCCGGGGAAGGTCTCATCGCCTTCAAGCAGCCATTGCAAGGTCGGATTGCCCTGTAGTGCGCTGCCGCTGCCGAGCAACGTGACACTCGCCGGAACGGCTGAATGATCCGCCAGATGCTGGGCAACGAAGCTGCCCAGCGAATGACCTACAATATGTGCCCGGCGAATCCCCAGCTCGCTGAGCAGCTCTTCCACATCCTTCGTGTGCCGAGCTACGGTGTATTCACCCTCAGTCGGCTTATCGCTGCTACCGTGACCACGCAGCTCAGGCAGGATGACATGCCTGCCGCGCGCGGCGAATGCGGATGCGATCTGAGAGAACGACAGATAGCTATCGGTCGCGCCGTGAATAAACACGATCGGCGTGAGATCATCAGTTGCAGTACCCGCTTGCGCATAGGAAAGCGTAATGTCTGCCGAAGGGAGATGGATACGATGGAATGTGAATTGCTCGGTCATGTTGGTTTCACCTTTTCCTTTACTTCATTCGATTGAAATACGTGATGTTTGCAGCTGGTCAGGCGAAGTATTGCGCGAGGTTCGCACTGGGCAGCTCGTTGCGGAACAGCTGTGTCTGCCAAACGACGATGCCGCTGTCGCAGCGGCGCCAGGTGAGTCTGCGGTCATGATGCTCCTCTGATTGTTTGGGCTGTGTGGATAACTAGATTCAGGTAGCGGCGGGAAACGAATCGTCTAAATCGTTGGCTGACGGCAATCCATACGCGCTTTGCGCGCTGTGGGCCGCCACTTCGATGGCGTTTTCGATGACATAGGCCGCCAAGGTCCCGAGGATGTCGGGATCCGCTGGGACCGTCCCCGTCGATATGGCGTAGATCGAATCACCGTCGGCTGAAGTATGCACTGGACGGATGGCCCGCGCGTAACCGTTGTGGGCCATCTGAGCGATTGTTGTCAGTTCCGTTTTATTGAACTTCGCGTTGGTGAAGACCGCACCAAGCGTCGTATTGCCCTGCGGCAGGGGTCGACCTGCCGCAGCGTCTTTCACGAAGTCGTCGAAGGTCGACTCGAAGCCCGCTCCAGAGGGGGATCTCATACCGGCGATTACGGTATTGGTCCCGGCCTCGTAGATGTCGCCCAGGGCATTGACCGCCACGACCGCGCCGATGCGAATACCGCCAAGCTGTACCGCATATGAGCCGATTCCCGTTTTCATCGCCTGTCCCATACCGTGGTATTTCCCCACGGAGCAACCCGTGCCGGCTCCGACATTGCCGTTCACGAACGACACGGCGGCCGCCTGCTGGCTGGCAACGTACAGATCCTGCGCCGTGGGGCGAGCGCGAGAGTCGCCGACCGGCAGATCGAAGAGGCTGGATTGGCATACCAGAGGCACGCAATCCGAGACGACGTGCACACCGACGCCCTCCTCTTCGAGAAAACGCATCACGCCTCCCGCCGCATCCAGTCCATATGCAGAACCTCCGGAAAGCAGCAGCGCATTGATGCCCTGCGCCGCCGCCGTGGGAGCGAGCAACGGCGTCTCGCGACTCGCTGGGCCGCCTCCTCTGATGGCGACCCCGGCCGGGCTGGCATGGTCGAAGATGAACACGGTTGCACCAGTGCCGCCCGGCGCGTTTGTGGCATGTGCATAGGCGAATCCACCTACGTCGACAACATCGATGCGTTGCGTTGTATCTCCCAGTATTGTTCGTTGGTTGCTGTTGTCGCTGTCTGCCGGAGCAAGGGCAGCCGTATGAGCCACGGCTAGAGATTATGCTGCAGTTCTTCGACCCGATCGGTTTTCTCCCAGGTGAAATCAGCCTCTTCGCGCCCGAAGTGGCCATAGGCTGCGGTCTTCGTATATATCGGCCGTCGCAGGTCAAGCTGATCGATAATCGCCAGCAGACGCAAGTCGAAGGTCTGCTCCACGGCATGTTGGATGCGCTCGCGGCCCACGGTTTCGGTGCCGAACGTCTCGACGTCCAAGCTGACCGGACTTGCGGTGGCGTAGGAGTATCCGATCTGGACCTGGGCCCGGCGCGCGAGTCCTGCGGCGACGATGTTCTTGGCGACCCAACGCGCCGCATAGGCGGCGGACCGATCCGCCTTGCGCGGATCCTTGCCGGAGAAGGCGCCGCCGCCATGGCCGGCGATTCCGCCATAGGTGTCGACGATGATCTTCCTGCCGGTGACGCCCGCATCGGCCTTCGGACCGCCCGAGACGAACGGCTCCTTGTTGATGATCACCGTGGCACCCGAACCGTCGACGTCAAGCGCACCGAGCACAGGCTCGAGCACCTCGGCGCGCACCTGCTCGCGAACGTCTTCGACAGTGACGGCGGCGCTGTGCTGCGTCGAAATCAGCACATGGGTTATGGCCACCGGGTCAAGCAGATCATCATGGTACTGCACGGTGA
This sequence comes from uncultured Bifidobacterium sp., assembly GCA_937874315.1. Lineage (GTDB taxonomy): Bacteria > Actinomycetota > Actinomycetes > Actinomycetales > Bifidobacteriaceae > Bifidobacterium. The sequence continues at coordinate 13,214 of CALNAE010000023.1, read as the reverse complement.
CCAACGTCTTGCCGTCAGGGCGCAGGAACGGCAGAATGCCGTTCCTGCGTACAGAGGCCAGGCGTTCCGCGAGCCGATTCGCCGCGTAGATCGGCAGCGGAAGCAGGACTTTCGTGTCGTCGGATGCATAGCCGACCACCAGCCCCTGATCGCTACCGAACTTCTCGTATGCCTCCTCCTTGGACAGTCCCGCGGCATCGTTGAGGTTCCCATACCCTTCGACCTGGCTGCTGTCGAAGCTTCGCGGGCGAATGTTGTTGATGACGCCCGCGCCATAAGGGTCGATTCCGCTGTCGGCGTCCGTGTATCCGATCGAGGCAATGGCGTCTCGCGCGATCTGGACGTGGTCGAGTATGCTGGGCGCGGACACCTCCCCTTCGACCACGACCAGACCGTCTTTGGCTGATGTCTCCACGGCGACGCGCGAATCGGGGTTGAGCGTGAGGTAGGCGTCGAGGATCGAATCCGAGACGACGTCGCAGACCTTGTCCGGGTGCCCTTCGGTAACGGCTTCTGATGTGATGAAACGTGACATGATGATTTCCTATCTGGGGTTGATGATGGACGCTGTCTTATGCATGGCGAGGCTGTGGGCTATTTCTCCGCGACGATGGCAACATAGCTTCCCTTGTCATAGCCCTCGATCGGCTCTTCGACGGTTTCGTCCTCGTATGGGGGGTTGGCCAGGACGGTCTGGAAGTAGGAGAAGTTCGAGAATCCGACTTTCTCCAGCAGCTCGATGTAATACCGCGTCGTGTGCCAGAAGGGCTTGTACGGAGGAAGGTCGTAGAACACCGTCCCATCGAGAAGCTCGCGATAGTCCTTGTTTTCGGCGAGTTCAGGGAAGTCCTGGAATGCCTTCAGCAGGATTCCCAGTGCGCTTTCCAATGGAACATCCTGCAGGATGATGCGACCGCCGGGCCTGAGCGATTCCCAGTTTCGCCGCAGCGTCGCCTCAAGCTCATCGTCCTCGATGAACCCGAAGCTGGAGCCGTTGTAGACGATGGTGTCATAGAACCCTTCGGGGTAATCGTAGTCCTGCGCACCTGCCTGCAGCACGTTGAGACCCTTGGATCGCGCGCTCTGTACGAACCCCGCCGACGGCTCAAGGCTCAGTTCCACATGGATGCCGTAGCGCTCCTGCAAATCGAGTTCGTACGTTCCCGCTCCTGCACCGATCGACAGAATCGTCCCCGGTGCTTTGGTGGTGAGGGCGCGGTGCAGCAGCAGCAGGCGTGATTCGTAGATGTTGCTGCGGTCACGTCTGACGACGTCGAGCAGATCTTCGTTCCCGACGAAATAGTCTTTGGCGATTCCCATTGAATTGTCTCCCAGTGGTGATTGGTGATCGATGATCGGTGAATTGGTGATTGCGAATCTATAGTGCGTTCGCTTGCGAGTCAAACAGCGGTTGGGCGCTGTGACGGTATAAGTTTCGTCGATGGCATGTTCCTGCGGCGGCCTATTTGAACCGTTGCCACGATGCGGATTTCGCCGGTATAACATGCGTGGAATATGGGCAATAGATTATCGCTATGAACAATCCGCACGAAAGTGCGACGTTCAGCGCCGGCGAATCGAACGCCGAGACCGGAATCCAAGCACATTTCGCATGGCGCGATCGAACATCGCCGTGCCATAGGAGCAACGGCTGGCCGTTCGCGAATCGGTCATAGATTTCACGTATATCAGTGCCGGAACAGTCGGAGCGAAAAACCATTAGCATGCACGGTACCAAGCATGTGAAGGAGGTCGCATCATGTCGACCACAGCCGAATCGCCATCCACTGATCCGCAGCAGACCGAGCTGCATTTCGATACGCTGAAGGTCCATGGCGGGTATGACCCGAGCCAGCACCAGCATGCAAGCAGTGTGCCGATCTACCAGACGGCGGCATACACGTTGGAGACCGTGCAGCGCTCCGACGCGCTGTTCGCGTTCGAGAACGACGATCCGCTCTATACCCGGCTCTCGAACCCGACGGTCAATGTCCTGCAGCAGCGGCTTGCCGAGCTGCACGGAGTCTCCTCCGCGCTGGCGCTAGCATCCGGCATGGCCGCAGTGAGCTACACCCTGCTGAACGTCGCCGGCAGATCCGGCAGAATCCTTACCAATTATCGGCTGTATGGCGGCACGCTCGATGGCTTTTCGCATATCTTCCCCGAGCTCGGCGTGGACTTCGACGTCGCCCGGGATCCCGATGACCCCGCTTCCTACGACAGCGCGATCAACGAACGGACCAAGGCGATCTATGTCGAGAGCATCTCCAACCCGCAGGCCGCCGTGGTGGATCTTGAACCGCTTGCGGACATTGCTCACGCGCATGGCATTCCGCTGATCGTCGACAACACCATCGCGACGCCGTTCCTGCTGAATCCGTTTGATTTCGGCGCGGATATCGTGGTGTATTCCGCGACGAAGGCGCTGAGCGGGCATGGCAACGTCATCGCAGGGGCCGTGTTGGAGAACGGGAGATTCGACTACGCTGCCGGGAAACACCCGCAGTTCACGCAGCCGCTATGGTTCCTACGCGATGGCAATGATGCTCCCCGGAGCATCGTCGACGTATTCCCCGACAATCCCTTTACCGGCCGGCTCAATGCGGTGCATCTGAATTATCTTGGAGCGGCGCTGGGTCCTTTTGATGCCTATATGGTGTTGATCGGGCTCGAGACCCTGAGCGAACGCGTTACCAAACAGGTTGCCAACACGCAGCAGATCGTGAGTTTCCTTACCGGCCACGAGCATGTCTCCTGGATTTCCTACCCGACATCCCCAGGAAGTCGGTACGAGCGGCTCGCAGCCAAGTATCTGCCGAAAGGCGCCGGTTCCGTGCTGAGCTTCGGTCTGGAAGGCGGGGCGGACGAACGTCGCAAGTTCCTTGAGGCCACCAGAATATTCAGCTTCCAGGCCAATCTCGGCGACGCCAAATCGCTGATCATCAATCCCGCACAGACCACGCATATCGAATTGAGCAACGTGGCGCGTCAGGCGATCGGTCTGACCAACGACACGATTCGGCTGTCCCTCGGCCTCGAGAATGCGGATGATCTGAAAGCCGATCTCGAGCACGCGTTCTCCGTCGCCTTCGCATAGGCATCCCATCATGTCGATACGCATTGTGCACGCCACCCTGGAGGATCTTCCCGGCGTAATGGCCATCGAACTCTCCGGTTTCGATGAGCAGCTAGCTGCTTCAAGGGAAACATACCGAAAACGGATCGAAGCATATGCGGACACGTTCCTGGTGGCGAAGGACTCGGCATCGGGGGAACCCGTCGGATTCATCTGCGGACCGGCGCACCGGGAGCGATTCGTGCAGGATCAGATGTATGAGATCGCGGTGCCCAATCCCCCCCATGGCGGGCACCAGCTCGTACTCACCGTTGCCGTTCTGCCGCACTGGCGCCAATCGGGCATCGCCGGCGCACTCCTCGACGCCCTGGCCGGCCAGGCCCGGCGATCAGGCCGCGAGAGCATAGCACTGACCTGTCTGAAGGCGCTTATCCCGTTCTATGAACGCAACGGGTATACCAACGTCGGCGTGGCCGCTTCCAGCCATGGCGACCGACAATGGTTCAACATGGAGAAGCGTCTGGACCGGTGAAGAACAGCGTTAGCGGGACATCGTGATAAGAGCATCGTTATAAAAACAACGCTGAAGGACAGCGGCATGAGCATCTGGCTTGGCGAATCAGCACTGCACCCGATCGGCACCGCCGCCGGGCCGGACGTCTTCGATGCCGATCCGCTGACAGACGACGTGCAATCATCTACAGCGAGGCGGCCTCGATAAGACGCTGAGTATAGGCATGCTGCGGGTGCTCGAGAATGGCGGCGGTGCTGCCTGACTCTACGATGCAGCCCTCATGCAGCACGATGATACGCTCTGCGATGCGCCGCACCACGCCCAGGTCATGCGAGACCATGATCAAGGCCATGTCCGGACGGGCAGAACGCAATGCCGTGAATGCCTCGAGGATTTGCAGCCGGGCCGCTACGTCAATGGCGCTCATCGGTTCGTCCGCCACCAGCAGAGCGGGGCCGGCCACGATGGCTCGCGCGATGGCGGCACGCTGCGCCTGCCCGCCAGACAAGTCGATCGGATAGCGGGTCATGAACCGGCCCGCTTCCAAACCGACCTGCCGTAACGCCGATTCGACCGCGGCGGCAACCGCTGTATGGCCACGAATTCCTATGACGCGCAAGGGTTCAGCAACCGATCGGGCAACGCTCCAACGTGGGTCGAGCGAGGTGAAGGGATTCTGCAGCACAAGGCCGGACTCCCGGCGCAGCGCCCGCCAGCCCGGCGAACGCTTGTCTCGAACAGGCTTCCCACGAAACTCCACGACACCCGAATCGGCAGTTTCCAACCCAAGCAGAATGCGGACAAGTGTTGACTTCCCGGACCCCGATCCACCGATGATTGCCACGGACTCGCCCCGCTTGATCTGCAGCGACACATCGCACAGGGCTTGGCGGCCGTCAACGGATCGACTGAACCGCTTGCTGACGTGATCCGCGCGAACCATCGGGACACTGTCGACGGCAGCACCCTGGAGTCCGTCATTGCTGAATTCGGCATTCCCCTTCATCGCTCTTTCCTCACCGTCGTTGCTGGCTGCGCGGAGGCATCCGGAGATGCCCGCACCACATCCGAATCCGGAGTCTCAAACGTCGACGGTTCAGCGTCAGCCTCGTGATCGACGACGTCATCATCCTCACCTGAATCGGCACGAAGCGTCAACTTTCGGGCGGCATGCACCAGCTGTCGAGCCTGCGGCGTGCGCGGGTGGTCGAGCAGTCCACGCGTCGTACCGGATTCGATGACGCGCCCCGAGTCCAGCACGTAGCAGTTCTCGGTGGCGTGCGCAAGTACTGAAAAATCATGCGTGATGAACAACATCGAAGCACCGGCTTCGTCGACCAGCGATACGAGCAGCCGCACGATCTGACGTTGGGTGATGGAATCCAGCGCGGTCGTCGGCTCGTCGGCGAGGATCAGCTTCGGTGCCCCCACCAGCGCGGTGGCGATGCCCACGCGCTGCTGCTGCCCGCCGGAAAGCTGATGCGGAAGACGATTGCCGAACGACTCGTTAAGTCCAACTTTGGCAAGCATCGCGGTGGCACGGGCCCTGCGTTGCTCCGTCGAAAGATTGAAATGCAGTGCGAGCGGCAGCATCACCTGCTGCATGACGGTCAAGACGGGATTCAGCACGCTGCCAGGATTCTGGAACACCATGGAGACGTACCGGCCGCGCAGATCGGCAAGCGCGCGGTCATCCATGCCGACGATCTCATCGCCTTCGTAGCGAATCGAACCGGTGAGCGTTGCAGCGGTCGGCAGCAAGCCCATCATCGCCCGGGCGATCATGGACTTGCCCGAGCCGGAGGCGCCGATCAGGCCAACGCGGCTGTGGCTGGCGATATGAACGTCCACATCGCCGACGATCGATACCCCGCCTATCGCGATTGACAGTCCCTGAATATCCACGCTCATGAGCGCTCCTGCCGTGGCTGCGCCGGTTCGGGGCGCGCCTGCCGCTGCCGCACCTGTCGCAGCGCTGGATTCGCCACTGGGTCAGCGGCCTCTCGCAAGGCATCACCAAACAGATTGAGCGCGACGACAACGGCGGTGACGATCAGACCCGGCCATAGCACAGTGAGCGGATAGACATTGATGAATTTGACCGAAGTCGCCAGAGAATGCCCCCAACTCGGCACGCCCGAAGGCACTCCGATGCCCATATAGGTCAGCCCGGATTCCGCCAACACCGCAGTGCCTGCCGACAACGAGAGCTGGACTGACATCGTCGGCATAGCATTGGGCACAATATGAGTCAGCAGCACACGCAACGGCGAGATACCCGCCGCCCCGGCCGCTTTGACGTAGTCGGAACGAGCTGCGAGCAGGGCCTGCGGCCGCGCGACCCTGGCAAGATTCAACCCATATCCCAGACCGCAGGCGATAACGATAACGGCGATGGACGCACCCAACGGCACTGCCAGGATCAACGCGATAAGCACCGTCGGGATCGAGATCAGAGCATCCACGGCAACGACCGTCACGCCAGAAAGCATCACGGCTCCCGACACCATTGCGGCGATGAGCAGCAGCCCGATCACGGCGGATACGCTTACGGTCAGTATGACGATGAGAAGATTCGTGCCGGAACCGGCCATCAACCAGCTGAACACGTCGGCTCCGGTGCCATCGGTACCCAGCCAATGATCGGCCGAAGGTGCGGCCCACACGTTGTAGCCATCCGTGGCCCATAGCGAATGCGGCGTCCACAGCGACGAAACCAGGGCGGTAAAAATCCACAACGAGATCACCGTCAGCGCATAACGGCCCTGCGCACGGGCCCAAATGGAATGTAGGATGGTCATCACCGCGTCCGTTCTGCGAAATCGTTCAACCTTGGGTCAAGCGCTCGGTGCAGCAGATCAACGACGAGCCCAATGACCAAAAAGAAAGCGGCGAGCATGAACAGCTCGCCTTGCACGGCGATAAGGTCGCGGTTCCCCAGGTCGGAAATCAACCCTTGGCCTAGACCGGGAATGTTGAAGAGATTCTCGATTACCATCACGCCGGTAATCATCTCCGCGAACGTCAGCCCGATCACGGACACGAGCTGCGGCATCGCCAGCCGCAAACCGACCGTCAGCACGGCCCTCGTTCGGGTCATGCCGCAGGCCATCGCCATATCGATGGTGCCGCTTGACAGCAGCTCCCCTAGTGCCGCGTGGGTATAGCGCATCAGACCGGAACCCACGATGATACCCACCGACAACGCCGGTAACACCAGCGACGCTAACGCGCGAGAAAACGCCGCCCAGCCTTCTTGTGGAAAGCCTTGGGAGGGAAACAGCCCGACCAAACCGATACCCCTGCCAAACAGCAAGATAAGCAGCGAGCCTCCCCACAACGCGGGAATCGAACCGCCTACGATGGCCAACGCGTGGAGAAAAGCACGCACACGTCCGCTTTTGGCCAGAGTCGAGGCGCACCCCAGTGGGATCCCGATCACTACGGCGACGAGAAGTCCCATGACTATCAGCGGGAAAGTCACCGTTACCCGGGCGCCGACCTGTGCGGAAATCGTACGCCCCGTGAGCGTCGACACACCGAAATCACCATGCAACAGCGCCCACGACCAATCAAGATATTGCCCGATCAGCGGCTTGTTGAGCCCAAGTTGCGAACGCAGCGCCGCCACGCGTTCTGGAGGTGAATCAGTCCCCGCCATCACCGATGCCACATCGCCGGGAAGCACCCGCAATGCCATGAAGATCAGGATGGAGATGACGGCGAGCGCGGCCACGAACAGCGCAAGGCGTCGAAGAAGGAATCTCATGGATCTTGAAGCTGCCGTTACGGCCGATAGACCACGTTATACAGCGGCAGCAGCACCTGGTTCAAATTGACCGGAAACCCTTCGACTCCCTTCACCGACGCCGTTGTGACCCGGTAGTTGAACAACCAGTCAGCGGGGGCATCCTGACTTACGATGCGCGCCGCCTGCGCCAAATACTGGTCGCGTTCTTCGTCACTGGTCGCAGCAACGGACTTTGCGTACAACGCCTGCACTTCCTCGTTGTCGTAATTGTAGTAATACGTCGGCGTCGCCCACTGGTAGAAATCATGGCTGTCATTGTGGTCCACGAGCGAAAGGTCATAATCCTTGTTGGTGTAGACGTCTTGCAGCCATGTGGAGAACTCAACGACATTGACCTTGAGGTCGATGCCAACGGCTTTGAGCTGCGAACGCAGTTGATCCCCCAGCTCGGTCCCGTAAATATTCGCATACGTCAGGTTCAGCTCCAACGGCTTGGACGTGCTGTATCCGGCTTCGGCGAGCAGACTCTTCGCCTTGCTCACGTCATGAGGAAACAGCTTGGTCAAATCCTCATAACCGGGGTCAAGACTGGGGATGGGTCCGCCGAGCGCCTTGTCGGCCCCGCCGCGCGAGGCGATAATCGCCTTGTGGTCAATTGCATACCGTATGGCTTGGCGTACGCGCTTGTCCGATGTCTTCGAACCTTTGGAATTGAACGCGAGCACGAACTTATCGGTGTCGTCGCCCACTGCAACCGTATAGTGAGCGGTGTCTTTGCGGAAGGGTCCGGCAAGATTCTCTTTGATCGGCGCAAGCACCTGCACATCGCCGGATTTCAAAGCGTTCACGGCGGCATTGTCATCAGTGAAGAAGCGGAGCAGCACATTTGCGGTCTTGGCCTTATGAGCGCCCCAGTATTTCGCATTGGCCTGCAACGAAATCGAGCTGTTGGCCACGAAACTCTTCACCGTATATGGCCCCGAGCCCACCGCGGAAGTTTTCGCATCGTATTTCGCCTTCGGATTCAGCACCAGGCCGGCCCTTCCGGTAAGCGACCAGAGCAGATCGGAGTACGGCGCGCTCAGGCTGATTTGCAAGGTGTTGGCGTCCACGGCACGCACGGACGCAAAGTTGCGCAGCAGTTGGGCACCGTTGTACTTCTTGGTGACAAGCTGGTTGATGGACCAGGCCGCGCTGCTGGCGTCGAGCTTGTCCCCGTTGGAGAATGTGACGCCTGTGTTGAGATGGAACGTATAGGTCTTCCCATCACCGCTGACGTCCCAGCTCTTGGCCAAGGCCGGCACGACCTGGTTCTTCGCATTACGCGCCACGATACCCTCGTAGACGTTGCCGATGAGAATCTGATCCAGCGTGGAACCCGACTGGTTGCGGATATCAAGATTGGTTGGCGCCAATGTCAGGCCGACGGCAATCGAATTGCTCGCAGCACTCGAAGACGTCGTTTTGTTGGCCCGGGTAAACGTGAGTGCCGCCACCACGATCGCGACGACAACGACAACGGCGATCGCGATCCAAATCCATGGTGCGCGGTGGCCGTTGCCGGATTGGCGCGACTTGACACTGGCATTCAGCTCTGCATCGGTTCCCGCCTGGCTCGTGTCATGGTCTGATCCATCGACCGCGTTCGTGCCGGCGACGGTTGCTGCGTTGTCGGCCGCATCGGCGTCGCCGTGCGTACCACTGTCATTGTCGTGTGTCATGTTTACCTCAGATATGCCTTGGTGGAACTGGTATAGCTATGAGGGTAATTGCGGCGATTCGCGTCTGCAAGCCACGTCGCATACCTAAAACTTATAGGCAGTTCAAAGCCAGGCGCTCCCGTATGCCGACGGACCGAATGCGCCTGCCCTGCGGGACATCACGGGACATCACAGGACATCACGAACGGTCCGGGACCGAACCGACGATCGTCATGGAGGCCATCGCGCAGCGCAGGACCGGCGCTCAGCCAAGACTGTTGTCCGCCGTTTCATGCCGATGCGGGATTATTGGCGTAGGCGAGGATTCTGGATTGGATCTTCGGCATGATCCCATGCATGATCCGTAGATTCGAATACACCACCAGCAGCACCACCGCCTGGTACATGAGGAATGTAGTCACCGTCACCTGGCTCATCCGCCAATAGGAAGCTATCAGCCAGATCATCACCGGCAGCTCCATCGTGACCGAAACCACTCCAGGGACGTACACCTACGCAGCTGCAGGCACATGCGGTAGTGCATGACGAAGTGTGAGGCGTACGCTATGCAGAAGGCAAGATAGCATGTGGCATTATTCGTCAGACTGCAGGTAGTCGAGACGATGAGAAGAATCGTCATTTCTTCCAGAACCCCGCATGAGAACGCCTGCCCGTTCGTGACCGTGCCGAAAAACGGCCTTTTCATCTTCGACAGCTCGCGCCGGTGTCTGCTCTTCCAAATCGGCATCACTATCATCTCTTCGAAATCGTGAAGCACGAACAGAATCGGCAGAATCCAATAACTCAAGAACATTCCCATATCCACTCCCTAATAGGTTACATATGTTACCTATTCACTGTAGAGTTGGTTGAGCGAATCAAACGACGACAGGGACACATTCGCCTGTCTGCAACCTCCAGGGAGGGCGGGGGCCGATGAATGCAACAGCTATGAGATCCAAGAGAGCGATAATCGGCGCGCTGCTCTGCAAGCTCGAGAAGAGCCGTTTCGAGGAGATCACGATATCCGAACTGGCCGCCATGGCAGGCGTGTCGAGGAAAACGTTCTACCGCAATTTCCATGGCAAACAAGACGTGGTGGACGAGTACGTCAGCGAACTGGTTGATCAGTATCTAGCCCAGGCGAAACAACTCGAGCCGACGGACTTCAACGATGTGCTCATCCACTATTTTTCATTTTGGAATACGGTCGTGCACACGCTCAAGATCCTGCAACGCAACAATCTGCTCGGCTCTGTGCTTGATGTCCAGACCGAGCGACTCATCGAGCTGCTGCCGTCGCAACCGCATCCTTGGCATGACAGCGCGCTTGGCGACGAGCAGACCATTGACCTGCTCATCATTGGCGGCCTTTGGAACATCCTCCGATTCCACCTGCATCATGACGACCGCCTCAGCCCCGAAGCGCTCAGCGCAGAAATCATCACGTCGCTGTCCACAAGAACCGCCGTTTTGCTTCCCGCACAGTGACACGACGAGCGCTGCTGACGCGAACATCGCAAGACCCGATCCGGTCCGTGCTCCACCACGTTCAGCCCCCCAAGAGCGTGAATGCCCCGACAAGTCCCGCCACGACCAGCGCGATGACCGGGATCGCCGCGCAGCCTACGAGGAACACGTAATCACGGCCGTACACGCTGCTGACACGCGCCGCACTGCGCGGCCCCATACCGCCGAATCCGCGGGCCTCCATGGCAGTGGCGAGCATGGTCGAACGGCGGATGGACAGCACCAGCAACGCGAAGCACTGCGGGAAGAAGGCCTTTATGGCGTTGTCGTCGCCGAGCCCACGCGAGCGCCGTGAAGCCGTCAACGCCGTCCAGTCGTCACTCAACACGGAAAACAGGCGGATGCCCGCCAAGCCGCCGTAGACGAACCGATCCGGCAGATGCAGCACCTGGCTGAAGGAGTCGGCCAGATCGGTGGCGTCGATGCCAAGTACCGCGATGATCGCGGGAATGCCTACGGCGAGAATGCGGATGCCGGTGGCGAGCGCCAACTGCGCCGAACGGTCGGTGATATGGATCAGCCCCCACTGCCACCACAGGTCGCCGCCCGATTTGCCGTACAACAGCACGGCGACGGCGGAGCCGGGTGCCCCGATGAACACGGGCCAGGTGGAACGGATGATGCGAATCGGGCTGAATCCGATGGCCATCAGTACCACGGCCTCCAGCCCTAACGCCACGGACGCCGAGACCCAGTCCAACGACAACAGCAACGGCAGCGAGGCCAGAAAACCGCCGATCAAGCGGAAGCTGGGGTTCAACGAGGCAAGATACGCGGACCGGCTGGACCGTGTTTCGGCCTCAGAACGCGCATTGATAGCGCTGACCGTGATGCGTTCGACGGCTGAGGAGTGTTCGTTGGCGATGCGGTCGTTGACGGCATGCCCGTCCGCAAAACCGTCGTTTGCACCATGCCCGTTGACGATGCGGTCGTTGACGATGTGGTTGTCGCCCTGCGCTTCCAATTCCACGACGCGGGCACCCAACGCGGTGACCAGATCACGGTCATGTGTCACCACGATGATGCAGGTTCGATCGGCGCGCAGATCGTGGATCAGCCGCACGATCTGCATCCAGGTGCGCCGATCCTGCCCGAAGGTGGGCTCGTCCAGGATCAGCACGCGCGGTGCCGCGGCAAGCGCTGCCGCTACCGTCAGCCGTCGCTTCTCACCCCCCGACAGCGTGTACGGGTTCATGTGGGCGTACTGGCGCAGCCCGAAACGTTCCAAGAGCTCCAACGCGCGCGTTCTGGCGGCATCGGGGTCCGTCCCCGTGCGCACCGGCCCGAGCATGACCTCCTCGAGCACGCTGCCGCGGGCGAACTGATGCTCGGGGTTCTGGAACACATAGGAGATGCGTGAGGCCAGATCAGTGGATTTCCAATGGATTGGCGAGGCCTCGGCCAGTCCGTCTTCCAACTCGGCACTGGCGACCACCGCTCCCGACACCGGCTCAAGCAGTCCTGCCAAAGTGAGGGCGAGCGTCGACTTGCCGGCACCGTTGGCGCCGACCAGCGCCGTGATCTGACCGGCGTGAAAATCCATAGCGATGCCCGTAGCGATGGCATTGTCCTGTCGCCCGATGGCAAGATCGCGGGTTGACAGCACCGACGCGCCGATGCCCTGCGCAGGATCGTAGGATGGCTCGCGATCGGTGTGAATCCTCGTGATCTCGTCGCCGTCGCGCCGGTAGCGGCGCGGCAACCAGATGCCCAACGCCGCGAAATCGAGGCGAGGATCACGGAACACCTCGTCCGGGGTGCCGTCGGCCACGATGACGGTCCGCCTGAAGCCCCGTCGTCCTATCTCGTCGTGCTCCGCATCCTCGTGTCCGTCGTGTCCGTCGTGCTGAACGATCCGAGCACGAGCGTCGCCGTCGGTCTGCAATCCCAGGACGACGACCCGGTCGATCAGATCGATCCAGGGATCGGCGTGATGCTCGACCAACACCATGGTGGCCCGCGTATCGGTGACCACATGCGTTACGGCCTCGATCACCTGGCCGACGCCCGCGGGGTCGAGATTGGCCGTGGGCTCGTCGAGCAGCAACACTCCGGGATTCATGGCCAAGGCTCCGGCCAACGCCAGCCGTTGCATCTGACCGCCGCTGAGGTGCATGGTGGAACGATGCAGCTGCAGACCCTCCAGCCCGACATCGGCGAGACTGCGCCGCACCTGCGGCCAGATGCGCGCACGCGGCATATTCATGTTTTCCGGGCCGAAGGCCACATTATCGCCCAGCCGTTGGAAGATGGCCTGGGCGTCGGGATCCTGCAGTACCAGACCCACCTTGCCCCGGGCCCGTTGCACCGGCACGCCATCGACCAGCACGCCGCCCTCGGTGACGCCGCCCTCGGCGTCGACCACTGCCGAAGCCAGCTCTCCGCCATCGGCCGCATTGTGTTCCTGCGAATCGTCTTCACCCAGCAGACCCGCCGCGCCCTCGAGTATCGTCGACTTGCCGATGCCCGAGGCCCCGAGCAGGAGCACGCGTTCGCCGGCGTGGATGGTCAGATCGAGATTGCGCACCGCAAAATGTCGTCGTGAGGCATGGCGATACCCCCAACGCTCGAAACAGAGCGTCGTCCCGTGCGTCGCCCGTTGGGGCTCCTGCGATCTGACGACCGCATCCACCGGCGAACCGC
>CALNAE010000022.1 GCA_937874315.1 uncultured Bifidobacterium sp. | reverse complement strand
GCGGGTAAGGGCGTTCCCGGGCGTAATGGCGATCTGATAGGGATCGTCGAAATTCGTGTGCCGCCCAAACCCGGCCTAGGGCTGAGGCATAAGGCCAGGGAGTTTGATGAGGAGTCGGCGGACTTCGTCGACGGGCTCACACAGGAGCGCTGAGCGATATGGCACGGATATCGCGTCAGGTCAAGGCATTGTATGAGATGTGCGCCGTAGCTCTCGTCGAATCGCGGGCGAACCTCGATGGGGCCGACGATGTCGGCTTTGACATCGATCTGCCCTTGTTCAGCGTGGGTAGGGCCGCACAGCTTGCCGATATTCATGCGCAGACCCTGCGCCAGTACGACCGTCTTGGATTGATCGTTCCGCAGCGCACGGAGGGCGGGGCTCGCCGTTATTCGTTGCGTGATATCGATCGACTTTCCCAGGCTCAGCATATGAGCCAGGATGAAAGCATCAACCTGGCCGGTATCGCGCGGATTTTGGACCTGCAGGAGGATAATCGGCAGCTACGCAGAGAACTCAAGCGGCTGCGGGAACCCGTCGGCGCCAGCGTGTTCGCGGCCGACGCGGACGGCGGCATCACCGAAGTGCGTCGTTCACGCCAGGCTCGGCTGTGGCGTCATGAGATTCACGTTCATGCGCGTGAGCTGACCTCCGGCGAGGTCGGGGGAGACGACATTCAGGATGCCAAATCCGTCGTGGTGTGGAACCGCTTTTCGCGCTAGCGTTCCCCGGGCGGACCCGCGGGCGTTTGTCTCCTGCGTCTGTTGTGATGATGGCGGGGACGGGCGACTACGCCCCGACCGATGGCGTTGCCGAAAGACGTCTGTTGCCGATGAGAGGACATGATCATGAAACTTGCAGCGGTGCTGTGGGACATGGATGGTACGCTGATCGATTCCGAACCCTACTGGCATGAGGCGGAGTATGGGCTCGCCCGTGAACATGGTGGTTATTGGGATGAGCATCTTGCGTGGGAGGGCTCCGGCACCCCCGTCGATGAAGTGGCGCGTCGCATGATAGAACATGGCACGGCTCTGGATGCGGTTGCCATCGTGGATTTTCTCAAACGTGACGTGGCCAGACGCGAACGAGAGCATATGCCTTGGATTACCGGCGTCGAGCAGGTGCTGCGTTCGTTGATTGCGGCCGGCGTCCCCTCGGTGTTGGTTACCACTTCGCCGCGTGGCATGGCGGAGCATCTGATCGAGCAGGCGCCGGCAGGGGCCTTCGCCGGATATATCTGCGGAGACGACGACATGGCCCATAAACCTGATCCCGCGCCATATCTGGCCGCAGGAAAGTTGGTCGGAGTCGCTCCTGAAACGATGGCCACGTGCGTCGCGATCGAGGATTCCATAACGGGGCTGACCTCGGCCGCGGCTTCGGGGGCGACGACGATCGCGCAGGAGGGATTCACTGCGAAGCCTTCCCCTCACGGCCCACAATGGGCGACTCTGATGAGTTATGAGGGTGTGAATGCGGAACGCCTGAACAATTATGTTCGCAGTCGTTTGACTACGTCCGGTTCTGAGCGACTGTAGTGTTTTACGTGTTCGTTTTCGTTCGCTCTTGGTTGCGATACCCAGCTGCTGAGACTACGCTATGAACTGACTGTTCAAACAGTGTCACACGACGAAGCGTAGCGTTTGGATGCAGGAGGTGGTTTGTCGGCTTACTCCTACGCGAGCACTGGCATCATGGTCTCTTCGTTAACAATGACGGAGGGCGTTCGTCACAGACTGTACGAAAATTCTTCACCGATACCGGGCATTTTTCCGCAGTGCAATGCCGCACTGTGGATGATATGCGAGGTATGGAACGAGGAAAGGAGCATCTATTGATCATTGGAATACCAAAGGAGACGCTTGCAGGTGAGCGCCTAGTGGCGGCCACTCCCAAGACGGTGACGCAGCTGAACAAGCTGGGATACGACGTCGTCGTCGAGACGGGGGCGGGTATCGCCGCCAATTTTGCCGACAAGGTGTATGCCGACGCCGGAGCGACTATCGTCGACGCCTCGACCGCATGGCATTCGGACATCGTCACCACGATCGACACGCCGAACAGCGCGCAGATCGCCGAGTTGAAATCGGGTGCGATGCTGGTCTCGCGGTTGGCCCCGCATACCAATCATGACGTCATCGAACGGCTGGCCAAACAGGGAGTTACCGCGTTGGCGCTTGATGCCGTGCCGCGTATTTCTCGAGCGCAGTCCTTGGACGTGCTGTCGACGATGTCCAACGTCGCCGGATACCGGGCGGTGATCGAGGCGGCCGATGAATTCGGCGGCATGTTCACCGGTCAGGTCACTGCGGCGGGGAAGACCCCACCGGCCCGTGTCTTTGTCATCGGCGGCGGCGTCGCAGGTCTGTCGTCCATCGGTGCGGCCGCGTCGTTGGGTGCCGAGGTGCGTGCTTTCGACGTGCGCCCTGAGGCGGCTGAGCAGATCGAATCTCTCGGCGCGACCTTCGTAAAGGCCGAAGCGGCTCAGCAACAAAAGTCCAGCACCGGCTATGCGAGCGCGCTGAGCGAGGACCAGCAGAAGGCGACTTTGGCGCTCTATACCAAAGAGGCGTCCAATGCGGACATCGTCATCACCACGGCGCTGGTTCGCGGTTCCGCGGTGCGTACCATCACCAAGGAAGCGGTGGAGGCGATGAAGCCGGGTTCGGTGATCGTGGATGTCGCGGCCTCCGGCGGTGGCAATTGCGAGCTGACCGTTCCAGGCAAGAAGATCGTCTCCGACAACGGCGTGACCATCATCGGCTACACCGATCTCGCCGGCAGAATGCCCCAGCATACATCGCAGCTGTTTGGCACCAACGTCGTCAATCTGATGAAACTCGTCACCCCCAACAAGGACGGTAATCCAGCCTTGGACATGGACGATCCTGTCCAGCGTGGCATGACGGTGTCGAAAGCCGGAGAAATTCTGTGGCCGCCGCCAGCCGTAGCCGTTTCGGCCGCGCCGGCGCCCGTCGCCGCAAAGCCTGCGGGGCCTACCCCGGAGCAGAAGGCGGCGCAGGAGGCCGTCGAACAGGCCGCTAAGGCTAAGCGCAACTCGGTGCTCGCCGTCGTCGCGGGCATCATACTCGCCGTGGCGCTCGCCTTTACCAATGACTCGTTCCTACTCACGTTCTCGGTCTTCATTCTGGCCATTTTCGTGGGGTATTACGTCGTTTCGAACGTCAGCCACTCCCTGCATACGCCGCTGATGTCGCAGACCAACGCGATCTCCGGCATTATTCTGGTGGGTTCCCTCCTGCAGGTCGGCTCGCCCAGCCTCGTGGTGACGATATTGGCCGTGCTCTCCGCGGCCATCGCTTCTATTAACGTATTCGGTGGCTTCTTGGTGACGTATCGAATGCTGAGCATGTTCAGGAAGGATGCGTGATAACCATGACGCTTGGAACGATTGCTCAAGATGCATATCTTGTCGCCGCCGTTTTGTTTATTCTTTCATTGGCGGGGTTGTCCAAACAGGAAACGGCCCGTCGTGGCAATATCCTTGGTATGGTCGGCATGGCGGTGGCCATCGTCGCAACCGTGGTGTTGGCGCTGCGCGATTCGGTCCGTCCGGTTGCCGTAACGGCATTGTTGATCGCGTTGATCTTCATCGTGGGCGCGTCCATTGGTGTCTGGCGGGCGAAAACCGTTGAGATGACGCAGATGCCGGAGCTGATTGCCATGCTGCACAGCTTCGTCGGCATCGCCGCCGTGTTGATCGGCTACAACTCCTTCATCACCGAGGCGCATCCGGATGGTGGCCATCTCACCGAGGTGTATCTCGGCGTGCTCATCGGTGCGGTGACCTTCACCGGATCGATTATCGCCTATCTGAAACTAGCGGCGAAGATCAACTCGAAACCGCTGATGATCCCGGGGCGCAACATCATCAATGCCATAGTCCTGATCGTCATGCTCGGCATGATCGGCTGGTTCATCCCGACCCACTCGATGTGGCCGCTTGCGATTATGACGGTTTTGGCGATGTTGCTCGGCCTGCATCTGGTTGCGGCCATTGGCGGCGGCGATATGCCGGTTGTTATCTCCATGTTGAATTCGTATTCCGGCTGGGCCGCAGCGGCTGCCGGGTTCATGCTGAACAACAATCTGCTCATCATCACAGGTTCCCTCGTCGGTGCTTCCGGCGCCATTCTCTCGTTCCTGATGTGCAAGGCCATGAACCGTAAGTTCCTCTCGGTGATCCTTGGCGGGTTCGGCGATGAACCGCATGCGAAGGCCGCCGAGGTCACGGGTGAATACCACGAGACCAGCGCGACCGATGTGGCGCAGGAGCTTGAGGAATCCCGTTCGGTCATCATCGCGCCAGGATATGGCATGGCCGTGGCCAAGGCGCAGTATCCGGTCGCCACGCTGGTCGAGCGGCTGCGTGCGAAGGGCGTCAATGTACGTTTCGCCGTGCATCCCGTGGCGGGACGTCTGCCGGGGCATATGAACGTGCTGCTCGCCGAGGCGAAGGTTCCATATGACATCGTGTTGGAAATGGATGAGATCAATCCTGATTTCCCCGAAACCGACATGGTGCTGGTCATTGGCGCCAACGATACCGTGAACCCGTCGGCCGCCGAGGATCCGAATTCTCCGATAGCCGGCATGCCGGTGCTGGAGGTGTGGAAAGCCAAGCAGGTCGTCGTGTTCAAGCGTTCCATGGCAACCGGGTACGCCGGCGTGCAGAACCCACTGTTCTACCGTGACAACACGCAGATGCTGTTTGGCGATGCCAAGGCCAGCGTTGATGCGGTGTTGAACGCGTTGCAGTAGTGGGTGCGTGAGGAGTGAACGCGCAGTAGTTGTGAACGTGCGGTAGTGAACGTGCGATAACGAATAAATCGGTGGGCGCTATGCCGGGGTTTACCCCCCCGTACCACAGCGCCCACCGATTCATATGCACGCTGCATATGCAGCGTTTTTTAGTGGGTCGGTAAGACGGTGCCCACTGATTCAAACGTACGGCATGATATTGGCCCGCGTCCGGAATGATGATTCGCCGGACGCGGGCCAATGTTGTGTGGTTGCTGCGCCGTACAAACGAGTCGTGCCGCGCGCGGACTATCCTGTTAGAACAACTCTTCGCTGGCGATCCGTGCGCCCTCGCTCAGCGCCTCGAGCTTGGCCCATGCGATGTGCGGATGGACGCGTCCGCCCAGACCGCAATCGGTGGAGGCGATGACCTGTTCCTTGCCTACGAGGCTCGCGAAGCGTTCGATGCGATCCGCCACCAGACGGGGATGTTCGACCACGTTGGTGGAATGGCTCACCACGCCGGGCAGGATGATTTTCCCTTCGGGAAGCTTGTGATTCTGCCAGACTCGCCATTCGTGCTCATGCCGCACGTTTGCCGCCTCGAAGGTGTAGGCGCCGGCGTTGATCTGCAGCACCTGATCGATGATGTCCTCGAAGGCGATGTCGGTGGTGTGCGGTCCGTGCCAGCTGCCCCAGCACACGTGGAAACGAATCTGGCTTTCGGGGATGCCGCGCAACGCGTAGTTCATTGCCTCGATACGAGGTTGGATGAAGCGGTGGTAGTCCTCGATGGAGGGTTGCGGGTTGATTTGGTCGTAGCCCTCGGCAATGGATGGATCGTCGATCTGCACGACCAACCCGGCGTCGGCGATGGCTTGATATTCCTCGTGCAAGACATCGGCCCAGCCGTACAGCAACGCCTCGTCGCCGTCATAGAAGTCGTTACCCATACGCGCCGCCGAACCCGGCGAGACAGCGGTAATGAAGCCTTCTTGAAGGCCCTCACTGGCCAACGCCGCCTTGAGATGCCTGATGTCGTCGGCGACGGCCTGCTGGCCCGTGTAGTGAAGCTTGTCGACGACGGTGGGGTAGACGGTGGCGTTCTTGCCTAGCGCGATGCCGCTTGTCGGATCGTTATAGGCGTCGTGGAAAGCCGTCCAATCGCGACGATCGGCGAATGAGGTGTAGCGGGGGTGACCCGGGGTGCTGCGCACCGGCGGCGTGGTGAACGGGTCGTTGTCTGTGATCTTGAGCCCGGAGACCCGCTGTACGATATAGTTCCACCAGGCGCCATAGTCCACGGCGGAGCTCATGGCCTTGCCGTATTCGCCGTCGTTCGGCACGTCGATGCCGACTGACGCTTGGTGTCGTACGACCTCGTCAACCGCCTTGGTCTCGGCCTGTTCGAATTCTGGGGTGCTTTGCAACGTGAAACCGTCCGGGGCGAAGGTCCGCGCGGCGTTGGCCGCAATCAGTTCTTCACTGCGTGGCAGGCTGCCCGCATGGGATACCAATATATGATCGGTGCTTCGTAACATGTGTCTGAATATAAGCGGAGGGCTGGTCGGACGCCGCACTTTGCCCAAGATATGAATTGCTGAATCGTTACGCGACTCGCCATTATGCGGCGCAAAGTATCCCGAGGCGCGGTCGAGACGGCTATTTGCACCAAAACCGGAAAAATCGCAATTGAATGAGTCGAATACTCATATACCGCGTGGAGCTGATGGTAATCGAAACCACGACCTCTTCGATGCGAACGAAGCGCTCTACCAACTGAGCTACAGCCCCGATGCCCGTAACGGGCAACTCTGGGAAGTCTAGTACAAGTCCTACCCAAGTGCAATTTGAAAGACTACATGCGGTTTTGGAGCGGGTTGCATGACCTGCCGGAACGCGCCGCTCAGGCCTCTGTTTTTGCGCGTTTCGCCCCGAGCCGCGCTTTGATCAGACCGATGACGGTGGGTAGCACGGAGATCAGCAGAATCGCCACGATGACAAGCTCGAAATTGTCCTGCACGACCTTGATGCCGCCGAAGAAGTACCCCAGCAACGTGAACAAGGTGGACCAAAGCAATCCGCCCAGTACGGAGAAGGGCGTGAATCGCAGCCAGCGCATGCCTGAAATGCCTGAAATGAACGGCATGAAGGTGCGGATGAAGGGGAAGAATCGCCCGAGGAATACCGCGAGCGGTCCCCATTTTTCGATCATGGTCTCGGTTTTGGCGACGCGTTCCGGCGTCAGCGCCTTGACCTTACCGGATTCGATGATGCGGCGCCCGAAGAATCGACCGATGAAGTAGTTGCACTGGTCTCCGATGATCGGCGCCAGCCATACCACGGGCAGCAGCGCCATAAGCGGCAGTGCTGAGTTGCCGGTGGCGGCGTCGGGGGCCGCGAAGAAGCCCGCCGCGAAAAGCAGCGAATCGCCTGGCAGGAACGGGAAAAACACCACGCCGGTTTCGATGAAGATGATAAGGAAGATGAATCCAAGCGTCGGTGCGACGCCCATGGTGATCCAGGTCGCGATGGCGGTGCGCGGGTCCTTGAGCAGCTGGATAAAGAAATTGATTATGGACATGGACATCCCGTCATATATGTCGTGAGTGATAACCGAACAACTACGGGTCACTAGACTACCTGACGGCGTTCGAGATACATACCGTCGGCGGGTGAATAGCACTAAATGGGCACGAACATATAAGAAAGTACTCAGATATACAAGAAAGCACACAGATGCCCAGCGTCGGATGGTTTTGGATGTATTTGGACGGATATTGCCCGGCTTAGTCCCGGATTTCTCCGGTGAGTGTCATTCCAACGATGCGGTGGGGTGCAAGATGATCCTAGGCTTGTCAGTCCGTCAGATCCACGAATGCAGCCACATATGGCTCAGCCAGAACTCGTAGGGCACGGGCATGGCGGTCCAGATCGGGTAGAAGAACGCCGAGACGAGCATGATGATCGTCATCACGAAGACTATGGAGACTCGCCATGGGGTCGCCGAGATCCGGGTGTGCAGCCAGTGCGCGATGTAGCAGATGGACAGCACGATCCACGGCAGGATCACGATCGAATAGAACGTGAAGGTCGTGCGATGCAGGTATTGCGCCCAGGGCAGCCAGCCGCCGAGGAATCCGGCCAACACCGCCCAGATGCGCCAGTCGCCGTGCCCTCTGACTGCGGCGATTATGGCGATGACGATCGCGACGATGACGCAGAGCGATCCCAACCACCAGATCAGGGGATTGCCCAACGAGGTGACCGCCGCCACGCAGTCGGATTGCGGTTTGAGGGCGCATAGGCCCGGATGACCCTGCAGCTTCTCCCAGTAGAAGCTGGTCGGCCGAAGCTGCAGCGGCCAGGTCAATGGATTCGCCTTATAGGGGTGAGGAGAGTCCAACGTCGTGTGGAAGTGCCACATCTGCACATGATATTGCACGAAGGAACGCACGGAGGCGGGTAGCCACGTCACGCCCTCGCCGGGGTGCAGGGCCGCCCAATCATGCATATAGGAATCGGGATGAATGAACCAGCCGAACCAATCCGCCAGGTAGGTGATCGCCCAGATGGGAACCATGATCACCGCCGTCACCAGCCCGGAGAACAGGCCAGTGCCCAACCAGCCGCGATATCCCGCCTGCCGCCGCTCCCATGCGTCCCACAGTACGCTGATGACGCAGAACACCGCGAAGAAATAGATGCCCGACCATTTCACGCCGGTGGCCAGACCGAGCAGCACGGCGGCGCCCACACGCCACCAAGAGAAGGCGAGCAACGGCCCGCGCGCATCCAGTACCGGGGCCACGCCATCCTTGGTGCGTCGCAGCACCCAACTGGCATTGCGCGCGTGGGCGTCGAATCGATACCGCAGCCGCAGCCGCGTCCGTGCCCAATCGCGATGGATGAGCAGCAGGCTGAAGGCGCCTAGAACGAACGTCATGATGAAGATGTCCAACAGGCCCGTGCGGCTCAGCACGATGCCTTCGCCATCGATGGAGATCAAGATGCCGGCGATGATGGCGACCGGCAGATCATGAAACAGCCTCAGCACGATGCGCATGAGCAGCACGATGCCGATCGTTCCCGCGATGGCCGCGCTCGCCCGCCACGCGAACGAGTTCGTCGCGCCTCCGAACAGCGCCAAACCCCAGGCGATAAGCCATTTGCCCACCGGAGGGTGAACCACGTACTCCGCCGTCGGATACCAGGTGTGCACGTCGCCGGCCGCGAACGCCGAGTCTACCGTCTGACTGATGTTTTGGAACGTCACTGTCTTGGGCCAGTCGCGTGGCTCTCCGGTAAGCAGGGTCGTCCAGGCGTCCTTGACGTAGTATGTCTCGTCGAAGATGATCTCGCGCGGCGAACCGAGCCGGACGAACCGCAACGCGCCGCCGAGCACGGCGATCAACAGGGTCCATATCCATGCGGTCACGCGTGATGAAGCCGAAGGAACGGGCGGTTCCTCGTCATGCGCCTTGCGCTTGTCGCCGCTGGCATCGCCGTCGTTGGTATCGTCAGCGTACCCGCTATCGCCGGGCAATGGCGGATTCGCGTCCTGCGAGATCGTGGGGATGCGCATGTGGGCGGGGCGTGGTGATGATGCAAAGGGCAATACTGGCATGGGTTCCTCCGTAAGGTACGGTTAGCATCTACACTAGATGACCAGTGAGGATATGGAGCGCAACCATGCAAACCGTGCAAGATATACACGAGCCGATGCCGAAGGCCACGCCGCTTCATGCGGCTGTGCTGGTTCCTGCGGGCACGGTGGTGCTGGCGGCCACGCCTATCGGCAATATCGCCGATGCGTCCCCCCGGCTGATGGCGTTGATGGAACATGCCGACATCGTGGCCGCGGAGGACACCAGACGGCTGTATGATCTGGCGAACCGGTTGGGGGTGCGCGTGCGGGGGCGCGTGGTCGCCTATCACGATCACAATGAGCACCACAAGGCTGACGGGCTGCTGGATGAGGTGGCCGCGGGCGCGACGGTGCTTGTGGTCTCCGACGCGGGCATGCCCACGATCAACGATCCTGGTTTGGCCATAGTTCGCCGGGCCATAGCCCGCGGCCTGCCGGTTACCTGCGCGCCCGGGCCCAGCGCCGTGCTCGACGCGCTGGCGTTGTCCGGACTGCCGACCGACAGATTCTGTTACGAGGGATTCGTGCCGCGCAAGCATGCCGAACGGTTGCAGTGCCTGCGCATGTTGTATCCCGAACAACGCACGATCGTGTTGTACGAGACGCCGCATCGCATCGCCGCGACCATGGACGATCTGCTCAAGGTATTCGGTCCGCGGCGGCGGATGGCGCTGTGCCGGGAGCTCACCAAAGATTATGAGCAGATTCGCCGAGGCGATGTCGCCACGATTCATCAGGGGGTGATCGACGATCCGCCGCGCGGCGAGATCGTGCTGGTCATCGCCGGTGCCTCCGACGAGGAGTCTCAGGCCGCGTCTCCTGCGGCCATGGGCGCCTCCGATCTGGCCGCACTGGCCGAGGAACGCGCGCAGCAGTCGCATATGCGCGTGAAGGACGCCATCGCGCAGGTCGTCAATGAGCACCCGCTGCCGGACGGTTCTCTGATCGGTCGAAAGGATGTGTACGCGCAGGTGCTGGAACATAAGGAGTTGCGGGACAAGCAGCAACGGGACGAGCGCCAATGAATCGGTGCCGTCGGGTCTAGGTCTAGTCGTCGGTTTCGATCGACTCGAAGAGCACGGCGAAGCCCTCGACGACGCCGGGGCCGGAGGCCTGAGCGACATATTCCAGTAGGGCTGCGTCGGCGTTCGGGTTGGCGATCAGCCAACGGCGCAGCTGCGGCGCGTGGCGTGCGATATGCCAGAGGATCTCGGTGTCGGTTGTCTCGTCGCAGGCGAGCGACGGCGTGAGCTCGATCGGCGGTGGTGGCGGATCGAGGAACCGACCGCGAGGGGCTGCACGATGGTCGGCGTGGTCGGGACGAGAAAGAGCCGGCGATGGTTCGTGCGATGGTCCGGACGATTGCCGTGGCGCGTGCGCCGGTTCGTATCGCGGGACGTGATGGGCCGAGTGGCTCTCCGACGCGTGCGGCGTCGTGGGGGTCTCCGGGCCCTGTGCCGCATCGCGGGGCGCTATCTGCTCCAGACGATATCGCTGGTCGGCGGTCACGGCGGTCGCTGCGGTCGGCGAAAGCGCTTGCAACCGAGCGATGATGCGGCGGTGCATCAATGTGGCGATGATGGACAGCATGGCGTTCACGTGGGTCGTTGCCGAGGGATCAGTAACAGTGTTCGATGATGCTGAAGAACCGCCGTGCGCGAGGGGCGTTCTGCCAGAATCGGTTTTCGTCCAGCACCCGCAGACAGTCCGTAGGGCGGAACGCATAGGTCTCCATCAACGAACACACCATCTCATTGGCGTGCAGATCGGCGGATTCCTCGTCGCTGAGCAACGCGATATCGCACGCCGTTCTGACGGGTGTGGTGATGCATAGGTCACCCACCGTGGTCAGATGCGTCTGCGGGGCGTGGCGGTTGAACACGCGGATTTTTCTACCGAATACCAGCGAACGGAAATGCGAGGTCGACAGGATGTCGATAGTGGACGGGAATTCACCTCCCAGCCACACCCAGGCCGCGGTGACCGCACAGACCCCTGTTCGTTTGGGCGCCATCGTAAGCAACAACGAGCCGCGACCGTACAGGGTGTCGGCATGCTCGGCGAGAAAGGAGCTCGCGTCATCGAGTCTGTGAATGGCTCCCCAGTGGGACAGCCGCTGCACGATGAGTGGGCCGGGAAGGTCGTTGCCATGCAACACCATCGATGCCTGATGAAATCCGGCGCCCAGACGGTGCGGCATTCGGCGAGAAACGGTCGCGCTGTTCATACCGCAACCATAACCAAATCGTTGCGACGCCTAGCAAAATACGGCATGAAAATGTTGATAAGTGCATAACTTCGTCACGGCGCCAGCCGGATGTGGATGACCGTGTGGAGGATGAGCCGCGGGGCGTCGGTCCCTGGTTTATCCGGTGCCGGTCATCATCGTGCTGGCCGCTGTCCCCGCTGCGCAAGACAATGGTGCGTTATGAGTCATATTTTGGTGAATGTCGCCTGGCCATATGCCAACGGTCCACGTCACGTCGGCCATGTCGCGGGCTTTGGAGTCCCCTCCGACGTCTACGCGCGCTTTGAACGCATGAAGGGCAACGATGTGCTCATGGTTTCCGGCACGGATGAGCATGGCACGCCGATTCTGGTGGAGGCCGAGAAGGAAGGCGTCGGCGCCCAGGAGCTGGCCAACCGCTACAATCGTGTCATCGCGAAGGATCTGTGCGATCTGGGGTTGAGCTACGATCTGTTCACCAGAACCACCACCGTCAATCACGAACACGTGGTCCAGGAGATGTTCCGTCAGTGCCTGGCCAACGGCTACATCTACAAGGGCAAGCAGAAGGTGGCGATCTCACCGTCCACCGGCCGTACCCTGCCCGACCGGTACATCGAGGGGACCTGCCCGATCTGCGGGTTCGACGGCGCCCGTGGCGATCAGTGCGACAACTGCGGCAACGAGCTTGATCCCGACGAGCTCATCAACCCGGTCTCCAAGATCAACGGCGAAACCCCCCGCTTCGAGGAGACCGAGCATTTCTTCCTCGATCTGCCGGCGCTCGCCGATGCGAATCTCGCCTGGCTGCACACCCGTGAGGGGTGGCGCACCAACGTCATCAACTTCTCATTGGGCTTGTTCAAGGAGGTCAAACCGCGAGCCATTACGCGCGACATCGACTGGGGCATCCCTGTGCCGGTCGACGGCTGGATCGACAACCCCAACAAGCGGCTATACGTTTGGTTCGACGCGGTGATCGGCTACCTGTCGGCCTCGATCGAGTGGGCCCGTCGCAGCGGGGATCCCGAAGCCTGGCGTGCCTGGTGGAACGATCCCGAGAC
Source organism: uncultured Bifidobacterium sp. (assembly GCA_937874315.1). Lineage (GTDB taxonomy): Bacteria > Actinomycetota > Actinomycetes > Actinomycetales > Bifidobacteriaceae > Bifidobacterium. Next base: position 31,711 of record CALNAE010000022.1, on the reverse strand, counting down.
GCCCGCCTACTACTTCATGGGCAAGGACAACATCACCTTCCACTCACAGATTTGGCCCTCCGAATTACTGGCCTATGACGGTCAGGGATCCAAGGGCGGAGAACCCGGAGCCTTCGGCACGCTGAATCTGCCCGAGCAGGTGGTCGCCTCCGAGTTCATGACGATGGAGGGCAAGAAGTTCAGTTCTTCGCGTGGCATCGTGATCTACGTCAAGGATCTGCTCGCCCGATATCCCGTGGACGCGGTCCGTTACTATATTTCCGTGGCTGGCCCGGAAAGCTCGGACTCCGATTTCACGTGGTCCGAGTTCGTCCGGCACAACAACGAGGAGTTGGCGGCGAGCTGGGGCAATCTCGTCAACCGCGTCGCCAATCTCATCAACCGGGATTTCGGTGTCATACCCGAACTCGACGAGGACTCGATGACCTCCGAAGATCGTGCCTTGCTTGAGGAGAGCGCGGACGCCTTCGACGTCATCGGCGGATTGCTTGAGCGACACCATCAGAAGAATGCGTTGGCCGAGGCGATGCGCATCGTCGGCGCCATCAACAAGTACATCTCCGCCGAGGAGCCGTGGAAGATCAAGGGCGACGACCGTCGCCTTGGCACGGTGCTGCATGTCGCCGCTCAGGCGGTTTCGGATGCGAACCATCTGTTGGCACCGTTCCTGCCGCATTCGGCGCAGAAGGTCTGGGAGGCGCTGGGCGGCTCGGGCGTGTTCTCGCCGTTGCCGCACATTGAGGAAGTCGAGGATCTGGACAAGCCCGGCTTCCATTATCCGATCATCACCGGCGTCTACAAGTTGGGCGAGACCGTTCACCCGTGGGTCAGCGAGCCCTTGGTGGCGGGTACGCCTGTGCCCAAGCCGTCGCCGATTTTCCAGAAGATCCCCGTCGAGGCGGTGGATGAGGAACTCGCTCGCTTCGACGCTATGCTGAGTGAGCGCACGCATGCCGAGCAGGAGAGGCTCGCAGAAGCCCAACGCCGGACACGCGCCGCGACGCATTCTGCGATAGCCGGATCGGCGTCCGAACCGGCGTCCGGAGCCGATTCGCAGCAGTAGAGATTATGAGGGGGTCGTGCGCACGACCCCCGTTTCATATCTCGATGATGCCTGGACGGCTGTGCCAATCGCTGTGCCAATATCTGCCGTCACATATGCAGCCGCTGACGGCGCTTGGCCCAGTCGTCACTTCTTGGGAACCGTACCCTTCTGTGCGTGGTCGAAGATCGGTTTGTTGCTCTCGTTGAATTTGTAGACGCCGATATTCGCCGTGCTGGGATCGTTGTCGGAGTTGAATGGCCCGACGCCGGATTGGCCGGAGTAGGCTATGCTCTTGCCCGATTTGAGCAAGGTGAGGCAGGCTTGATAGCTGGTGCAGGACGTGCCGCCCTGCTCGCCGGAGACGGCGGCGAGGTCCTTCTGCACGGTCGCGCCGTCGGTCTTGCCGCCCTTCTGCGCGGCCAACGCGGCAAGCACCGCGGCGTCATACGTCTCGGCGGCGTAGGTGAAGTCGGTCAGCTTGCCATCGATGGCCTTGAGCCTGCCCTGGAAGGTGTCGCTGGCGTGGGCGCCCGGGATGGTTCCCGTGGTGCCCTTGAGCAGACCGGCATCGAAGGCCGAGGAATAATCGGCGGTGTTGCCGTCGACCATGTAGAGCTTATGGGTATCGATGCCCTGGGCGGACAGCTCCTTGACCAGCGCCTTGGTCTGGTCGAAGGCGATCACCAACACGGCGTCGGGGCTCGTGGCCTTGATGGCGGTCACCATCGAGGAGAAGTTCGTTTCGGTCGGGTCGAAGGTGTCTTTTTCTCCATAGACCACCTTGGTGCCGGCCGCCTGCACCGTCTTCGCCACGACATCGCGCAGACTGGTGCCATACTCGTCATTGAAGACGGCGATGGCGAGTTTTTGCACGCCGTCCTGTGCGATGACGCTGCCCAATACCGCACCCTGAACGGTATCCGGCGGCACGGTGCGGAAGAAGTATGGACTCAGACCTGAGAAGTTCGTCGAGGTGGCGCCGTTGGAGATCATCGGCACCTTGGCCTCGGTGATCTCCTTGTAGACGTTCTTGACGACAGAACTGGACGGCGGACCGATGATGACCGAGGGGTTCTTGCCGAGAACCGATTCGGCGCCCGAAGTGTTCTGCTCGGCGTGATCGGCGTCCGAAGTGTCTGCCATTGCGGTCGTGATCTGCTTGCCCAATACGCCGCCGGCCGCATTGATGTCTTTGGTGGCGAGCTTGTACGCCGCTATCTCGGCCGGGCCGAGATAGGCCAGCGAGCCGGTTTGCGGGAACAGTCCCCCGAGTACGAACGAGCTGGAGGACGACCCCGACGAGCTTGCCGACGAACCGCCGCAGCCCGCCAGGGCGACAACCATCGCCGCTCCGGCGGCAAGGGCCGTCATCAGTGTGGTATGTAACTTTCTCATGTGCAACCTCTTCCTCTTCTGCCCTGCGAGATGCGGGGACGTTATGGGAATGAGACCGTGCGATGGGGCATGCCGCATTCTTGGTAATAACGGTATGCGACCCGTGCAACGGGGATATTCACATCGTGTTTCCCCAAGATGAAGCGTGAAAAACGTTCGTAACACAAGGATTCCCGCGTAATCGGGACAAGGCGCAGCTGCGCCGCGCGGCCCTCGACGAGGTCGTGGGAAGCGCTGACGCCGCGCAGACCCAGGGACAAATGTGCCACGCCATTGGCCACGGTCTTGCCGACTATCGCCGGATGCCGACGGCATGTGATCTGCTTATTGACCTTTATTGCCCCGCTTCCTCCACCGCTTCCTCCAGATTGCCCAGATACAGGGAGATGACCTTCGGGTCGTTGAGCAGTTCCCTGCCCGCCCCCGAATAGGCGTTGCGACCCTGATCGAGTACATAGCCGCGGTCGCAGATCTGCAGACAACGGCGCGCGTTCTGTTCGACTATCACGACGGACACCCCGGCCTTGTTCACCTGCCTGACGCGAATGAACGTCTCGTCCTGCAGCATGGGCGACAGGCCCGCCGAGGGCTCGTCCAGCAGCAACACCGCAGGCTGCATCATGAGCGCCCGACCCATGGCCACCATCTGCCGTTCGCCTCCGGAAAGGGATCCTGCGACCTGCGTGCTGCGCTGAGCGAGTCTGGGGAAAATCGACGTGACATAGTCAAACCGTTCGGCGAACAGTTTCGGCGCCTGGAAGGCGCCCATCTGCATGTTCTCCCTGATGGTCAGCGTTGGGAACACGTTCTCGGTCTGTGGCACGAACCCGACTCCACGCGCCACCAGCTTGTCCGCTCTCATATTGGTGATGTTCTCGCCCTTGAGCTTCAGACTGCCGCCTGAGATATGCACCAGACCGAATAGCGCTTTGAGCAGGGTCGACTTTCCGGCGCCGTTGGGACCGATGATCCCCACGATCTCGCCCTGGCCCAGCGTCAGGGATGCGCCGTTGAGGATGTTGACGCCAGGCAGATAGCCCGCGACGAGCTCGTCGGCGTCGAGGAGCGGCGGCTGCGCGGACGTCGCCGGGGACGTCCCCGCAGTGTTTGCACAGGCCGTGGCAGTGGCCGGCGCAAGTGTAGCCGCCGGGGCGGTTGTGGGGGTTGTTTCGCTCATCATGACCTTCTTCGCGGTGTTGTCTTCACGGCGTTGGATTTCAGTGCTCGGATTCCAGCAGACTGTCGTCGCCGAGATCGATATTGGCATGAGAACCGAGATAGGCGTCGACCACCGCCTGATCGTTCATCACGGCGGACGGATGCCCTTCGGCGACGATGCCGCCCTCGGCCATCACCGTCACCCAATCGGCGATATGACGCACCATGTTCATGTCATGCTCGACGAACAGTACCGTGGTCCCCTCCTCGCGCAGCGCCATGATGTGATCGAGCAGGGACTGCTTCAACGCCGGGTTGACGCCCGCCATGGGCTCGTCGAGCATCACCAGTTGCGGGTCGCTCATCAGGGCACGGGCCATCTCCAATAGTTTGCGCTGGCCGCCCGAGAGCGAGCCCGCGTAATCGTTCTGTTTCTTGAGCAGCAGGAAGCGATCAAGCAACGCCTCGGCCTTCTGCCGGATCTCCCGTTCCCGCGGCTTCCACAGGCCGGGAATCAGCGAGCGGATCATGCCCTCTCCGGGCTGATCCGGTGCGCCGAGCAGCATGTTGTCCATCACCGTCAGGCGGCTCATGACCTTGGTCAGCTGGAAGGTGCGGACCATGCCCATGCGGGCGACCTTCTCGGGGGAGACGCTGGCCAGATCCCTGCCGTCGAACTGCCAGGTACCCGAATTGGGGCGGTCGAACCCGGTCATGAGATTGAAGAAGGTGGTTTTTCCGGCGCCGTTCGGTCCGATCAGAGCCGTAATGCCGTGTCGTTCGATTTCGAAATGCCGCACGTTCACGGCCATGACGCCGCCGAAGCGTCGCGTCACGCTGTCGGCCACGAGTATCGGGTCGGGCTTGTGCACGCCGGGCGTGGCCTCGACGAAGGCCAGATCCTCCTTGGCTTTGTCCCCGTAGGCGGTGGAGATGAGAGCATCTCCGTCGGTGGGTCGCTCGCTCCAGCGAGCCAGCTGATAGAAGGGTTCGCCCTTGCCGGAGTGGGTCGGCTGCGGCTGCGCGGTCGATCGCGTCGGCGGCGTCGATTGCCCGGCCGACGAGAATGGTGCGGATGGCGTGGCCGCTGCCGGCGCGGGAGATACGGATGGCGTAGTCGACGGTGGCGTGGGCGTCGGGGTTGCGGTGGGTTCAGACATTGAAAGCCAGCTCCTTTCGGTCGCCGAGCATGCCCTGCGGCCTGAATATCACCAGACACATCAGCGCGATGCCGACGATGATCCATCCCAAGGCCTCGATCTGGTTGGAGGAGATCAACGTCTGTGGGATGGTCTGTCGCATGAGCTCCTTGGTGAAGGTCAGCAGCACCCACAGCACGCAGGATCCCAGCACCGGGCCGAGGATGGTGGCGGCGCCGCCGAGCAGCAGAATCGTCCAGGTGTAGAACGTCACCTGTCGGCCGAGCGAATCCGGTTGCACGGAACGGGGAAGCACGAAGAGGATGCCGGCCAGTGCGCCGAACGCCCCGCCAATGAACAGCGACTGCAATTTGAAGGAGGTCACGGATTTTCCCAGAGATCGCACCGCGTTCTGATCCTCGCGGATGCCCTTGAGCACGCGGCCCCACGGTGAATTGAACCAGCGCCAGGTGAGGAGCACCGCGATCAGCACCACCGTCCAACCGACTATGCGGATCCACCAGGAGTTCGCGGTGTTGTTCGAGTAGGTCCAGAGCAGGAACGTGGTGCGCCCGGCCGGCAGCGGGGACGCCGCCTCGAACTGCTGCGTGAAGCTCTGTGGCGAGATACCGGCCGAGCCGCCCGTCAGATTCGTCAGTGAGGTGGAACGGCCGATGATGCGGATGATTTCCGCCGAGGCGAGCGTCACCATGGAAAGGTAGTCGGGGCCGAGCTTGAGCGTGGGTATGCCGAGGAGCACGGCATAGATCGCCGCCAGCGCCAATGCGGCAAGGAGCGAGGCGAACAGATTCCATCCCATGCTCTGGGTGACGGCGAAACCATAGGCCCCCAGCAGCATGAAGCCGGCCTGCCCCATGTTGAGCATGCCCGTCATGCCGAAATGCAGGTTCAGCCCGATGGCGGCCAATACGTAGGCGGCCGTCGTGGGGGCGATGAGTTGGGCAAGCGAGTTGCCGATGAGTGTGGTGAAATCCATCAGATGCTCCTTTCACGATGTCATGATGTGAACCGACTGCTCGTGCCGAGCTCAGCCGATTCGTTGGGCCTTGCCGAACAGCCCCTGTGGGCGGATAAGCAATACGATGATGAGGATCGCCAGCGCGCTCGCGTATCGCATGTCGTTTGGAATGACCAACGAACTCATGTCGGCGACGATGCCGATGATCAGCGAGCCGATCAGCGCGCCGTTCGCGGTGCCGAGTCCGCCGAGCGTCACGGCGGAGAACATGAGCAGCAGTAGCAGCGCGCCGGTGTTCCACGCGATGCCGTTGAGATAGACGCCGATCAGCACGCCGGAGAGCGCGGCCAACGCGGTGGAGAGAATCCAAACCACCCGTACGACCTGTTCGACGTTGATGCCCGAAGCGGACGCCAACGCGGCGTTATCGGAAACCGCTCGAGTGGCGCGTCCCAGCCGAGTTCGATAGAGAAAAAGCGTGACGCCGAGGATAACCGCGATGGCGATGCCCGCCGAGATCAAGGTCGGCGCGTCGGTGGTGATGGGGCCGAGAGCGAATCCCTTGGGTACCGAAATGGTAATGCCCAGCGTATTGCCGCCGAAGAAGAACTGGAATGTGTACTGCAGCACCATCGACAGGCCGATGGTGACGATCATCTGTTGCATGGTGCCGACGTGCCGGCGCCGCAGCGGACTCCAGATTACGTCGTTCTGCAGCCATCCGGTGAGCGCTCCGACGCAGATCGCGAGAATCGCCGACGCCCACAGCGGCATGTGCAGCAGCTGGGTTCCGGTGTAGGCCATGAGCCCGCCGAGCGTGACCTGTTCGCCGTGCGAGAAGGAACTCAGGCCGGTGGTGCCATACACGAGGTTCATGCCCACGCTCATGAGGCCGAGCATCAGCCCGAACACCACGCCGGAGAAGAGCTGCTGCCAGAACCGCGCGCGTATATCCGCCCATGCGCCGAAACCCGAACCATGTCTCGATGCGTCTGAAGCGCCGGGTTCCGATTGCCGCTTGGCCGATGCGCCTGCGGACGGCGACGTGGTTGGCGATGCGCCTGTGGACGGCGACGTGGTTGAAGCGGCGTTCACCTGGTCGAATCGTACGACGCCACGTTGTTTGTCGAAATCGTTTTTGACGATGGTCACGGTGGCTTTCGACGACTTCAACTGATGCTGCGCGGCGACGGAACTGTCGATGCCGACCGTGTAATCGCCATCGGCCGTCACGGAAAACGCCCATTTGCCATCGGCCGCGGTCGTTGTGGTCGCGGATTCCTTGCCGGAAAGCGTGACGGTCACGCCGGCCACCGGTTGCTTCGAAGAATCCTGCAATACGCCGTTGATGCATCCATTGGTCGAGGTGGGGTTGCATACCGCAACCGCCTGCGCGGCGGAACTCTGCGTAGGCGATAGCAGCGACGCGATGCCGAAGAGCAGGGCGGCGAAACAGGCCAGAACAGCGAGCCGTCGACGTGGACGGTATGACGGTGCAACGTTCATGGACGTTCCTCTCCTTGATGTGATTTCAAGGTATGGGAGTAAAACACCGCCTTGGTTGCTCCGAGGTTTCGGCGGCGTTAACGCGTTTCGCCGGTGTTACGCCTGGGCGTCTGGGTGTCGCGGCGAGACGGGGAAGGACTCTCGCCCATGGTTTTCGTACGGCCTTCACAGGGTCTGTTAAGTGTCGCACATCGTTTTTCTCAGTAAAGCCGTGTTATATCAATCTTGCCAGCAGTTGATAGCGATACTGCTGGTGAGGTTCCAACCAGACCCCATAACTGAATCCCTTCTTCTCTCTTCTCTCACCCGGCGGTTTCCCCTTCCGCCGGGTTCTTCTTTGTGTGCCTTGCATCGTGCCCGATTCGCCCGCCGATGTCGGGACGGTGACGATCAGACACGGGCATAGGCAAAGGCCTTCATCTGTTGCAGCACCCGCTGGCTTTCCTCCAACCATGTCATGCATACCGGGAACACATGGCCGAGCGTTTGCAGTCGCCCGGTTTTCCAATCGTGTATCTCGAAGTCGGCGTCGGCGTGCGCCAAGGCGGTGGCCAGGGCGAGTGTTTCCGTCTGCACGAAATCATCGCTGCTGGTGTTGAGCAGTAGAGCGGGTAGATTGACGCTGCGCACTACGGACTCGGGGGTGAGATACGGGGTGGCCTCATCCAGCCCGGCGAAGAACGACGCTCCCAGGGTCTGTTCGAGCATGGCGCGGATGGTGCGTCGATGCGAGTTTCCCGCATGAGGCCGGGCGAGTGTGTAGACGCCCGAAATCAGCGCGCCGCCGGCGATCGGCAGGCCGGATGCGGCGCCGATGCCGAAGGCATGCGCCGCGGCGGGGTCGTTTTCGATGGCCAACGTCAGCAGGGCCAGCGCGGCCCCCGCCGAGTCGCCGGTGATGAAGATGGCATTCGGGTTGAGCGGGTATTCGCTGATATGTTCACGGATCCAACCCAGCGCTTGCTGGATGTCGGCCAGTTGGCCGCGCAGATCGGTCTGCGGCGCCGGACGATAGTTGAGGGATATCACGCCGAATCCCTCATGGGCGAGATGGGTGTTGAAGTTGCGGTTGAGCTCCTTGTATCCATAGCAGAAGCCGCCGCCGTGGATGTCGATATACACGGGGGTCGTGTGCCCCGCGCGAACGATGGCGTCGTGGGGCAGATAGATGTCGAGCAGGTGACCGCGCACGTCGTCGTCACGTCTGGCCGCGTAATTGATGTCCGCGATCACGTCGATATCATCGGGATCCCGCCATAGGGCGGCACGCGGCGCGTCGATCGTGGCGGTCATGAAGCGCGACTGCCGAATGGGGCGAGCGACGTCCGGTGCCACTGCCTGCAGGTCGCCGTCGGTTTCGGTCCACGCCGCGGCGCGGTTGATGATCTCCGGATCGAATGCCGGATCCGCCCGCGCATCCTTGTGTGCAGGCGAATGCGCTCTGCGCTTGGATGATGTTTGATGTTGCGTCATGTCCTCCCACGTCACTTTCGATGATTCGTACCATTGTGTCCCGGGTGGCAGCGGTTTCAAAATCGGGTCTATCGCGACGGAATCCGACGGCTGCCATGCCTCTGTCAACAGTATGTGGATTCTTCGATTGCGCAAGGCCGACGAGACGATCCGTTCGCGGTGGGGTTAAATCCGCCGGGCGCGGCCCGCATGACGTCGTATTGGGGCGCATCGATACCGCAACACGCCAGTGAGCAGGGTTGCGTTTCACGCGCACTCGCATAAAATGAACCGCGTTTGCGGATAAGGCAGCGCGGCGCGGCGGACAGCCGACCGGACGATGCCGGGCGTGAATCGTTGCGGCGACGGTGAGCCGCACACAACAGAACAGACGCCCTGTCATGCGATCGATGAAGTCGTCGGTGACTGTGGGCGTGATACATATCAGGCAAACGAACCCAATCAGGAATGCGAGTGTGTTCTCACATGTACGTCGATCAGACCCGTAATACGAAGGCGGGCAATCTCAAATGGATCCTTCCCTACTGCAAGCCGGATCTACCCCGCGTGGTGGGTGCCGTGGTGCTGTTCTGCGTCAATGACGCGATGGCGCTGATCATGCCGCTGTTGGCCGGCATGATCGTCGATCGGGTGATCACGCAAGGCCATGTCGACGAGCTGACGCGTCTGTGCGTGCTTATGGTGGTGTTCACCTTGGTGCGCGTCGGTTCACGCTATGGCTATCAGATGTGGATGGAACGGTTCGGCCAGAATTCCATATTTCGCTTGGTCAGCGATGAGTATGAGAAACTGCACGAACTGGACTTCACCTACTTCAATCACACGCGCAACGGCGACATCATGAGTCGGATGACCTCCGATACCGATGCCATCCGTCATTTCCTCAGCTGGGTGACCTATCAGGTCGCCGATTGCATCGTCATGTTCGCCGGGGCGCTCGCCGTCATGTTCGTCATCGACTGGCGGCTCGCACTCGCGCTGGCATGCGTCACCCCGTTCATCTTCGTGCTGACACGGGCGCTTGCCACCCACGCGCACCCGCTGTTCTTCGCGATCCGTAATTCGCTGGCCGACCTCAACTCCATGGTGGAGGAGAATATCGAGGGCAACCGGGTGGTCAAGGCCTTCGTGCGCGAGCCATACGAGACCGAGAAGTTCGACGAGCACAACGACGATTACATGCAGCGCAACATGAGCCTCGCGATGAACAGCCGGCGGTACATGCCATGGTTGGACGGGCTGGGCTTCGGTCTGGAACTCATCACCTTGGGATTAGGCGGTCTGCTGGTCATCAAGGGCTATATGACCTTGGGCAACCTGGTGAGCTTCAACAGCTTTCTGTGGATGATCAACGGGCCTGTCCGTCAGTCGGGCTGGCTGATCAACGATTGGCAGCGATTCAATGCCAGCTGCATCAAGATCCGCCGCCTGCTCACCGCCAGATCCCGTATCGTCGAACGGCCCGACGCCAAGCAGTCCGTACAGCAGGCGGTCTCCATCCGCACCCGGGTCAGTGGCGAGCAGACCACGCCCGACAGGATCAGCGGTGAGATCAGGTTCGAACATGTCAGTTTCGCCTTTCCCGACGATCCGGAGACACCGGTTCTTAAGGATCTCGACTTTTTCGTGCCTTCCGGTTCGAAGTTGGGCATTCTGGGCGAAACCGGTGCTGGCAAATCCACGCTGGTCAGTCTGATCTCGCGCTTCTACGACCCGACGTACGGCCGTGTGCTTCTCGACGGCATCGACGCGAGGGACTGGCCGTTGGACATGCTGCGCAGTCAGGTCAATATCGTGGCGCAGGATACGTTCCTGTTCTCCGACACGATCGGCAGCAATATCGGTTTCGGTACGCACGGCGAACGTGACGAGCATTTCATCCAGCACATGGCGACCATCGCGGGTGCCGATGAATTCATCCGGAGCATGCCGGAAGGCTATGACACCGTCGTCGGCGAGCGCGGCGTCGGGCTGTCGGGCGGCCAGAAGCAACGGCTGAGCCTGGCCAGGGCGCTGGCGGACGATCCTGCGATCCTCATCATGGACGACACGACCTCGGCGGTCGACATGGAGACCGAGGCCGAGATCCAACGACACCTGCAGGAGATGGAGACGAAGAAGACCATCGTCACCATCGCGCATCGCATCTCCTCGGTGAAGGACGCCGATCTCATCCTGGTGCTGGAGCACGGCCGCATCGTCGAACGCGGCACGCACGAGCAGCTCGTGGCCGATCACGGCCGGTATTGGGATATCTATCATAAACAGCTCGGTCTGCAGTCCGGCCAGCCGCAGGGATACGAGGAGTAGGGGGTTATCATGGCGCAACGCAATACCTATCGTGAAGACGAGGAACTCGAAGAGCAGATCAACGTCCATGACCTGCTGCGGGTCATGCAATATCTCAAGCCGTATCTGGCGCGTGTGCTGCGCATCGTGCTGGTCGTCGTGCTGATGAGCTGCATCGAAGTCGCCGTCCCGTACCTCACCAAGATAGTGATCGATGAGTCGATTCCTCACCGGGATATGCGTCAGCTCGGGCTGCTGACCGGCCTGATGGCGGTCATGATCGTACTGTTCGAATGCGGGCTGCGATACCGCACCCTGGCGATCACCCGAGTCGGGCAGCTCATGCTCATGGACATGCGTCGGGATCTGTTCACCCACGTACAGGGGCTGCCGTTCAGCTATTTCGATTCCCGGCCGCACGGCAAGATCCTCATCCGAATCGTCAACTATGTGAACACATTGTCCGATACGTTGTCGTCGGGCATCATCAACGTGATTGCCGACGTCTTCACGTTCGTGATCACGTTGGTGGTCATGTTCGCGATCGATTGGCGGCTGACCCTGTGGAGTCTGTTGCTCTTCCCCCTCCTTATTCTGTGGGTGCGGGTGCTGCAGACCTTCCAGAGGCGGGCGTACCAGAGACTGTCCAACAAGCAGAGCAATCTCAATGCCTATATCCACGAGTCCATCGCCGGCGTGAAGACGACGCAGACCTTTGCCCAGGAGCGCACGCAGTTCAAGACGTTTCAGGAGCAGCAGAGCGACGTGCGCGGCGCATGGATGAAGGCCGTGCACATCCAGTTCCTCATGTGGCCGGGCGTCCAGTTGATCGCCGCGACGACCATCGCCTTCATCTACTACGTGGGCATCATGCGTTTCGGAGGCGTCGCCGTGACGACCGGCGTGCTGATCGCCTTCGTCGGCTACGCCAATAACTTCTGGAATCCCGTCATCGATCTGGGTAATTTCTATAACCAGCTCATCACCTGTTCGGCCTATCTCGAACGAATCTTCGAGACCCTGGACGTCAAGCCGGATATCACCGACAAGTCCGACGCCGCCGAGCTGCCCGCCATCCGCGGGAAAGTCGATTTCAACGACGTCGTGTTCCGCTACGAACCGGAGGGACGCAACATCCTCAACCTCGTCGACTTCCATATCGAGCCCGGCAGCACGATCGCGCTGGTCGGCCCGACGGGTGCCGGCAAAACGACGATCGTGAGCCTCCTGTCGAGGTTCTACGACGTTTCCGAGGGGTCGGTGACCATCGATGGCTACGATGTCCGTGACGTGACGTTGCAGTCGCTACGCAGGCAGATGGGCGTGATGCTGCAGGATACGTTCATCTTCTCCGGCACCATCCGGGAGAACATTCGCTACGGTAATCTCGCCGCAACCGATGAACAGATCGAACAGGCGGCGAGGGCCGTCCGTGCGCATGAGTTCATCATGGAGTTGCCGCAGGGCTATGACAGCGTGGTCGAGGAGCGCGGCTCGACGCTGTCCGCCGGGCAGCGCCAGCTCATTTCGTTCGCACGGGTGTTGCTGGCCAACCCGCGGATTCTGGTTTTGGATGAGGCGACGAGCAACATCGACACGAGAACCGAGGAGGCGTTGCAGGCCGGGCTGCGGCATCTGCTCAAGGGCCGGACCAGCTTCATCATCGCGCATCGGCTGTCGACCATCGAGAATGCCGATGAGATCTTCTACATCGATCACGGCCAGATCGTCGAGCATGGCACGCATGCCGAGTTGCTTGCCCAGCGCGGTGCCTACTACCGGCTGTATGAATCGCAGTACGCCATGATCAGGGTGCACACGGGCGTTGTGGATGAGAGCGAACACGAGATGTCGGCGGCGTCGCGCGAGTAGACTCGCCGTCAGTACGTCCTCGGCGACGCGAGGCGGGAAACGTGCGGAGCCACATGGGAATCCATGGGCGATGCACGACATGATGCAAGGAGTTTGGGTATGACGGCGCGTGACGACGATGACAGACTGAGCGAAGAGCAGAAGAACGCCATCAGCGTGCTGGCCTCCCACAATGTGTATGCCAAGCAATCGAAGTGGAAGACCTTCCGCGAATTGCCGGCGCATGACAGGTGGCCGTTCTTCGTCCAGCATTTTCTGCTGGGCACGCTCGCCGTGGCGACGGCGTTGGCGGTGGTCATATCCCTGCTGGTCACCTTCCTGACCAAGGCGCCCGATCCCGTGCTCTCCGTCCAGGCCATCGATATGGGCAACGATTCCGTCGCTTTCGACAAGCTGCGCGACGGGTTCCTCAAGCAGGAGAAGATCAAGGACAACCGGCTGGTGCACGTCGACGGCTCGCTTTCCCTGGGGGACGGCCAGAGCATCGACGACTCCACCAAGATCATGACCATGGTCACGGCCGGTCAGATCAATATGATGGTGGCCGACAAGGCTGATTTCGCCACGTTGCACCAGCGGGGTTATATCTCCAAGCCCAGCGAGGTGCTGACGTCGGCCCAGTTGCGTCAGGTCGCGGATGCGCTGGTTGACGCGCACGGCAAGGCGGTGAAGGACCCGAGTGCGGCGGTGGGATTGGATCTGTCGAAGTCCGGAGCGTGGACGGCGTTGGGATTGCCGCGCGACGCCGTGATCGGTTTTAGCAACGTCCAGAGTGGAAAGACCTATCCGCAGCGTTTTGTGCGATATCTTCGGTTCTCCTAGCGGCTCTCGGGGCATTGTCCGGCCGTGCATGCGGGGGATGGACTACGCTACTAAGGGTAGCCGCCGATGGCCGCGACGTCGCCATATCGATGGCGATGGGACGGTGATGCCTGGTGGCCGGTTGGCTCGAACGGGTTTGCGATAAGGAGCGATGTAATGAAGCGATTCGCCGTAGGCTATGAATTCATAGCCCGCATCATCATGATGGTGCTGTTCGTCCATATCGCGTTCATCGTGCACACGGTGTTGGGCTTGGTCGTTGGCGGATTCTTCCCCTCGCTGGCCGCCAGCTACTCCACGTATCGCACCTGGCTGATCGACGTCCAGGATCGTTCGTGGACGGTGAAACGTACCTGGACGGTATTCCACGACGCGTGGAAAGCCGAACTGGTCTCGGCGAATGCCTTCGGATGGCCGCAATTCATCATCTGGGCATTGCTCATCTGGGAATATTGGTTGACGATGACCAACGACATGGGCACGTTGGGCGTCGCGGTTTCGGGCGTGTTGTTGGTGCTCAATCTCATCTATGGACTGTTCGTGTCCCTGAGCTGGGCCATCCGCTCGAATTTCGATGAGGGATTCGTCTGGGTGCTGCGCACCTCGCTGAGCATGGTGATCGCCAGACCGCTGTGTTCCCTGATGGTGTTCGTGCTGTTCCTCATCACGGCATGGGCCTACTACACCTGGCCGGGGCTTATGGTGGCATTCGGCGTCGCCGTACCGGTGTTCGCCACCATGATGGCGGTGTACTCCTGGGGGCGGCTTCCCGGCCTGGATATTCACGAGATCGAACCCACGGAGAAGGACCAGCGGGAAAAAGACGCCGCACGCACGTCCGACGCCACCGATACCCGCAACGCGCGATGAGTCGGCATCACCATCGCGACCGCGGCTGGGCGCCTTCGCCCGAGCCGTTGCCCGAAGACGCTCGTGTGATCGACGATCATACGCATGTGGCCTCGGTCGTTCCCTTCGCCCGCGCGATGGATCTGGAGGCCGAGAGCAAGGGTCAGCCGGCGGTGCCGGTCTATGATGTCGAAGAGCTTCTCGGCCGGGCCCGTGCCGTGGGCGTTGAGGGCATCATCGATGTCGGCTGCGAGCTGCCGCATCTCATGACCGCCGTCCAGATGGCGCTGGATCATCCCGGCATCGTCCACGCCGCCCTCGCGATTCATCCCAACGAAGCCGTGCTGCATGGTCACCGTGGAGTCCCCGGTCCGGATGGGCTGCCATTGCATTACCAGCCTTGGCATGACACCGATTTTGAGGATGCCATGGCCGAGGTGCGCCGGCTGGCCAGCGCCTATCGCGAGCAGGTGGTTGCCATCGGAGAGACCGGCATGGACCTGTTCCGGACCGGAGAGGGCGCGAAAGAACTGCAGCGACAGGCGTTTCGTGCGCATATCGCCCTGGCCAAGGAGCTGGATCTGCCGCTGCAGATCCATGACCGCGATGCGCATCGCGAGGTCATCGAGACGCTCTTGGCCGACGGCAGTCCCGAACGCACGGTGTTCCACAGCTTTTCGGGCGATGCCGCAATGGCCCGCATCGCGCGTGAGCAGGGCTGGTATCTGAGTTTTTCGGGCACGGTCAGCTATAAGGGCAACGATGGCATACGCGAGGCCGCGCGGATCGTCGGACCGGAGCACATCATGGTCGAAACCGATGCGCCGTATCTGTCCCCGATGCCATACCGCGGCCGGACCAATGCGCCGTATATGATTCCTTACACGCTGGCGGCGCTCGCGGATGCCATGGGTATGTCCATATCGGACACCGCCAGAGCCACCAGACGCACGACGCGTATGGTCTATGGGGTCTGAATTCGCCGTTCTCCCACATGAAGGGCTATTATTTGAGCGAGGCAGACCGAATTTTGCCGTCTCCCGCGGCTCGCCATGTGAAGAAGAGGCCTTGGGATTTGATATATGGACCGTGGGACGGTTAAGATTTCCGCTTGGTCCGTGAACGATGGACGATGGTTGTCGGCGGGTGGCCCACAGGCGGCCGTCGGAATCGGATATCGGCTTGATACCGCGCAGTGGGCCTGCGCAATGGAGGATAACGTATGGTGCAGAACCGTAAGAGTCCGGCGGACGGCAGAGGAAGATTACGTCGGTCGGGTAATGATCGGTCAAACGCCGTCAATCAGATTCGCAGCGTGGGACATGACGATAACAACGCCAGCGATGTCGATGAGACGCTGCTACGGGCGGATACGTTCACCAACGCTCCGAAGGTCTCGCGTCGCACGCTGACCAAGGAGGAGCGCGAGGAGCTCGCCAAACGCGAGGAATCCCAACGCCAGGAGGAGCAGTGGCTCGCCAGGATGGCCAATAAGGGGCCCATTGGTCGTTGGTGGATCGGTCTGCAGCGCAGCAAGGATAAAATCACCATCGGCATGGCCATCGTCGCGCTTGGCGTGGTCTATGGGGATATCGGCACATCGCCCCTGTATACCGCGCAAACCTTCCTCGCCGGGCAGGGCGGTCTGGCGAACACCGGTCGCGAGGCGGTGCTGGGCATGCTCTCGTTGGTGTTCTGGTCAATCACGCTGATCACCACGGTAAAGTACGTGCTGGTCGCCATGCGCATCGACAACAACGGCGAGGGCGGCATCTTCGCTCTGTACTCCCTGATTCGTCGACACGGTGCATGGCTCGCCATCCCCGCGATGATCGGCGGCGCGGCGTTCCTAGCCGATTCCGTGCTGACTCCCGCCGTTTCGATCTCCTCGGCCGTGGAGGGCCTCAAAACTATCCCGCTCTTCGAGCCGGCATTCACCGAGAACGCCAATCTGTCTTTGATCATCACGGTGTTCATCATCGTCGTTCTTTTTTCCGTTCAATCGCGCGGTACCGAGCGCATCGGCAAGGTATTCGGATCCGTGGTGTTGGTTTGGTTCACCTTCCTGGCCATAGTCGGCATCCTGAGCCTGAGCAACGATTGGAGCGTCTTCGAGGCGCTCAATCCGGTGTATGGTGTGAAATTCCTGTTCAGTCCGCATAACGCCGCGGGTGTCGCCTTGATGGGCACGGTGTTTCTCTCCACCACGGGCGCCGAAGCACTGTATTCGGATATGGGGCATGTCGGTCGTGGCAATATCTACGCCACCTGGCCTTTCATCAAGGTCGCATTGGTGTTCAACTACTTTGGCCAAGGCGCGTGGATGCTGCGCAATCAGGGCAATCCTGCATATGCCAAGGTAAACGGGCTCAACCCATTCTTCGAGATGCTGGGGCCCAATGTGCGATATCTGGCGGTTGCGTTGTCCGTGACTGCCGGCGTCATCGCCTCGCAGGCCTTGATCACCGGGGCGTTCACCATGGTCTCCGAGGCGACCGGTCTGAACTGGATGCCGCATCTACAGGTGCGTTATCCGGCCCGCACCCGCGGCCAGCTTTATATCCCGGTCATCAACTGGGTACTCTGCGCCGCCACGTTGACCGTGTTGGCTCTGTTCAAGGATTCCGAACACATCTCCGCCGCATATGGGCTGGCCCTCACCATCACGATGATCACGACCACGGTGCTGCTGGGCGTATACCTGTGGTATCACTCTCGACGCGTTCTCGCGATCGTCTTCACCATCTTGTTCCTCACCATTCAAACGATGTTCTTCATCGCATCGATGGCGAAATTCATGCATGGCGGCTGGTTCACCATGTTGCTCACCGTGCTGATTCTGTTGGTCATGGTGACTTGGGACGATGGCACCAAGATCGAGCGTTCGCAGCGTAGACATATGAAACCGTCTGATTTCCTGCCGGCCGTCGACAAGCTGCATGGTGACTTCCGCATTCCGTATTATGCCGACAATATCGTCTATCTGACGTCGGATGCCGAGATGCGGCGCCTTGATACGGACATCTTCTTCTCGATATTCGCCGATCATCCCAAGCGCGCCCGGGCCTGGTGGGCGGTGTCGGTGCAGACGACCGACGAGCCGTTCACGCGCGCCTACTCGGTCGAGAACTTCAAAACCGATCATATTTTCCGTGTCCGCATCCGGCTCGGCTTCAAGGTGTCGCAGTCGATCCCTGCGTATATTCATCAGATCATGCACGATCTGTCGCGTACGGGGGAACTGCCGCAGCAGAAGTCGACGTATCCGAAGGTCGACGCCGATCCTGACATCGGCACGATCCGGTATGTGCTGATTCATAAGGCGTTGATGCCCGAATCCAATATCACGACGCGCGAGGCGCTGTCGCTGAAGATGAAGTACGCCATTCGGCATCTGGCCGGCTCTCCGGTCAAGTGGTTCGGTCTGGCACCATATAATCCCCAGGTCGAGGTCCAGCCGCTGTTCGTGACCACGCGTCGTCCCCCTCGGCTTCACCGTGAGGCGCTGCGTTCGCTGCGCGATATCAAGAAGGCCGAAAAAATCGAAGAGGGTTCATGAGCCGCGACATCGTCTCGTGACCTGTGTGCGTTACAGTATGAGGCTATGTGTAGATTGCTCGGGTATGCTTCGTCGGATCCAGATATGAGTCTTCGGGATATTTTGGGAGGTCAGGCCGTCGCCGACTACCGAGGGTTGGGCGAGATACATCACGATGGCTGGGGCTGCTCGCTGCTGTGCGCGGCACGGGATGGATCGCATCCTGCCGCTGCCGCCGGGCCACAACCAACGCGACCCGGCACCCGATTGTATAAAACCACGATCGAGTCCGACCGTGATCCGGTCTTCGAAAGTCTGTCGTGCGAGGCGGCCCGTGGGGCACTATGGCACCTACGACTGGCCAGCTCGCATTTGCCGTTGATCGTCGAGAATCAGCAGCCATTTTTCGCCAATGGGCTGAGTTTCATCCATAATGGCGACATCTCCGATGACGACGGACTCAACATCATCACCCGGCGGGACGAGATCGTCAACGA
Organism: uncultured Bifidobacterium sp.; assembly: GCA_937874315.1. Taxonomy (GTDB): domain Bacteria; phylum Actinomycetota; class Actinomycetes; order Actinomycetales; family Bifidobacteriaceae; genus Bifidobacterium. Next base: position 13,149 of record CALNAE010000022.1, on the reverse strand, counting down.
CAAGGTGTTTCTGGCGACCGGCGGGCGCAGCGATTCCGCCGTGTTCTTCGCCGTGATTCTGGAGTTCCTCGGCTTTGGATTCTCCCTTGAGGAGTCGGTGGTGCAGGCCGTCAAGGAGCTGCGCGGGCGGTATCCCAAGTCAAGCTACAACTGCATGATCCAGAGCGATGATCTCCTCGTCGTGCTGTGTGCCGCGGGCCGTACCGAAGTGGCGCTGCGCATCATCGATATCTACGATCGGTACGGTCGCGGCGAACAGGCGCACGATTATCGCATGATCCGTTATCGTCCGGTTCACAACGGCGCCGGCGCCGAGGTTGGCGTGGTGGCGGCCAGTTCGGGCATCTGCGAAAGCGAGGGCGACGGCTGGCGTGAGCTGGCCAATAACCAGATGCTCGTCGCGTCGAATCGGACGGGGAAGTACCGCGTCCAGTCCCTCTAGCGCGGTTCAAGCGCGGCAACCCCTCTAGAATGGTCGGTATGACAGGATTTATTCCAACCCTTGCGCAGGTCGACCGGATGCACCATGAGCTCGCCCAATCCCAGGCGGCCTATGATCTGATTCATACCCATTGCGTGATCGTGGCGACGATTACGCGACAGCTGGTCAGACGTCAGAACGCGCTGTTCCTCAGGCGTTGTACGCTGCCGGGCGACGCGCCGGAACTGACCGGGCGCTACCGACTCGGCGAATTGATCGCGGGCGCGGATCGCTCCACGTCGGGGGCCGTGCAGGCCACGGAGGGCGTTCGCGGCGGAACGGTGCCGCCGTATCTGCTCGATGAGCGGCTGGCCGTGCTAGGCGCGATGGTCCATGACATCGGCACATACCGCGTGCTGGCGCACGACGGTTCCGATGGCAAAGAGCTGCGGTTCGACGGCCCGCGATATATCCTGCACGGCCTGCTTGGCTATGAATATCTGACGGAACAGGGCGTCGACGAGTCGGTGGCGCAATTCGCCAGGAATCATACCGGCGTCGGACTTACCAAGCAACAGGTACGGGACCAGGGCCTGCCGCTGCCCGAGGCCGACTATGTGCCGATGACCCTCGAGCAGGAGGTGGTCATGGTCGCGGACAAGTATCACAGCAAGTCGGTGCCGCCCAAGTTCCTCACCGTCGAGGCCTACACGGCCAAGGCCGGGCGGTATGGCGCGGACAATAAACGGCGCTGGCTTGAGCTGGTCACGAAATATGGCGTTCCCGATGTCCGCGCGCTGGCCGATCGATTCGACATGCGGATCGTTTGAACGTCGTCGGAGCGCAACCGGGGAATCGGCTACAGCTCGAAGTACCGATCGGCGGCGTCAATATCGGCATCGTTGGTGGTCAGCATCACGACGCATCGAGCGTCGGCACCGCTGTGTGCGAGTTTTGCCAACAGCTTGCGGATAATCTTGCCGTCATCCTCGTCAAGATCGGCAGTCGGTTCATCGATGACGATCGCCGTCGCCTCGCATGAGATGGCTCGCGCGATTGCGACGCGGCGCTGGTTCAGCGCGGTGAACTGCCCCACCGGCTCGCCGGCCGCGGGGGCATCCAGTCCGACGGACGTGAGCAGCTCGTGCGCCAGTATTGGCTTGGGCTTGAGGAACGTGCGTTGCGTGGCATCCATGGCATAGACGATATTCGCCGTGGCGTCGAGATCCCCGCGCAGTGCGAAACGCTGCGGCACCAGACCGATGCGATGGCCTCGAACCTCACTGGGCAGGAGCGTCGCCAGATCGGCGCTCTTGAGCATCACCTGACCCCTGTCCGGTTTGCCGAAACCTCCCAATACGTTGAGCAGGGCCACGCGTTGTTCGTCGTCGTCGGTGACGACGGCATAGAGTTTTCTGGCCTGGAATCCCATCTGCACGTCGTCGAGCAGCGTCCGGCCGGATTTATGGTCGCGTACGGTCACATGATCCAGTGCAAAAGTCGGGTATGACTTCAACAAGATGTCGTCCTCATGATGTGAGTTGAACTCACGGTCGATGCCAGCGGCGAGATGATGGGTGGCGTCTGACGATTCGTCTTGGCGTACGTAGCCATCCGACGGGTTCGTTGCACCAGTCTGGGCCAGATTCGGCGTGGCGTTGACCCGTTCGGCGTTGGAGCGCACGATGTCATCGTCTTGGGATTGGGGCTGGGATTGAGACGAGGCGTCGTCGGAATCGGCATTCATGGCCGTGCCGGCGCCATCCGGTCCTGTGGCGCCCAACGCCGTGGTAGCCGTTGCGGCCTCATCGACGTCGTCGAAGACGACGCTGACATGCACCGTCTGTTGTTCCTCGTGCGCGTCATCCTCGATATGCTCGTCGCCTGTGGTGGACGTCGGCCGTTGCTGTTCGTCGCTCATCGGGACACCTCCTCGCGTGTGGTGAATATCGTGGACGTCTGAAGCAGCAGCACCCGCATCAGGGCGACGAATGCCAATACCAGACAGGCCGCGACCCCCCAGCCAATCGTATGCCATACGATGCCGGCGCTTGCCGCCGTGGCCTGCCCGCCGGTCAATGCCGAGCCAAGCGCGCGTGATCCGAGGGCGCCTGCCGCTATGCCGAGTGCTGTGCCGCAGACCGTGGGCATCAGCACTTCCAGCATGAACTGCCAACCGATGCGGGCTTTGGGAATACCGATGACCAGTGCCGTTGCGATCTCTGCGCGGCGTTTGAGCAGCCCCATGATTACCAGGACGAGCAGTGCGAGTCCGCCGACGCCCCAAACGGTATAGGCGAGAATCGTCATAACCGTGTTCAGCCGGCCGAGAGGTGCGATCGAATCGCGGTAATCGGTGAGCGTGATGGAAGAAATCTCATATTTCGAAGGCAATTTGGCGGCCTTGACCACCTTGACAAACTTGTTGTAGGAGCTCATGCTGCTGAGCTTGAAGACCACGTTGAGATCGGGGATCGCCCAGCCTTTGCCGTCGGCGACGTCGAAACCGTTGGAGCCGAAACCGTAGTAGCTCGCGTAGATCGCATTGTTCGGGTTGTCTTTGGCGAGTTTCGATGTCGATGTCGTTGTCTTGTTGGTATAGGCGTAGATGCCTCGGACCGTAAACGAGATCGTTTTCGAGGCGTTCGTCGGGTTTGCGACGCTGATCTTGCTGCCGACCGTGAGGTGGTTCCTATCGGCGACGGCCTTGGAGATGAGCACCGCGCCTTTGGTCGCGGCGTTTTCCGTCTTATAGTCGAGATTTTTGCCCGAGACGATGGTGTAGTCGCCATAACTGGTGTCGTGCGGCGCGTCGGAGGAGTACAGGCCGAACAGCGTGAACTCGCCTCCGGTCTTGTCCGCGGATTGATCCGCGCTGCCTGAAATGGCTTTGAACGCGGACGATTGGCGCACCGGCACGGATTCGATGAAGGTGTAGGAGAAGCTCACGTTGGCCGTCTGCGCCGCCGTGGCATACGTCGTGTAGTCGTTCCATGACAGGTAGTTCTTGGTCCAGCTCGAGTCGGCTCCATTGCGCTTGGCCTGTGCGGCAGGGGTCAGACGAAGCGTGGCCGCGGGTTTAAGCGCATCGTATCCACTGCCGGTCGCCGTGGCGTTGGTCTGCCGGACCGACCAGGCGAACAGACTGGTGAACGAGACCAATACGGCGATCAGTGCCGTCAATATGCTGCGCCAAGGATGACGTCGCAATGTGCTCCATGCGTTGTTGAGAACGAACATGTGGTTCTTCTCCACCTCTCCTGCGGGCGTCGACGCCCATGCATGCCGCGTCGATCACCGTTTTCGTATTTAGCCTAGTCGAGACGCGTCGCAACATGGGAATTTGTCTCGTGTGTCACACTCTTGTCGTACTGCGTGCGAGTTCTCTTGGTCATTACTGTTATACCCCTTTGAGCTTTCTGACAGAACGCTGGGTGTGACGGTTCCGGCCTGAACGTGACGCCGATTTGCCGGACTCGGGACCATCTGCGGAAGGCCTTGCGAGTGCCCGCGGTAATCGTGCGGAATCGTGCAGGACCTGCGTGGGGTCGTGCGGGACCTGTGCGGGATCCACAAACCGTTGGCGCGCCCTTCCTCGGCTGGTCGGAGGGAAGCGGGTCTTGCTCGAGGTCGGGCGGGAATGACCCGCGGCAATGTTTCCCGAAGATTGCGCGCCGATGACCATTCGGTGACGGCGTCTTGAAAACTTCGACCCCTCGAATATACTGGTACACAGCGAAAGAATCGGGATATGAGCGCGGGTGTCGTGTGCTCATCCATGAGAAGGGGGTTGGCGCATGAGTGTGTCGGAAGCGGATGGCACGCGTCGCGGCATGTTCGCGAGGTCGGGTGTCGACGATATTGATTTTGGGGTCGATGGCGCCCATGGTGGAACGCATCACCCGCTGATTGCCACGGCGAACGGCCGTTCGCTCGAGGAGATCAACTCCACGGTTCGCGTGCCGTCGAAGTCGTCGAGTTTCCTTCGGCATCTCGCCGCTTTCTCCGGCCCGGGCGCGTTGGTCGCCGTGGGCTATATGGACCCCGGCAATTGGATCACCTCGATCGGCGGCGGTGCTCAGTACGGCTACCTGCTCATGTCCGTCATACTGATTTCAAGCCTGATCGCCATGATGCTGCAGTACATGTCTGCCAAATTGGGCATCGTGACCGGGCTCGACCTGGCTCAGGCCACGCGGCTGCATACGAGCAAACGTGTGGGGTATGCCTTGTGGATCAGTGCCGAGCTGGCCATTATGGCCACCGATATCGCCGAGGTCATCGGCGGCGCCATCGCGTTGCGGCTGCTCTTCGGTATACCGCTGGTCGTCGGTGTGATGCTCACCGTGCTCGACGTTCTGATTCTGCTGCTGCTCACCAAGCTGGGTTTCCGCAAGATAGAGGCGATCGTCGCCACGCTGATCACCGTGATCCTGGTGGTGTTCATCTACGAGGTGGCTTTGGCGAAGCCCGAGATGGGCGCCATGTTCGCAGGCTTCCTGCCTGATGCAAAAATCATGGGTCAAGGACAGCTCACCATGGCGCTGGGCATCGTCGGCGCTACGGTGATGCCCCACAACCTCTACCTGCACTCTTCGATCGTGCAGAGTCGGCAGGTCGATCGCGACGATCAGGCCGATGTCGACAACGCGGTGCGGTTCTCCACATGGGATTCCAATATCCAGCTCAGCGTCGCCTTCCTGGTGAACTGCCTGCTGCTGGTACTCGGCGCGGCCATGTTCTTCGGCCACGGCGACGGGTTGGACACGTTCACCTCGTTGTATAACGCGCTGGGCGATTCCAGCGTCGCGGGGCCGGTGGCCAGCGGATTGCTCAGCACCCTATTCGCCGTGGCGCTGTTGGCCTCGGGGCAGAATTCGACCATCACGGGCACCTTGACCGGGCAGATCGTGATGGAGGGGTTCATCCGCATGCGCATCCCGCTGTGGCTGCGGCGCCTGATCACCCGGCTGCTCAGCATCATCCCGGTCGTGATCTGCACGATCGTCTTTGGCGGCAAGGAGGCCGCCCTCGACAGCCTGCTGGTGTATTCGCAGGTCTTCCTGTGTATCGCGTTGCCGATCTCCATGGTGCCGCTTGTCTGGTTGACCTCTTCCAAACGCGTGATGGGCAAGCAGGTCAACAAGTGGCCGTTGATCGTCGTCGCGTGGTTGGTGGTGCTCGTGCTCACCGGGCTCAACATTCAGCTGGTGTGGCAGGATGTCGCCGCGCTGATAGCCATGCTGTGATGCAGGCGGCATGCGCACCGGACGGCTATCAGTCGTCGTTATGCGCTGACCCGGATGCGTTCGGCGTCTTCGGCCCCCAGCGCCATCACCGCCAGATCGGTGGGTTCCGCCGAACCGTCTTGGGCGGCGGGGCGGATCTGAACCGTGGGCCCCGTCGATGAGCGGCTGAGCTGAATCATCGAATGCAGCCCGATGCCATGGTCGTTCAGCATGCGCAGCAGTTCCGGGTTTTCGTCGCTGACGCGTTCGACGCGCACCGTGGTGTCCGCGGTGATGTCGGACAGCGCCCTGGTGTGGTTGCACGGCAGGCTGCCGTCGCGCCGCGGGATCGGATCTCCGTGCGGGTCCGTCTGCGGATGTCCGAGCAGGTCGTCGATGCGGTCGATCATGAGATCCGACGCGGCATGTTCCAAGGTATCTGCCTCCGGATGCACCTCCTCCCAGCCGTAACCCAAGGTGGTGACGAGAAACGTCTCGAGCAGCCTGTGCTTGCGCACCATCTGCACCGCGTAGCGTTCACCCTGTTCGGTCAGCGTGATGGCGCCGTATGGGTCGTGTTGCGCGTATCCGCCCGTCACCAGGCGATTGATGGCACCGGTGACCGTTGAGGGTTTCACCTGCGCTTTGCGCGCCAGATCCGAGGGCTGCACCGAGTCGCGACCCCATTCGAGCAGATCCCAGATCATCTTGAGATAGTCCTGCGCGTTCGGTGAGAGATCCTGTAATGCCATAGCCGACAGTGTACGCACGATTACGCGACGGCGGTTGTGAGAAGCAATATGGTGAGACATGATCAAAATCTAGTGTGAACAACTACATATTGTGCAATAAGGCAATTACTACTACCGTATCTAGTGGTTATCTCGGATAGGGGATACCTGCGCGATGGATCAAAACCGCCGTGCGGTCCGAGGGATAGGAGTGAACTCATGGCAAGCGGCATGATACGGCATCGTCATATCACCATTATTTCGGCTTCTGAGACGGGCAATTCGAGAGAGGTCGCCGAGGAGTTGGCTCAGGCGCTGCACCCGGTGTGTCCCGACGTGCGGCTGGTGGATGCCTTCGACTATGCCTTCGAGGATTTCACGCGTGAGGACGTGCTGTTGATGGTCACCTCCACGCAGGGCGAGGGAGAGCCGCCCATGGAGGCCGAGGACCTCTATGAGTTCGTGATGAGCGAGACCATGCCCCGACTGGAGGGCGTGTCGTTCGCGGTGCTGGGGCTGGGGGATTCGTCGTATGGCGTCAACTACAACCTGATGGTCAGGCAGTTCGACGCCAGATACGCCGATCTGGGCGCCCGGCGTCTGATGGGGCACGGGGAGTGCGATCTGGACTATGAGGCGACCGCGCGGCGATGGATCGCGACCGTGGTCACGGTGCTGCGTGACGAGCCGGGCTTTGACATCTCGTCGCATGGGGGAAACGGCGCTCGGCCGGAACGTGACGATAGGCGCACGCCCACACCGAGTGGAGCTACCGGAACGGGCGTGTCGAATGCGACCGTGACGGAGCGCGAGCGGCTGACCTCGGCGTCGTCAAGCAAGCAGGTATTCCGGATTCGGCTGGCGATGTCCAAGGACGTCGGGGAGTGGCAACCGGGGGATCTGGTGGCCGTCGGATACGTCAATGACGTCGCGATGCTCGACCGTCTGCTGCGCGTCGCCTGCGGTATGTCGGTTGCGGACGCCGACCCGCGGGTTGTGGAGGTGCTGCGGCATCGGGACGTCTCCGCGTTGACGCCGTCTCTGATCGCACGGTATGCTGCGGTGGCCCACAACGCGGATCTCGATGCGCTGCTCGACGATGAAACGGCGCTGAACGCGTACGCCCATGTCCATCCGACGTTCGCGCTGTTCAAGGACTTTCCGAGCGGTATCTCCTTGTCCGAGCTGCCCGACATCTTCTCCGGTAAGGCTCGAAGACTGTATTCCGCCGCCAGCGCCATGCGCGGACGTGCCGGTACGGGCAATCCGATGGTTGACCTGACGGTTACCGAAGTGGCGTATGACTACGACGGGGCGCGCGTCGTCGGCGCATGCTCAGGATATCTGACGGCCGCCCGGCTCGGCACGACGGTGATGGCCGGTATTGTGCCCAACCCCCGGTTTCACATGCCGGCCGATGACCATGTCGATATCGTCATGGTTGGTTTGGGCTCGGCGATTGCGCCGTACCGCGCCTTCCTGCAACGACGTGCCGAGATTCGACGTGCGAGTCGAAGTCGATCTGCCGACGCGTCGCAGCATGTTGCGGGGGTGACGATAGGACGAACCTGGCTGATTCTCGGCAACAGGAATCCGCGTGAGGACTATCTCTATCACGACGAATTGGAACGGTATCACGACGATGCATCCGGGCGGCGGCTCGATATCGCGTGGTCGCGATTCGGGAGCAAGCCGCGGCATGTGCAGGATCTTATCGCCGATCGTGGCGCGCGGCTGTGGGAATGGATCGACGCCGGCGCGAACGTGTATCTGTGCGGGCATGACGGTGCCGCGCTCGCCTCGATACGGGACAGCCTGGTGAGGGTCGTCGCCGCACACGGTGAACTCGGACGGTCCGCGGCGCTTGATTATGTAAACGCGATGGAACGCTCCGGACGGCTGCACCGTTGAGGTCATACCGAGGTCGAGGTCATGATTCGTGCCGCGTCGGGGTCTGGCTTATCGAACTTTCGCCGAGCTGCGGTCCGAGCGTGAAATAATGCCGGAAGTTGTACACCAAGGGTCGCCATGCCGTCGGATCGATGTGCTGGGTTCCCGGAACGACGATATTGGGATCGGCGTGCACCTCGAGCACGTGTAATTGTGCTATGAGAAACTCGTGGTGAATATCCGCAACGCATCGCTCAGCCACCGCCTCGATCTGCAGGCGGCATTCATCGATGCCGGCACAACGCACCTGCTGCGATGAGGCTCGAGTCAATCCGATCTCCGCGAATTTGTCGGCGTACGGGATGCTGCCATGTCCGTGTTGCCGACGGCCTTGGGGCGCGTCGGTCAAATCGCCAAGGCGCTCCACTGAACTCCATAATTCGGGGCCGGGGAGGTTGAGCACCGCCTCCTTGCGTTCCTTGAGATTGTGCGCCGTCTGGCTGTCCAACGCCATCCCCAGCACGATGGTGTCGCCCAACGCCCAGGAGCTGCTCATCGGCGCTATATTCGTCGAGCCGTCCGGGTTGAGGGTGCTCAGCAGAATGATGGTATTGCCATAGTAGAGCATGCCGGGAGTGATGGTGATGCGTTGATGTGTGTGCTGTTCGTTCATACCTTCAGTATGGTCCTGGGACGATTCCATGCCCATGGAATCGTTTTCGGGCTAGCATGGGGCCTATGTGTGCGATGGACATGGCTAGGGATATCAGCGGTTTGGCGGCTTTGTTGGCGGACCCGACCAGAGCGCGTGTCTGTGTATCGCTGATGGACGGGTGCGCGTGGACGGCCGGTGAGTTGGCTCATGCCATCGAGGTGAGCCCGCAGGCCATGAGCGCTTGTCTTTCAAGGATGGAGGAGGCGGGCGTCATCATGCGCCTGCGCAGGGGCGGCACGCCTATGTGAAACTCAGGGATAGGCGCGTCGCGCAGATCGTCGAATTCATGGGGACCGTTACCCCGCAGGATGATGCCGTTGTCGTGGGATACCGGCAGGTCCGTGCAGACAAGCGGCTGCGCGCCGGTCGCACCTGCTACAACCATGTCGCTGGCCGTCTGGGAGTGGGCATAGCGCAATCCATGGAGAGGATTGGGCTGGTGGACGTTGAGGACGGCTCCATGCGCATGACCGATTCCGGGTTGCGATGGTTTTCGGATCGAGGAATCGATGTGAAGGCGCGAAAGAACGCTCCTCGGATACGAGGATGTCTCGACTGGACGGAACGGCGCATGCACATTGCCGGCACCGCCGGAACGCAGTTGTATGCATCGTTGCTGGGACGTGGTCTGCTCAGGAGAGCCGAACCGCGTCGGGCATTACGCGTCACGCCACCTGGCATCCGCTGGTTCGCGCAGGAACTCCACATGAATGTCGCCGAGTTGATGGATGACGATCCGAGTTCATCGTGAAGTTCGCCGCTGCCCGGGCTTGCTTCTCTCTTCGTGACTTCATAGGACTTCGCACCCGTGCCGGCCAATGCGCCTCCTCGGGCGATGATGTATTCGCCCCGGATGGGTTCGCCGTCGAGGAAGTCCTCCAAGATTTCGCGGACTCCTGCGGCGTGATACGCGAGGACCTGACGGGGTTTGCAGGATTGAAGACTCGGTGATATGGTGAAGTTAACTTCATGTGAAGCTAACTTCATCAACGTGGGGCAGTAATGATATTGATGATGCTCTGGCCTCACGTGATGAGGAAGAGTGACGAGGTGATTGGACGACATGAAGACCAGGATTCGCGAGCTGCGCACGTCTGGCGGAATGACGCAACAGGAACTTGCCGACATGGTTTCGGTGTCGTCGCGCACGATTATCTCCATCGAGACGGGACGATATAGCCCCTCGCTCATGCTGGCGTATCGAATCGCACGGGTGTTCAACATCAGCGTCGAGGACCTGTGCTGTCTCGAAGAGAACCGACGGCTTGACGATGAGACTGACGATTCGTAACGATGATGATTCATGACGATACTGATACGACGAGAAAGGGACGTGATGATGGATCATGACGATAACCGGCCTGATGCCCATGGCGGGAGAAGATACCACACCATCGCACGGGCCAATGCGAATGCGCCGGTGCGTGGTCGTGTGCGTGCCCCGGTGCTGATAAGCGGACTGATGATACTGATGCTCGGGGTGACGGTATTGTGCATACCGGCCGACAAGCTGCGCGGGTTGCCGCTCGCGGGAGGGGCGACCGGGACCCTTGTGGCCGCAGCGATTGCCGCGGTGGTTCTTACCAGGGCTGCTGAGCCTGATCGGTGATTCCCTCCGTGGCCCCAGCGTGGCCGTGGTCCGCAGCTTTGGTTGAGACGCGGAAGGCTGATGGAGGTGTCGGTTCGCTGATATCGGGATGGGCCTCGGCCCAGGTCTCGAAGGTTTGCGTGAGCCGTCTGCTCGTCCGTAGTCCGGTTACGACCGGGCGGATGGTCACGGTGATCAGCAGCACCACGCATACCAGGGCGCCAAGCATTATGGCCGCTCGTACCGTAATCGGATTCGGGGCGAAAGCCGCCGTCGCGAGTCCACCGATCGCCGCAAGGAGATAGAAGCCCCATCTCAATGGTCGAGTCAGAGAACTGGTCGCGTGGTTCATGGCTGCGATCAGGTCCAGGACCCGCCGGCGTTCCGCTTCGCTCAAGGCCGTTACGCGAAGATCCTCCTGCGTTGCGCCGCGTTGCGCGCTGTCGTTTCTCGCGGCTTCGTGCCGCTTGAGATTGCGCAGCGTAACGTTTGGCCTATGACGGAGCCTATGGCGTAGCCCCCAACGCACTATCATGATCACACTGACGATCATGAGACAGAACATGGCCGCAACATAGAGGTAAACCAACATGGTTTGCATGGTCGCAACAGGTGGGGACTAAAAACATGGAACGCGACTGGAGATCTGGCTGCAAGCGCAACGCCGATGTTGCACCGCCGAGAAAATATAGGTAGTTTAGTGCTGTTGCCCCTCTGGCTCAATGGTTAGAGCAGCGTCCTTTTAAGTCGTGGGTTGTCGGTTCGAGTCCGACGGGGGGCACTTTGGCGGGGTTTGTGTACCCAAAATGTTGGTATTCCAACAATTTTACGAAAATCCCGAGGGCAACACGGCGGTTTTTTTTGAGACCGCTTATTGGCGGGGTTTTGAACGGAAAATCAACTAGCCGCGACCAGTGCGGCGTCGCCGTCGACGAGTTCAAAGAAACGCTGGCCGGCTATCTGGCCTGGTATAAGCGTTACCCACATTAAGCGCTCACTCGGATCCAAAAGCCCCGACCAATGCCGCCGTTCCCTCGGCCCGACAACGTGAACAAGGAAAACACGAAGATGTGTCCAAGTTTTCCATCGCACCTCCGATCTGTACACGATGTCCGATGGATTCACCGTGAAGTTCGAACTCGACAAGACCGCCGGAACTGCAACCGTGTACCGGAACGGAGAGTTTAAGGGCGTTCTGGCTAAGCAGGAAGCGATCGATAAAACCAGAACGTGCCGCTTCCGTAGAGCAGATAGGTCATGACGGCAGACAAGCCAGCCACTACCACTGTCGCCGTGCCCAGACGGACCTCTTGATTGTGAGTGAGCTTCATGATTGCATCTTACCCCGGCAATCGAAAGGCTTCTGCGCAAGACCACCCGCGACGCTGTCTGGTGTCGTTCTAGCGCGCTTGCTGGTTTGCTGGTCTGGTGGTTTGCTGGTTTGGCACGTTTGGCATGTCTGGTGGTCTGGTGCGTCACGCGCCAAGACAGTGAAGGTTCGTGTGGATACCGGGCGCCGACCTTAGCGGCCATCACGTCGTCTCGCTCGGATTCGGTCTATTTCGGCCTTGCTAACTTGACCACCGGACCCTTGGAATCAGATCACATGGTTGCGATCTGATTCGGCATATTTCGGCTTTGCTAACTTGACCGTCAGACCCTTGGACTCGGATCACACGGTCGCGCTTGGGTTCGGTCTATTGTCTATTCCAGCTGGCCGAGTTCTTGCAGCTTCGTCTTGAGATCGTTGGAGGAGGGCTCCACTTGGAAAGAGCCGTCGCTGAATTGCACGACCGGGATGTGCTTCTGGCCACTGATCGCCATGGCCTTGTCGGCGGCGCCGTCCTCATGATCGACGTCGTGCCAGTCATAGCCGACGCCGAATCGGTCGAGGGCCGCTTTGGCTCTTCTGCAGTCTCCGCACCAGTCGGCTCCATACATCGTCACGTTATTGATCGTGCTGGCGGTGTTCTCCGATGCAGTAGTGTCGCTCATAGTCGTCCTCCGTTGTCGTCTGTCGTCTTTAGGTCCGAGGTCAAATTCGTAGCGCTTCATCACCCAGCGGATCGTATGCTGTGATCAGCATGTTGATGGGCGCTAGATGCGTGTAGGCAAGCAGCTCATAATGTACAACGTCTTCGCGTCAATGCATGCGGTTCAGCTGTCAGCGCGTGCACGGCCGCGTGGAATTTTGGTGCGTGGTGCGTGGTGCATATGTCTGCATGAAATGCATGGTGCAGGGAATGTATGGTGCGTGGTGCATGGGGTGTGTGGCTGTGGTGGAATGCATGGGGTGCGTGGCTGCATGGAATGCGTGGCTGTGCGTGACGTGGTGCATGAAGCATGTGTCTGCATGGAATGTACGGTGCATGCGGGGGGGTCATCAGGAGAACAAGGGAGCCCATATGTTCATCCCAAGTGTCTCTCCATGCTTGTTGCATTGCTGTTCCTCGGCGGTTGTTCAATGCGGGTCTTGGCCGCTGTGTGACTGGATGACTGTTCTGCTTTGTGATTGTTCCGTTGTGTGACTGTGTGACTGTGTCACTGTGTCGCAGTGTCACTGGATGATCGTGTGA
>CALNAE010000021.1 GCA_937874315.1 uncultured Bifidobacterium sp. | reverse complement strand
TGGCTTTCATTTCTCTCCTTTTATTATCTCGTCCAGTTTGCGGCGTCCTTCAATAACGTCGAAGACCTTCCGATTCCATTTCGTGTCCATGACGAGTATCCGGTGTTTCGAGAATCTTGTTCCTCTTCGTATGAGTCTCGCGTTCGCCTGCTGCCATTCCGCGAACGTGTAGGGTAGGTCTATCCATAGTTGGTCGGCGCAGTATTTCTGCAACCCATCGACTCCGGTTCCCATCGACTGAGGGTTTGCATACACATATGAACCTCCGTCAACACCATTATGAACCACATGTTGTGCCGACACGCCGAACGGAGCAAGCTCATCCAACACCGCACGGAACCTCGCCCAGATAAGCAGATTACCCACCTCTCCTGCGACATCGCGAGCGCCGTCGATCTTGCCCGAGTCGAACACGTAGGGCGAACCGTCATCGCGATAGGCGAACCCGTCATCCAACTGCCCGACCTTATTGGCGACACTCGACGCGGACACGCCCGTGACCTCGCCGTCCAACGACCACGATTCAAGCCATTCGGATATCCTGCCCTCCACGTTCTGACGACACGGCACCCACTCGACCTCGGGCAGGGTGAACTCCGACTCGCGCCGCTCCAGCACGTCGGCGGAAAGACGGTCATACACCACGCGGGTCGCATCATCCTCATACGAATACTTCCGCACGTCGAAACCGTTGATATGCATGGAAAACGCCTTGCCGAAAGCGAGCCTGAACGAGCCGAGCGTAGCGAACTCACGACCGAACTTCGCCGCCCTGTCCGCGCGATGCGGGTACATCACCGAACACTGCCCGAAAATATCCTCAAGGTCCTTCGGAGCTGGAGTGCCCGTCAGCATCAGCAGATCATCAGCCTTGTCGGACAGTGCGCGAACCATCTTGCTCCGGTTCGACCTCGGGTTCTTCACGAAATGACTCTCGTCAACGATCATGCCGTAGTGCGCGGGAACGAACGACAGGCTCTTCAGCATCTCATACGACGAGATGAGATACTTGAACTCACTGTGCGCCCACGCACTCTCGGACAGGTTTCTCATGTCGCGCAGCAACATGACGGAATCGCCGCGCTCAGGGTCCCATCGTTTCAACTGCGGTATCCACGATGTCTCCATGACGTTCGCGGGGCATACTACGAGCACGGACCGCAAAGGGGCGAACAAGTCTATCGCACGCTTCGTCTTCCCCGTGCCCGCATCATCGAATATGAAGCTTCTCATCGGCGTCTCCTCACGTACTCCTGAAGCGCCAGACGCGTGAACCCGAGCGGCCGGTTCACCATTGCCGACGCGACGTCGCTTGGCAGACCGAACACTCTCACCTTGAGGTGTCCCATTTCCTTCGGCATCTCCAACATGAACCACGGATAGTCAAGCACTTCGGGATGTTCGGCCTTGAAGGTCGCGAACATGGATGACTCGTCACGCGCGTACACCACGTCTATCGAAGGGCTCGCCTCCACCGGTTCGACCGAAATCAATCGCGCGGCGACGTCCGGCCCGAACGTGACGTCATACCCGAACGCCGTGCTGACATGAACGGAAATCGCCCTGCCCGTCGACCGGTATTCGGCGTCAGCTACGAGGTCGGATCGTACCTTTCCGTGAAACATGAACTTGATGCGATCTCCGGGCATCAACGTCAACGGTCTTTCAGCCATCGCAGCACCGACCTTCCCACAACCAGCATTCCCGTGATTAGAAACAGCAACGCCAATGCGCAGATTCCGATAAACACCAACATTAAACTCCACAGCGAAACCATCATCATCGTATTCCACATTCATTTCCTCCAAAACCATATGAGCGTCAGCGTGACGAGAACGGCTATGAACGTCATGATGATGAATCCCATCACCATAGCCGTCGCCACGTCCATCAGGACGCTCATTTCGCCTTCGCAATCGACAGTCGCGGCTTACCTTCGACGGTCTTCTGATACGCCTCCACGTTATCGATGGCATAGTCGGCCATCATGCGCTTGTAATCAGTCGTGGTTCTGCTCGACGCCGCCCACGAGACGCGGTAGCCGTTGCTCGACGCCGGATGCCCGACCCTGCGAATGTGCGCGGCGATCTTCTCCTCAAGCGCCTTCTCCTCGTTCCGTGTGGCGAGCAGCATCGCCATGAGCGAGTCGATCTTCCTGTCCTCGAAGCCTATCCTTTTGATTTCGGCCATCGGAATGACGGGAGTGGTGACCACGTCGATGCTCTCCTCGATCGCAGAGGATATGTCCTCAACAGACATCGACTCCCAGTCTGAAGGTCGCTGCGCGTACACGATGAGCGCCATGTCCGCTCCGATGAACCCGGCCTCGATGCCGGCCTGAGCCGCATACACCGCACGCTGTTCGCTCGACAGGAACCTGAACGAGGTCTTGCTACCCGTTTTGACTTCGACCGTCACCCACAGGCCGTCAGCGTTTCGCATGATACCGTCGTAGGAGACATGCATCCTGCCGTCAGTCACCAGATTATTGTCATACCAGCTCAGCTCGCCCGGCTCCAGCTTCTCGTATGGCCTGTCCTTGACGAGCTTCATTCCCCGGTTTCTGCCGAACGACTGCAACACGTAAGGCTCCCAGTCGGAGCCGAAACGGATGGCCGACCTGATGGCCGGAACGTTCGGTATCGGACCCGGCTCGCACCCGTTCACGCGAATGTGCGCCAACGTGGAAGCGCCGGGAGTGAACGACCGTTCCTCCAGCCATGCCTCGCGCGTCTTGAACTTCTTGAACTTGCGATTCTCCGTTATCAACGCCATACTCTTAACCCTTTGTATCTGAACGAGTGCGGAAGCCCTTGAACGAAGGCGTCGGCACCGCGCACTCCTATGATGATCGCGGCGTTCGCCTTATGCGAGGCGATGTCCGTCATCTCCACTTGTTGACGCGCGGACAGTACGCCGCCGCGCTCGCGTTTCACTTCCAAGAACCATACGACGCCTTCCGGCGTTATGGCCGTCACGTCGGGGAAACCATTCCGGCTTCTCCCCTCGGTTTTCTGCACGTACCAACCGGCGCGTTCCAAGCCTTTGATGAGCTTGTTCTGCGCCGGTTGTTCACGTTGCGAGATGGCTAGACTCACTTTACGTATTTCAGCCATACCTCATACCCGGTATCGGTCTTGCGCCTCTTGGCTTGCACCGAGTCTCCGCACCATTTTGCTTTCCCGGCGTTCACTCTCGACACCCATGCCGCCACGGTGTTGCGACTGGCCTGCGTCTCGAACGCCAATCCCCATTCTCCGGGATGCTCCTTCAATTCGGACAGGATGGCGGAGTAGTCGTGCAACAGGTTGCCTTGTTCGATGAATGGAACGAATTTCACTGGAAGCCATCCCCTTCATCATCGTCCACCGTACCCTGCGTGTACACGCCGAACTTGTGCGGCGCTACCCCTTCGACCAGATCGATAATCTGCACTCCGGTGAGGAAGAACACGAGGTCACCCTTCTTGGAGCTTCCGATGCGGAATGCGACCCGAACTTTCGTGCCGGAGCCGGGTTCGGCGTCGAGTTTGAGGTCATGCGCGTTCACGTCAACGATGGGAACGGGGAACCTGCTGTTGAGGTCCACCAGCCAGAGTCCCTGATAGGGCTGCGTTCCGTCGCGCAACTGCACGAGGTTGCCGTCCGACAGTCGCATGTTCGTGCTGTTCAACGGCACGTTCAGTTCCCTCGCGGCCTGTTTGAGCGCATCGAACGTGTCTCCGCTCTTGTCGAACGCGAAGCGGAGCGAATACTGCGGTTTGATACCGGCTTCGGCTCCCCTGTCGCTGACGTATTTTTTGACGATATGGAAGAAGCTACCTGCTCCTACCGCTTCGATTTCCTTCATTCGAACTCCTGTGTCAATTGTGGTTTGGGTGTTGTTTTGGTTTTGGCACCGTCATCGTCCGATTCATCCTCGACGACGATTCCAAGAATTTTTATGAGCGCGTATCGACGGTAGTAGGTTTCGTATGAGCCGACTACCTGCGCTGTGGTTGCCGGGAACAGGTACGTGTTGGAAAGACTGTCTTCAGGGTTGTCGACATTGAAGATGGTTACCTTCATTTCCTCCATGACTTGAAGGCCCATCGTCTCGTCTCCTTGGAGACTCCCTTTGCTCGTGGCCGTCCAGCCGATGCCGAGCTTCTTCATCTCCGGCGCGACCTTCTCCCAGATTTGCGGGAGCGTGGCGTAGGTGTATTTGTATCCTTTGCCGTTTCTTTTGACTGGTTGCATGGATTGTTGAATCTCGAATATCTTGGTCATCAACGGTTTTTGTTCTTTTTCCATTTATCCTCCTTTGTATATTCTTTATATCACACTGTTAATTTCGACACGCCGATATCAACTACATTATACTTATCGACGTTTCCCAACTCCTCACCGACACGCAGAACCGCTTCGCCAATCGTGTCCGCTCGAACGCATGCGACCGACGTCTTGCCGCTCTTGTGCAGTATGTTGAATTGCCAGAAAACCATATTCACCTCCCCTCGTTGGAAATATCAGCGCACGATATCCACCGACTCTATTTTCCATTGATCCAAGAGATGACGCACACGGAGACGGAAACCACGACGACTACCATCAGATCGGTCATGCTCATGATTCACGCTCCTGACCACCGGCCAGCGCCTTGCGAACGGCGTCCAACACATGCTTGGCAAACAACTCAAAAGAGCGACTGCTAAACCCAACGCCATTCATCGTCGTGCCCGAATTCTTTGCAGATGCCACTTCATCCCGTCTCTTGGAGAGTCTGTAGAACAGCATCCTAGCATCTCCCGAGCGAAAGTTACCATACTGTTCGACCTCTTCCGGCGTGTTCCTCAAGTCCATCTCTTTGGCGACGAACTCGGCTTCATCGTCTGTCAGCTCCAGCACCTCACG
>CALNAE010000020.1 GCA_937874315.1 uncultured Bifidobacterium sp. | reverse complement strand
CGCAGGCCGCCGTACCGCAGGCCGCCGAACCGGGCGATGCCGCGACCTCGCAGGTCGTTCATGATGCCGGTCAACCCGATTCGCGCAGCGTCGAGGAACGATGGGACGCGGTGCTCGGTGCGTTGCCGCAGGACGTGCGCGCATACGTCGCGCACGACAAGGTATCCGCAGTGGCCTTGGCGCAGAATGCCGCTGGCAGACAACGTCTTTCCATGACGTTCGACCGCGCGCTGAGCCAGCATGCCTTCGCCCTGGCGCTCAGCTCCGACGCGGCGGCAAATGGCAGGAAGGCCTCAGCCGTGGTGCTGCGCGCGGTTCGCGAGGTGTTCGGCGAAGATACCATGATCGCGCCGACGAAGATCGCGGCCAGTGGAGAACACGTCGAACCGACCTCTCGCATGGCTCCGGAGCAGCTTGCGCAGATCAAACGGCAGATCGCGCTTGACAAGGCGGGCCTCGCTGCCGCGAGCTTGCCGCCAATCGGCGCAAAGGATGGCAGCGCGCAGGAACGCGGCCGTTCCGGTCAGGGCGAGAGAACGGCTTCCGGCGACCGCCGGCGAGACGGCTCCGAAAAGACCCATCATGACGACCCAGATGATCCTGCTCATCCAGACGGGTTGAGTCGTCGTGATGATCCCGCTCATCCAGAAGACTCGGACCATTTCAGTGAGCCAAGCCGCCCAGCGGGCGATGGGCAGATAACATCCGGCGACCATGCCGCGGCTGACGAGCCGGGACCGTCGCCCCAAGAGCCGGCGTCGAATCCCCATGACGTCACTGCCGACCAAGATCGCGCTGTTCCGGACCGGCAGGTTGACGCGCAGGATGATCCGTGGCTTAAGCCGGTGACCAACACCCCTGTTCGCGAGGGCGCCACGAGGAATTCCCCGGAGGCAGACAAGCCGGCGTCCACGGGCACCTCGACGAAACCGCACAAGGTCGTGGCCGTTCCGGATATGAGCAACGATGACGATCCCTGGGCCATTGCGACAGGACCGTTGCCCACCGAACCATTAGGCGTCCGCGACGAGGCATCCGAGACCGCGCGACCATCCAAGTCCGGGTCATCTCCCGAGGTCGGGTATTCCCCGGGCGCATCCCAGTCATCCCAGTCATCCCAAGAAACTTCGCAGCTTCCTGCTGGTACGGCACAGTCGCGGCAGGCCCTGGGGAAGCAGGGCGATCGGCGGCAGGAGACCGGCCCGCAGCCGAAACTTGGACGGCGGCCGGGCGCCGGCCGTCTACCGGGAGCGAGCCCTCAACACGGTGTCGGTGCCGATTCCCGACAGACTGCCGACGACACTCAGACTCATGGCGCTGCGTCTGCGAGGGTGGCCGCCGAGGACGATGAATATTCGCTTGAGGACAGGTCGCTCGAATCCGCGACCACCATGGACATGGCGGAGTTGGAGAAGTTGTTCGCCGTCAAGAAGGTCGAGGAATTCAACGCCGACGATCCTCATAACCCCAAGAACGCCCAGCCGGCGAACAAACATCAGGAAGGATGACAGGAACATATGGCACTGGCATATGACAATGCGATACAACGACTGATCGATGCGTTCGCGCATCTGCCCGGCATCGGCCCGAAAGGGGCGCAGCGTATCGCGTTCTACCTGTTGTCGGCTAGCGATGAGGAATCCGGGAACCTCGCCGAGGCCATCACCGAGATGAGGCAAAAAGTACGGTTCTGCGATATCTGCGGCAACGTGTGCGAAACCAGTCCCTGCCCGATATGCGCCGATCCGCGGCGCGACCACGGTGTCATCTGCGTGATCGAGGAGCCCAAGGACGTCATGAGCATCGAGCGCACCCATGAATATCATGGCGTCTATCACGTGCTGGGCGGCGCGATCAACCCCATGGCGAATGTCGGGCCAAACGATCTGAGCATCCCCAAGCTGCTCGAACGTCTGAAAGACGATTCCGTCAAGGAGATCATCTTGGCGCTGGATCCCAATATCGAGGGCGAGGCGACCACAACGTACCTCAGCCGGCTGCTGGCGCCGTTGGGCCTCGCCGTCACCCGTTTGGCCAGCGGCCTGCCGGTGGGCAGCGATCTCGAATACGCCGATGAGATAACTCTGGGGCGTGCGCTCGCGGGCAGGCGGGCCGTCTGAGGGCCGGCCCTGCCTACGGATATCCGTGGGATATCAGTGCGCTACTCGTAATCGTGCCGCTTGCGTAGAATAACGCGCAGTAATGCAGACAGAGAGAATGGATGATCGTGGCTCTTATCGTGCAGAAATACGGCGGTTCGTCCGTCGCCGACACGGATTCCCTCAAGCGTGTCGCCAAACGCATCGTGGAGACCAAAAAGGCGGGTAACGATGTCGCCGTCGTGGTATCGGCGATGGGGGATACCACCGACGATTTGATCGACCAGGCCATGAGCATCGATTCCCATCCACCGGCACGCGAGATGGACATGCTGATGACGGCGGGGGAACGCATCTCGATGAGTCTGTTGGCGATAGCCATCCACGCGGCCGGATTGCAGGCCTACTCCTTCACCGGTTCCCAGGCGGGTTTCCTGACGGATGCGCGTTTCGGCGCCGCTCATATCAAATCGGTCAAGCCGGAGCGGGTCCGCCGCGCCCTGGCTAAGGACTGTGTGGCGATCGCCGCCGGATTCCAGGGAATCAACGAGGGTGGCGACGCAACCACGTTGGGACGTGGCGGCTCGGATACATCGGCCGTGGCCCTCGCCGTGGCCCTTGGCGCGGATGTGTGTGAGATCTATACGGATGTGGATGGCATCTTCACCGCCGATCCCAGAATCGTGCCCACCGCCCGGCGCATTCCGAGCATCGACTACGAATCGATGTTGGAAATGGCGTCATGCGGTTCCAAGGTCCTGGCGTTGCGCTGCGTCGAATACGCGCAACGGTTCGGCATGCCGCTGCATGTGCGCAGTTCCTTCTCGCACCGCGTCGGGACGGTGATCGTGCCGCAGGGAGTCGACCCGTCGTCACTGCCGAACCTGGATTGAGAACCCGTGTCGCCCAGACCCGGGAGACGAGGCCGGTTCCATGCGATGACAAGGACAAAGACAAGGACAAAGCGCAGAGCATCCGACGTGTGAATCGCGGCGGTTGTCCCAAGCGTTGAAGTATTACGATGAACGAAACCACTAGCGTGAATGGACAGGGTGTGAATATGGCTGCACAGACGACGAATCAGGATGGGGCTTCCATGGGGGATCTGTTCCCGGATCTCGGTCCCGAATCCCCGGTGATCTCCGGCGTGGCGCACGACCGTAGCGAGGCGCTGGTGACCGTGCGCGGGGTTCCGGATATCCCCGGCGTCGCGGCGCGCGTGTTCGCCACGTTGGCCGAGGCTGGCGTCAATATCGATATGATCGTTCAGGCCGGCGTCTCGACAGGAACCGCCGACATCTCCTTCACGGTGCCGGAGTCGACGGTTCGTCGTGTACAGGAGGTGCTGGAGGACCGGCATCAGGAGCTTGGATACCGCGTATTCGATGTGGACCTCAACGTAGGCAAGGTCGCGGTCGTCGGGGTGGGCATGAAGACGCATTCCGGGCTGGCGGCGAAATTCTTCAATGCGTTGAGCGAGCACGGCATCAACGTCCTGATGATCTCGACGTCGGAGATCCGCATCGCCGCCCTGGTTCCGCTTGAGGTACTCGATGACGCGGTCAGGGCCCTGCACACGGCCTACGGGCTGGACGCCAAACAGGTGGAGGCCGTGGTGTACGGCGGCACCGGCCGCTGAGCGCGGCTCCGGCATGTGCAGCATGTTGGATTGTGAATGGA
>CALNAE010000019.1 GCA_937874315.1 uncultured Bifidobacterium sp. | reverse complement strand
TGCGTCGCCCGTTGGGGCTCCTGCGATCTGACGACCGCATCCACCGGCGAACCGCTATCTGGTGATGCTGAACTGGCCATGCCTCTTCAATCTCATAATGATGTTCGGATCAATTCATCTTGAACGTCAGGACCGCGGTGACCATAACCAATATCTGGCTCCGGCCACCGCGGCCGACGATGCCCGGTTCAGGCTTTGAACCCACGGATCTCACGCCCCGAGGAGAACTTGTCCAAGGCGCCGGTCTTCGCGATGCCGACATACAAATACCACATCAGCACACCGGAAATTAACGCCCCTGAGATCAGCGTGGCGACCAGATACCAAATGCCGTAGGCTCCGGTGAAGCTGAAGCCCTGCAGATTGGTGAAGAACGTGTATGCCCAGCAGCCGACGCCGGACACGATGCCGGAAAGCGTCACGGTCAGCAGATCCCAGACGCGGTAGGCCACGATGAGGAAGACGATTTCGGCGCCCACCCCCTGCACGATGGCGATGAGCAGCGTGCCGACGCCGCCCCATTGATTACCCATCAGCGCTTCCAGCACGCCTGCGATGACCTCGGCATAGATCGCGGCACCGGGCTTGCGCACGATGACCGCGGCCAGCGGACCGGCGAACAGCCACAAACCATTCATCAGTCCGGACAACCCGGGCAGCAACGCCTCCAAAGGTGTGCCGATCGGCGTGTACAGCAGGGCCGCGACCCAATAGATGAAGGCGCTCGCCACGCCAATGGCCGAAGCGACGGCGATATCGACCACGCGCCATTTGAGGTGGATAGTAGGAGTAACAGCAGTTTGACTCATCATGTGCCTTTCTTCACTCGAGATCCGAATCTCGAATCTCGCGGTTGAGGCACGGGAACAGAGACGTCCGTGCGCCGGTATTGCCCGGAATCACGTTCTATCGGTCGGGGGTGCTCCCCCATCTCAGCCATGCTCCGTCAGACGGACCACAGCTCCCGTGTCACCCGACAGTGTATGACATGGAGGGGTCAACCGCCAGAGGCGAGGCCGACATCGGACCGGCCGATTCGGCGACTGCACGCTAACGACCCAAGGCCCGCAGCAGCAGCGCCTCCGCCACGATGTCATTGCGCAGACCCGACAAACTCACCGACTCGTTGGGGCTATGGGCGTTGGAAATCGGGTCTTCCGGACCGGTGACGAGCACCTGGGCCTTCGGGAAGATGCGCTGCAGTTCGGGGATGAATGGAATGGAACCGCCCTCGCCCTTGTTCACCGGGTCCACGCCATACGCCTCGCGCAACGCCTCCGTGGCGTCCTTCGTCGCCTCCGCGTCGGGGTCCATGGCCCAGCCCATGCCGTTGTCCAGCGGCGTGACCTCGACCTGGGCGCCAAACGGCGCATGCGTCGTGAGAAACTCGCGCAACGCCCGCTGCGCCTCCTCGGGCCGCTGTCCCGGTGCCGTGCGAACGGACAGGCGGATGCGGGTCTGGTTGGCGATGACGTTGAACGAGTCGTCGACCGCCGGGGCGTCGATACCTATCACCGTGGCGCTCGGCTGGGTCCACAGCCGAGCCGCCAGCGATCCCGTTCCCGCAAGTCGATAGGAATCCACGACGGCCGCGTCTCGACGCACCGAGTTCTCGTCGAGATCGCGTTGCAGGCCACCGACCGGTTCCTGCGACTGCAGCCCCGGAACCGCCAGCTCGCCGTGTTCGTCGTACATCGAGGCGACGAGCATCGCGGCAAGCGTGTGCGCGTCCAGAATCGGGCCGCCATACTGCCCGGAATGCACCGGGTGCTCGAGTACCTTAACCGTCACGTCCATGGTCGTGTTGCCCCGCAGACTTGTCGTCAGGCTCGGCACGTCGGGCGCCCAGTTGCCGGAATCGGCCACGATGATGACATCGGCGGCGAACTGCTCGCGGTGCGCTTCGATGAAGGGGATGAAACTGGGCGAGCCCATCTCCTCCTCGCCTTCGATGAACACCTTGATGTTGACCGGCAGCTCGTCGCCAAGCGCGTGCAGAGCCCCGCGATGTATGGCGATGCCGCCGGCGTCGTCGCATGATCCGCGACCGAAGAGCCGATCGCCGACGGTAGTGGCCACGAACGGATCTGTGGACCATTGCGCAGGGTCGGGCACCGGCTGCACGTCATGGTGCGCGTACAACAGGATCGTCGGGGCCTGCGGATCGACGATCCGCGACCCCACAACCTCGTAAGCGCCATCCGTGCCGTCCGGATTCGTGGACTGCACCACCTGGGTATCGATGCCGACCTCTCGCAGCTGCTCGGCGACGAAATCGGCCGACGCGCGCATGTGGGCCCCGGCGATGCCCTGGGAGGATATCGATTTCAACGCGATTTTACGTGAGAGCATGTCGACCGTCCGGGGGAAGTCGGCATGCACCCGGGCCCGGATCTCGCCGCTGTCCACATCGGGATCCGCATGCGACCGCGTTCGCGCCCCGTTCCGATACTGATCGTTCACCGATGTCATAGCACTCCTTTGTCACGGGCTTTACGCAGGCCGCGAGGCCCTTGCGAAACGTCCGTTTCACCTTGGTCATACCCTATATATAACCCTACAGCGTCTAGGCGTCACCGTAACCTGCAAGCATGACATGGAACCCCTTCAAGAAGGAATCAACGAGCGAACAGGCGCAGCAGCCTATCGAGGAGCGGACCGCGGAGCCAACGACCAGTAAAGGCCGACCGACCCCGACTCGCAAACAGGCGGAGGCGGAGAATCTTCGTCCGCTCGTTCCCAAGGACCGCAAGGCGGAAACCAAGGCCGCCAAGAAGCGCACCCGTGAACGCGAGAACGAGCAGTATGACGCCATGCGCACGGGAGATCTGGCGCATATGCCCAAAAGCGAACGCCTGCCTTGGCGCATCTACATCCGTGATTATGTCGACGCCCGTTTCAACGTCGGCGAGTTCTTCATTCCCGTCGCCTTCGTCATACTGATCCTCTCGGTGCTGGTCTCCGTCAAATGGCCATCGCTTTCGATACCGATGCTGTTGCTGATGTATATCTATCTCGTTGCGGTCATCGCCGATGTGGTGTTCATGTGGCATGGGCTGAAAAAGAAGCTGCTCGACAAATTCGGCGAGGCGGCCGTCCGCCGGGGCTCGCGTTCCGGTTCGTATGCCTGGAGCCGTTCGATCCAGCTTCGTCGCTGGCGTCTTCCCAAACCTCGTCATCCCAAGCGCGGGAATTGGCCGAAATAACGAATCCGCCCATCATGCCGACCTCGCAAGCCAAAGCACCATTCCCCGCCGAAACGACCCTCGAAGACGGGATGTCTGCGGACATCGCCGTCATCGGCGCCGGCCCGGGAGGGTACTCCACGGCATTGCGGGCCGCCGAGTTGGGGCTTTCCGTGGTGCTGATCGAACGCGATGACTCCTTAGGCGGTACCTGCCTGAACCGCGGGTGCATTCCGACCAAGGCCCTGGTCACGGCGGCCAGAAGCATCGACGCGGTGCGCCATGCGTCCCGAATCGGCATCGCCGCAAGCATCACCGGCATCGATTATGGCACGATGCTCGAGTACAAGAATCATGTCGTGGACACCATGACGCAGGGGCTGTCGGGCTTGATCGCGCATCGCGGCATCGTCGTGCTGCGAGGCCGGGCGGCACTCGACGGCGCGCCGTCACAAGACGGTACAACGCTTGATGACAGTGCGCCACTTGGCGGTGCCACGTTTGAAGATACGACACCCGACAATGCCACGCACGCCGATGTGGCACAGGATGACACGACGCAGGACTCGGCGGACGGGGCAACCGGCGGGCCGACGGACGAACCGACGAACCATGCAGTCGCGCACATCATCACCGTCACGCCAAGCGGTGCACGCGATCATGTGCAACGTTTCATCGCATCCGACGTCCCCCAAAACTGCGGGGCATCGGTAAGCGTCACGGCCAAACGGGTCGTGCTGGCCATGGGTTCACGCCCACGACTCCTTCCCAGCCACGACTTCGCGGGAGCCTTGATCGACTCCACCCAGGCGTTGTCGCTGGTTCATTTCCCTGCCACCGCCACGATTAT
Organism: uncultured Bifidobacterium sp.; assembly: GCA_937874315.1. Classification (GTDB taxonomy): domain Bacteria; phylum Actinomycetota; class Actinomycetes; order Actinomycetales; family Bifidobacteriaceae; genus Bifidobacterium. Next base: position 2,044 of record CALNAE010000019.1, on the reverse strand, counting down.
CGGTTCGGGCTCCATCGCCGTCGAATTCGCCTCGATCTGGAGCGCCGGCGGATGCGCCGTGACCATGCTGATCCGCCATGACCGCGTGCTTTCCGCGTGGGATCGGCGTTCAGGCGTCACCCTGACGCGCGAACTCAAGCGCCGCGGCATCACGGTGCTCACCCATACGGATGTGACCGGCGTCGACGTAGGCGTCAATCTCGGTGCCACCGTACACTACAACGATGCGGATGGACGACAGCAGTCGATATTCGCGGAACTCGCGCTGGTGGCCATCGGAAGAACGCCCAACACCGATGAGCCGTGGTGCAGGGCGGCCGGCATCGCGCTGGATCCCGATGGCTACGTCAGCACCGATGCCCGCGGGCATACCAGCGTTGCAGGCATCAGCGCAGTGGGCGACATCACCCAAGGGCCGGGCCTGGCAAGCCGTGCGTTCGAACAGGGCATCGCCATCGCGGAAGACGCCGCGGGCCTCGACGCCCGACCGGTGGATGACGACTGCGTTGCGCAAGTGGTGTTCTCCTCCCCCGAAGGCGCGACGGTCGGATGCACGCTCGAGGACGCGCGGCAACGCGACGATCTGCATAACGTGCGCGAGACCATCTATCCTGTGATGTCCAATGCACGGATGCTGATGAGCGGCTCGGCAGGATCCCTTTCCATCGTCAGCGGCGAACGCGACGAGCAGCCCGGCGTCGAGGTCGTGCTCGGCGTGCATATGGTAGTGCCCAATGCCGGCGATATGATCGGCGAGGCACAACAGATCATCGCCCATCGCATCCCGCTGCACTCCGCGGCCGGATTGACCCATCCCCATCCGACGTTTTCCGAGACTTTCGGCGAGGCGCTGCTGCTGGCCGACGGCCGGCCGCTGCATACTCGATAGAACTCGCTAGTATTCGCTAGGCACAGCAGCTGGTAGACTGTCGGCTCAGTATGGTCAATTGTCGATACAAGCGAGGGAAGTAGATGGCATCGAAAGACACGCAGCCCGCCAAAAAGCAGAACATCATCAAGCAGATCATCCAGATCTACCGCTACACCGCGCCCGAGGAGCCAATGCTCCCGTGGATGCTCGGTGGCGTGTTCGTGCTGCCGATCATCGTCGCGGTGATTCTGGGCGTGCCGCTGCATTGGTCGATTTTCATCTGGATACTCATGATCATCACGGCCGCCATGCTCGGCGTGCTGCTGTTCACCATCGTGCTCACGAATCGGGCGGACAAGGTCGGCTATGCAAAGATCGAAGGCCGTCCCGGCGCCGCCGTCAGCGTGCTGAAGAACATCAACAAAGCGGGCTATTCCTTCCCCGAGGAACCGGTCTGGATGGATCCGCGGACCAAGGACGCCATCTGGCGAGGCACCGGATACAACGGCATCTATCTGCTGGGTGAAGGCAACTACGGCCCCGTGATGCGGGAAATGGACAAGCAGGAGCACCGAATCAAGGGCGTGACCGCCGGTTCCAGCATCCCCGTGTATCGCATTTCGGTGGGTAAGGGAGACAAACAGGTGCGGCTCCAGAATCTGCGCCGTGCCGTGCTCAGGGAAAAGACCTATCTGCCCAGCAACCACAGCAACGCCCTGATGCGCAAGATTCATCCGCGCGTCCGTTTCATCCTCACCAAGGAGGAGCTGGCCACGTTGAATGATCGGTTGCGCACCTTGCAGACCAAACAAGGCTTCGGCATTCCCAAGGGCATCGATCCCACGCGCCCGCAGCGCATGAGCCGGCGGGCGATGCGCGGACGCTGATCAGTCGATCGGCGATAGTACATCAGCAGCCACATGGATTGTCTGATTGCCAAATCGGTGAATCGGTGAATCGGCAATTTGCAAACCGGCTGCTGTCGGCGATACCAATACCATCTGGGTGGGGGCCGTGCGCGATATGTCGCACGGCCCCCACCTATTGAATGGTACGGGTCGAATCGCCATCGTTACACGGATTTCACAGTCGTCCGCACCTGACACGAAACATGTTCGTAACCGAACCGTCGAGCCGAGGAAATTCGTGGCTCTACACTTATGTCGCGTAAGT
>CALNAE010000018.1 GCA_937874315.1 uncultured Bifidobacterium sp. | reverse complement strand
AACACCTTCGTGGTCAACACCTTCGTGGTCAACACCTTCGTGGTCAACACCTTCGTGGTCAACACCTTCGCGAACCACGCCGTGTCGACGTGAAACACTGCAGTTGCAAGCCGAACAACACCGTGTCAACGTGGGCACAACACACTGTCAATCTGAGCAACACCGTGCCAGCGTGAACGGCGCTATGCCCTTGACGCCAACGGCCCCGCCCAGGCACCGTCGTCGTGCTCGCGAGCGGATTGAATCGGGCGCTCGGGCAGATGTCTAGCCGGCAAGGTGCGCGGCTTGAAGGGGAACCGCTTGGCGCGCATCCGCTCGTAACGCGCGATGTCATCCTCGTGCCGCAGCGTCAGATCGATGTCATCGTAGCCGTTCATCAACCGCCACCGGGTGTAATCGTTGACCTCGAACGGAAGCGTGACGTCGGCGCAGGTCACCGTGCGCGCGACGAGATCGACCGTCATGGAGCAGCCGGGATTCTCCTGCAACAGCTTCCAGAGCAATTCCACGTTCTCCTGCGACACCACGGCCGCGAGCACGCCGTTCTTGGCGGTGTTGCCATAGAAGATATCGGCGAAACGCGGCGCGATAACCACGCGGAACCCATAGTCATGCAACGCCCAGACCGCATGCTCCCGCGAGGAGCCGATGCCGAAATCAGGACCGGCGACCAAAATACGCGGATGAGCATATTCTGGCTGGTTCAGGACGAAGTCGGGATCTCGCCGCCACGCGTAAAACAACGCATCCTCGAAGCCCGTCTTGGTGACGCGCTTGAGGAAGACGGCGGGGATGATCTGATCCGTATCGACATTCGATCGGCGTAGCGGCACCCCGGTACCCGTCACGACAGTAAGTTTTTCCATATCCCATATCCTTTCACGTAGGGCTCGCGGGCCCATTCGGCAATGCGGCAGCATCTCTCGACCATCGGCATCCCTATCAGCTCCCCCATCGACGCCCTCATCGACGAGACGGCGGCGACGTGGTCGATTCGCGGGGAGCGTGCGCCGAGCGCCCGGCGACCGGACGGTTTCTCACCTCAGCCGACACCGGCCAACGCCGACCGACATCGGCAGGAACGAACCGGAGCGGTTCGCAATGGGCCGGCGTCCCCGCGCTCACAGGTCTTCCACACTCGAGATAGTGCCGCGAATGGCGGTGGCCGCCGCCACGATGGGTGACGAGAGATGGGTGCGCGACCCCTTGCCCTGCCGACCTTCGAAGTTGCGGTTCGACGTCGAGATCGAGCGTTCGCCCGGCACCATGGAATCGGTGTTCATGCCCAAGCACATCGAACAGCCGGCGTTGCGCCATTCCGCGCCAAAGTCGGTGAAGATCTTGTCGAGTCCTTCGCGCTCGGCCTGCAGGCGCACGCGCGATGAGGCGGGAACCACCAGGACTCGGTGAATGGATTTCGCCTTGTGATGGCCTTTCATCACCGAAGCCGCGGCACGCAGGTCCTCGATGCGTCCGTTCGTGCAGGAGCCGATGAACACCGTGTCAACCGCGATGTCCTTGATGGGCATGCCCTCGGTCAGGCCCATGTACCGGATCGCAGAGGCGGCCGCCTGCCTCGCCGCTTTGTCGGCGATTTCGTCCGGCACCGGCACGTTCGCGTTGATGGGAAGACCCTGGCCCGGATTCGTCCCCCACGTGACGAAAGGCGAGAGCTCGCCGGCATCCAGATCGACGCTTTTGTCGAATACGGCATCGTCGTCGCTATGCAAGGTACGCCAGTACTCCATGGCCTGATCCCACATCGCGCCGGTCGGGGCATGGGGACGACCCTGCAGGTAAGCGTAGGTGGTGTCGTCGGGCGCGATCATCCCGGCGCGTGCACCGCCCTCGATCGACATATTGCAGATGGTCATGCGGGCTTCCATCGACAGCCGTTCAATCGCCTCACCACGATATTCGATGACGTGCCCCTGCCCACCGCCGGTGCCGATTTTCGCGATAACCGCGAGGATGATGTCCTTCGACGTAACCCCCTCGGGCAACGTGCCCTTGATATTCACCGCCATGGTTTTGAATGGCGAGAGCGACAACGTCTGCGTGGCCATCACGTGTTCCACCTCGGAGGTGCCGATGCCGAAAGCAAGCGCGCCGAAGGCCCCGTGCGTCGATGTGTGCGAATCGCCGCAGACGATGGTCATACCCGGTTGAGTCAGTCCCAGAATCGGCGCGAACGCGTGGACGATGCCTTGGTCTGCGTCGCCGAGCGCGTGCAACCGAACGCCGAACTCCCGACAGTTGCGCTCCAAGGTACTCAGCTGCTTGGCGGAAACGGCATCGGGGTTAGGCAGGTCGATGTCGACCGTCGGCGTGTTATGGTCCTCGGTGGCGATGAGCTGGTCGACATGCCGCGGCTTGCGCCCCGCCAGTCGCAGCCCTTCGAACGCCTGCGGGCTGGTGACCTCATGCATCAGCATCAGATCGATGTACAGCAGATCGGGTGCCCCGTCGTCGCCCTTGCGCACCAAATGATCGGCCCAAACTTTTTCGGCCAATGTGATCCCCATTATCGTCTCCTCAGGCCTATGCATACTGTCGGACGCGCCATCTGACGCCCTCATGAGACCGTTCGTCTCATTTGCGTGATCGATATCGGCCCATTACGTCTAGAGTATGAAGGCTCGCGGCATGCGCGGACTTTTGCGTTTCGAAATATGAGATGGCATAATCCCCATATGGTACTTTCCACACGGCGCGCCAACACCACCATCGAATCAGACGACAACACACGGGCGGACACCGTCTCAGCTGTCAGACGCCGCCCCCCGATCCCCAATGAGATCCATTCCGGGGTAGGCGTTCTGGATAAGACCGTGAAGATTCTGGACGCCCTGGAATCGGGACCATCGACGCTCGGCCAGCTCGTCACCGCGACGGGGTTGGCGCGGCCCACCGCACACCGGCTCGCCATCGCCTTGGAACGCCATCGATTCGTGCTGCGCGACCAGCATGGACGCTTCATCATAGGCTCCCGGTTCGCCGAACTTGCGGCCGCCGCTGGTGAAGACCGACTGCTGACCGCGGCGGGCCCCATCCTGCAGACGCTACTCGACCGCACCGGAGAATCCGCACAGATATACCGTCGCCAAGGAGATCAGCGGGTATGCATCGCCGCGGTGGAACGGGCAAGCGGCCTGCGCGACTCCATTCCCGTCGGTGCGATGCTTTCCATGGAGGCCGGTTCGGCCGCGCAGATCCTGCTCGCCTGGGAGGATTCGGAGCGTATGCATCAGGGGTTGCGTCACGCACGATTCACGGCGACCCGACTCGCCGAGGTGCGCAAGCGGGGCTGGTCGGAGTCCGTCAACGAACGCGAAGAGGGGGTCTGCTCGATTTCCGCTCCGATCAGAAACGCCTCCAAGCAGGTGATCGCCGCCATCTCCATATCGGGGCCGACGGGGCGCATGGGTGCCGCACCGGGACGCCGATACGCCCCACTGGTGATGAGCGCAGGCAAATACTTAAGCGACGCTTTGGTCAGGGCCAGCACCAGTCTCTAGCCACGTAGCCTCCGGCGATTCACATCGGCAGGAACCTACACCGGACGTCGATCACGGACATCGGTCTACAACGAACGTCCGTGGTCACGCCGGCCGCGTAGCCGCTGAACGATGCGCCCCAACAGCCCCGGCTTATCCAACAGATCAATCGTCTCGCCCGGCGAGGGGGCGGTGTCGTTCAACGCATAGGTATAGGCCTTATGCGAGCTGGGCTTGCCGCATAATACGCCGAATTCCAACAGCTGGGTACGCGGTTCATAGGGGTGGCGGATGTCGAATTCAAACAATCTCACGGCCCGCTGGTCGGCCGCCGGACCGTAGGAACCGAAGCCGCATGTCGGCGTCGCGATCAGCATCACCCCGTCGACCTTCCCCGCAAAGCGATTGCGATGATCATGCCCTGCGCTCAACGCGAAGTAGGCCGGGGCCCGACCCGCACCGTCGCCACGATCCTCAGCACGATCCTCACTGCGACCCTTCCCACGGCTCTG
>CALNAE010000017.1 GCA_937874315.1 uncultured Bifidobacterium sp. | reverse complement strand
CGATGATCATGCCGATGACCATCATGAGCGCCAATGCGGTCGACCACAGCCCGGCGAATGCCTTCGGCGATCGCGACACGCGATCCGCTGAGCCGGCGAAGCGCGAATAACCGTCTCGGGGTCGATATTTCACCATCAGGCCTGCCTATTCAGTTTGCGGGCATAGAGCCAAGCAATTTTTCGTTCGTTGGGATAACTCAAGACATTGTCGAGATCTGAGAACTTAACCCAGATGGCGTCCTCAGCTTCGTGATCCGGATCGCCTTCGACACTCAACTCGCCGCCGATGCGCCTGAGCGCAAAGTGGTGAACCAGCTTATGCACGCGCTGATTAGTTCCCGTGAACCAGTAATCGATGGTGGCGATGGATTCCAGAACCTCTCCTAGGATGCCGGTTTCCTCGTGTACTTCGCGCACCGCGGTCTGCTCGGGTGTTTCGCCCTTCTCGATATGGCCCTTGGGCAGGCACCATTCGATATGTCCGCTTCTTGAATGGCGTGCGATAATCGCGACGCGGTCCTCATCGTCGAAAATAAGGCCACCCGCGGAATATTCGCGGACGACGGGCAATTCCTGCATGTCCAACGATGCGAAAGAAGCAGGCCCGGCCCAAGCGCGGCGTGTGGGCATCATCGCCGGTGTCGGCGTATCCGGCTGTTGCGGCGACTGGGTTTCCGGCTCCCCCGACTGCGAGGTGTACAGCAGCGCGTCGGCTCGACGGCGATCGCGGGCATGCTCCTGCGCAGCTCTGTCGAGCATGCGAATGAGGTCTGCGGGCGTGATCATGCCTTCCACCTTACTCACGCCCATGTGCAGGTGGGGTAACGGTATGCTGGTACCACGAGAAAGTGGACTTCCTGGAAAGGGCAGCTGTGGATTTCGAAGTATGGCCTGAGACCATTGAATTAGGGCATCGGTTCGCACAGGAGGGCTATGAACTGTCCTTGGTGGGTGGCGCCGTGCGCGATATGTTGTTGCACCGGCGCTCGCACGATCTCGATTGCTGTACGTCGGCACGACCAGAGGAATTCGAGCCCATCCTTCGGCGTTGGGGACGTGACGGCTTCTGGGACATGGGACGGAAATTCGGAACTCTAGGGGCGATGCGCCGCCGTGCCGACGGTACTGAGGTCAAGGTCGAGGTGACGACGTATCGGTCGGATGTCTATGATCCTTCGTCGCGCAAGCCCGAGGTGAAATATGGGCACAGTCTCGAGGGGGATCTATCCCGGCGGGACTTCACCGTTAACGCCATGGCTCTGCGCGTGCCGGATTTGCAGTTCGTCGATCCGTTTTCCGGGGCCAGCGATCTGGCAAAGGGCGTGTTGCGTACGCCCGTCGACCCGTATCAGTCCTTTGACGATGATCCGTTGCGCATGATGCGCGCGGTGCGATTCGTGGCTCAGCTCGGATTTCGTATCGAGGTCGATACCGCCGCGGCTATCGCCGATCTGGCCGGGCGTATCGACATCGTCTCGGCGGAGCGTGTGCGTGACGAACTCGAGAAGATGCTGCTTTCCGACCGGCCCCGGGCCGGAATCGAGTGTCTGGTGGATTCGGGGCTGGCGGATATCGTGCTTCCCGAGATCCCCGCGCTGCGCCTCGAAATCGACGAGCACCATCAGCACAAGGACATCTTCGAACATACGATGATGGTCCTGGATAGGGCCATCGCGCTGGAGACCGACGATGACGGGCCGGTGCCATCCCCTGACCTCGCGTTGCGTTTAGCCGCGTTGATGCACGACGTCGGCAAACCCAGAACACGCCGATATGAGTCGGGTGGCAAGGTCAGTTTCCACCATCACGATGTCGTGGGCGCGAAGATGACTCGTAAACGCCTGCGGGCCTTGCATTTTGATAATCATATGGTGGACGATGTCAGCAAGCTCGTAGACATGCATCTGCGCTTCCATGGATACGTCGACGAGCCGTGGACGGATTCCGCAGTGCGGCGTTATGTCAAGGATTCGGGCACGTTGTACGCCAGACTCAACCGGCTGACTCGTGCGGATGCCACGACTCAGAATCAGCGCAAGGCCAGAATGTTCTCGATGGCCATGGATGAGCTCGAACAGCGTGTTGAGCAGTTGCAGACCAAAGAGGATCTCGCGTCCATCCGACCGGATTTGGACGGCAATGAGATCATCAGTCTGCTGGGTATACGACCTGGACCGGCCGTGGGGAAGGCCTATCGTCATATGCTCGATTATCGGCTTGATCATGGGCCGAGTGAGCATGGTGAGGCCGTCGAAGAGCTGAAACGGTGGTGGGGCGAGCAGTCTCTCTAAGGCCCCGGTTGCTATTGCCCGACTTGCGTAGAAAAACCCGCGCGTGTCGCGTTATCCGTGTCGCGTTGCGGTCGGTCCAGGTGCGTGCTGGTCACAACGTCGGCCCTCTTATAGCACTCTTATCAATTCACCGCATCGTGTGCGATGGCTTTGGGCAGCGAAGTCAACGAGTTTGCCGCCTTGCACGTGCTGAAGTTGGTGACTTTCGCACCGGCTGCCGGCACGCTTTTCTGGGCGCGCAGGTCGTTGAATGTCGAGCCGAGCACCACGTCGATGAGTTTGTCGGAGCGGTCGTCCATCACCATCTGGGCGTCGGTGAAGTTACTGTTCAGCGTATAGGCCTCGGCGATGGTGTTTTTACCGAAGTAGATGATCGTGCGTTTGACGTTCTGGCTGCTGTAGGTGTCGACGGTATTCACATTGAAATGTCGGTTGGTCAGGGCGTCTCCGACCGCTTTGGCAAACCCGCTGAATTTGGTTCCGTTGAGCACACGCACGGTGACATTTGAGTTGTTCACGTACGTGGCTTCGTTCCCGTTCTGGTCCTTGGCGGCGCATGGTGCGACCGCGCCGAAATTCGGTTGAACGACCGTGGCCTGTTGTTCCGTGTGTCCCACCACATGGAAGTAGAGCAAGAGGGAAATCACCATGACGATTGCCATTACCACCCCGACGACGGTAAAAACTGCGGTTTGACGGGAACGAACATATCGTTTCCGAGCCTCGCGCTCATCCATTGGTTCCGTCATAACTGTAGGTCCTCTTTGCGGCATTCGATGATTATTGTAACTCTAGCGTCACTGGCTGACGCCGCCGGCAGCTGCCGCCAGTCGAATGAATTCTTCGATGGTAAGCGTTTCGCCACGGCGCGACGGGTCGATATCGGCGATTTGGAATTGATCGTCGGTAACGAGTTGTCGAAGGGCGGCGTGCAGGGTTTTGCGGCGTTGGCCGAAGGCGGCATCGACCAAGGTGAAGATATCGGCGCGATGAGGCGCCGGCGCGTCGTCGAATCGAGCGTGACGGGTAAACAGCACCAGCGCGGAATCGACATTCGGTGCCGGCCAGAAGACATTGCGTCCGATGGTGCCCACGCGCCGTGCCTCGCCATACCAGGCGAGCTTCACACTAGGCGCGCCATATATCTTCGTGCCGGGCCGTGCCGCCAACCGGTCGGCTACCTCTTTTTGAACCATGACGAGGAATCGATCCAGATTGCCGAACCGTTCCAGCAACGTCAGAACGATCGGGGTCGCCACGTTATACGGCAGATTGGAAACCAAGGTGAACGACGTGCAATCGGCCAGCTCCGGCACGTCGTCTGGGTTCAGCGTCAAGGCGTCGTGTGGGACGACCGTCAGACGACCTGACTCCTGCGGCATATATTGGCGTACCGTCTGAGGCAGTCGCTCGGCAAGAGTCGAATCGATTTCCACGGCGGTGACGTATGCGCCGGCCTCCAACAGCGCCAGCGTGAGCGAACCCAGTCCGGGTCCGACCTCCAGCACCCGGTCTTCCGCCTTGATGCCTGCCTCATGGGTGATCCGGCGCACCGTGCCCGGGTCGATCACGAAATTCTGACCGAACTTTTTGGTTGGGCTGATACCCGCCTCCGCGGCGATCCGGCGGATATCGGCGGCGCCGAGGAGATGAGCTTGCTGTGATTCTATGGGATTCATCGATCAGTACCAACCGTACCGGTTAGAATTCGCCCAAGCCGCCGAAGGGCTTCCATAGGTCTGTTTGATGTAGCTCAGGCCCCATTGAATCTGCGTAGCGGCGTTGTCTCGCCAGTCTGAGCCGAATTGTGCCATTTTGTTCCCCGGAAACGACTGGGGAATACCGTAGGCGCCGGAGGAGGAGTTCTCCGCGGACCAGGACCAACTGGATTCGCGGTTCCACAGGCTTACCAGATCGGTCCAGTTCTGCCCGGTCCAACCGTATTGCGCGGCCGCACCGGCGGCATAGGTCTGCGCGTCGGCCACGCTGGCATGCCAATAGGTGGATTGCGTTTGTGCAGGGGCAGGCGCAGGCGCAGGGGTGGGTGTCGGAGTCGAGGTGGGCGTCGGCGCGGCCGTCTGCGTATGCGTTGGCGTGGAGGGTGTGGCCTCCGTCGGTGCGGAGCTGCCGCTCGACTCGGATTGGCTTTGGCCTGCCGTGGAGGACGATGATGACGACGAAGAACCGGAGGGGCTGCTCGAGGGGCTGCCTGACGATGATCCTTGGGGACTCTTCTTGTCTTGCTGACCAGAGGCCCCGCTGCCAGTGCCGACCGAAGGACTCGAACTATCCGTTGCTTTTGCCGGCCCCACGGCGATAATGTTGTCAAGCGACAGCCTGGTCGTCGTTTTGGATACCAGTGTTTCGCTTTCCGCCGTGCCATCGACATAGGTCACGTCATAGACCTCGCGCCGCTGCCCGGTGGTTCCCTGCTGCCGGATCACGGTTTGTCCAGGCTGCAACGAGGAGTCGGTGATTGTCTGAGTGCCGAACGGAATGCTGACCATACGCGTCTGCTGGCCATGAGTGACGCGGCGGACGCGCAGGATCGTGGTGCCGCCATCTTCTTCCACGCCGACGCGATCGTCTTTGCCCAGCGTGATGCCCTTGGAATCCAAAATCGAAGCCGCCGTCAGCCGGCCATTGGGCGCTATCGATGTCTTACCGTCGGCGATCACCGTCACCGGGCCGTCCTTGTTGATCACCAGACCGCCGGTGAGTTGATTGTACACATTGCCGATGTCGACGGTTATCTTCGCCGCCTGCTGATCGTTTTCCTTGAAGAAACCGATCAGCTGATTGGCGCTGGTGGCTACCGTCCAGAATGGCACCTGCTTCCCGTTGATGGTAATCGTCGTCTGATAGGCGCTGCGTACGGTTACGACGGCATGGTCGTTGAGCGAATTACCGGAGGTGGAGTCGACGAAGTCGTGAGTTTTAAGATCGACGTGCTGCTCCTGCAGTAAGCGTTGCACACTCATGGCATACGTCTGCACGGTTCTGGTGGATCCATTGACGGTTAATGCTACGGTTTTACGCGCAGTGAACACGAATGTCATGGCGCTTGTCAGCACCAACGCCACCACGCAAATCGCCACGCGTACGCGACGCAGGATAATAAGCCGTTGCGGAGTCCATCGACGTGCCATCACATTCCTCTTCCTATGAAGCGACAGAGCGGGTCCCTATCCGAGCCTTGCACTATGTTCACCGCCGTTATTGTACCGGCTGAAGCTGAGCGTGGAAAGAACCAGGCAAGTTGCCGGTTTCTTGGGTGCGTTTGGTTGCGTTTGGACGGGAACGTCGTCTTCGCCAGCGCATGTTGATCGTGTGTGTCGTGCAAAGCCTCCCACGCGGCCTCATCAGATGCTCGGATGCATTGTGAGCCGGAGAGACCGGGTGTACCGGGCTTGCGATGCGCCATCGCGCCGCAAGCCCGACCCAAGAAGAAGGGGGCGGGAAAGAAGGGGATAATCCCGCCCCCCGGAGGTGGTGCTAGTTGGGGGGTGCGCCACCTCCATATGTCGGGAGCCCAAATTATTGGGGAAGGGCTCCCGGCTCTTACTCGAGGGTAAGTATTGTGTGCAAGTCCATGTTACTGGTGTCTCGCACTCAGAGCCTCCTGTCGGAATCGAACCGACGACCTGCCGCTTACAAGGCGGCCGCTCTGGCCATCTGAGCTAAGGAGGCCTTCGTCCCCCGCCGCCCGGTCAACCCAATGCCGTAGAAATTCTACCGCATCACGTGTCTGGTCAGTCTCGATTCTTCAGGAACGAATGTCCAGCATACCAGCTCGTCCCGAACATGCAATGCGCATTCTTGGCGAGTCGAGGAGAAACCGTGCGTCGAGATCTCGAAATGGTTTGTCGGTTGGTCTGTTTGTTGGTCGGTTTGCCATTCACGCCGATTTCAGTGTGACCGGCTTACCTTGCGCGCCGATAGACGGCAGCTCCCCCTCTTTGCCCACCTGGCTTTCCGTAAGCCCCAGGGATTGTAATACCGCGGATTTCAGCGAGAGACCCAAGTCCGAGACGCGGTTCATGTCCAGCATCTTGCCGTTGAAGGTCACTGTTGGCGTGGTCATGGCGCCCTTGTTGCTCCCCGAGGTGTTCCACAGCTCGGGGCGTTTCGGCGTATACGTGTTGATGGCGTCGAGCCATTTCTGATACTCGCCACCGAAGGCCTTGTCGGCCACCGATTGCGAGACTCCAGCCTTGACGGCCTGCTTGTTGAGCGCCGCGTTGCTGACGGATTTATAACTTGTTCCCTCCTGCGGCTGGAAGCCCGAGGCATAGATATTGGCGATATACGCCAGCAGGTGATCGGGGTTGGAGTCGTGTGTGGCGATATAGGCGACCGCTCCGGAAGCGCGGCTGGAATAGCTGTCGCTGGAGTTTTGATCAAGGAACGACATGGGGTACAGCACCAGGTTGATCTGCCCGGCGTCAACGAGCGAGGTGATCGTCGGGTCTACCTGACGGTTGAACGCGCCGCATCCCGGGCACAGTGGGTCGAAATACTCGGAGACGGTCGGCACGTTGGCGATTGACTTGTTGTAGCCGTTCTTCGACAGCAGGAATCCGCCCTGTTTGTTGGCCCCTACGGGTTTCGTCTTCACCTGCTGCAGGTTGTTGTACGATTCGGAGGCGCTTTGACTTTCGGATGCGCTGTTTTTGTGCACGTTGCGATACACCACGACACCGATGACCGCGATAAGCGCCACGACGATAACCACGACGATGATGCCGATGATGGTCTGCTGCCGGCGTTCGTGCTCGAGCTTTTCGGCCAACGCCTGCTCCTGCGCCAGCTGAGCCGCCTTGCGTTCGGCCCGAAGCTGTCGCTTTTCTGTTCTGCCCGGCCTGTTGTTGGATTCTGCCATGCCCCATCCTTTTGAATCTCGTATTGGTGTCCTGCTTCGCACATGCGTATGTCCGCTGCCCATCATACCGACCGCATCTGGAATCGGAACCCCGAACGATTATGGTTCACGCCAAGCGTGAAATTTACGCGAACGCGACCGTGAGCGGGGCCCAGTTGATCGTCCAGCTGACGAACATCGTCGTCAACAAGGCGGCGCATACGATAAGCCACAACGCCAGCAGCGTCATATGCCAGGGGTTATGCCGAGTCGATCGACCGGTCGGCCGCGTCATGAACGGCGATCCTGGATCTTCGCCGCCGGTTCGCTCGGTCGAGGGGCCGGCGACTGTCGGATCGGTGATCCGCGCATTCATCTTTCTGCCTCGAATCGTGCCCGCCCCCAGGCACATGCGTAATGAGTGCGGTCCAAATGCCGTCAACAGCCAGCTTATGGATGACGCGGCCGCGAGCAATAATCCCGAATACGATAGGGGGCTCCCGAGTAGCAGTGGCAGCGCGAGCTGACGACCCTGCCAGTACCACACAGCAGCGGTCCGGGGCAGTTGCAGGGGCAGGGCGCCGAGCATGATTGCGGCAGCCATAAGCGTCATGGGGGTGATGAGCCGTACCAGCGCCAGCGGCAGCTCGCATAGCAGATGCCAGGGCAGCGAGATCGCCCGCATGATCCAATCGCCGGTTTTCCTCACGCCGCCTCGTCGCCACTCACGCTCGAGTTGCGCTTCGGTGTTGTGCCCGACGGCCAGAAACAGCCATACGATGAGCACGAATACGACGAGACCTGCGATGGGCGCGCAGGACCCCAGCATGGCCATCGGCACGGTCAGCAGCCACATCGCCACGGTTCCGGAGGCGTGGTATTCGCCGCGTTCCACGGCCGTCGCATCGACGGGCGATAGGGGGTTGCTCGGCTCAGGGTTATCGGGGGTGGCGAGGGGAACGGGAGCGACGGGTGCCGCCGGGGCCGCACGATAGGACGGAGCCCTGTTCGGCGGTATTGCAGCCGGCGGCGGCGAGGGGGCTGCGATCGTCGGGCTGTCGTCGGAGAAGTCGTTGTCGGGATCCGTGTCATGTGCGAGCAGCGGTGCGGTCTGTTGTCCGAGGAGGGCGGTTGCGGTGTCGGTTGGTCCGAGGATGGTCGTTGACTGGGTTTGGTCGCCTTCTAGTCCCTCCGAGTCCGGGTGCCGCGACGGTGACAAGACCTGTGTTGCCGGGGCGTCCTGGGCGCTCTGCACCGATACCATGGGGGTGATTACCCGAGTTTCATTATCCCACAGGCGTCGGGGGCTATCGGAAGGGTTTTTGGCTGTTGCGTCGGGGTCGCGGTCAAAAGGGCGCACCACCGTCGTTTCGTCGTCCGCGGGCTCCAACCAGGCTTCCGGGTTGAGCGCGTCGAGCGTGATGGCGTGCAGAATCTCCGCCGTCTTCGGGCGCCGGGCCGGGTCCGGGCTCAATGCGGCCCGCAACGTGTTCATGGTGGTGGGAGGAAGACCGGAGAGATCCGCATTGCCCGAGGCTTCGCGTTCAAGCACGGCCATCATCGGCTTGACGCCGAAAACCGGCCGCCCGGTTGCGGCGAATCCCAACACCGAGGCCAACGACCACCAGTCCGTGGTCTCGGTGGATTCGGCGCCGTCGATGATCTCGGGCGCTATGAATCCCGGCGTGCCCATGACCAGACCGGTACGTGTCACATGGCTTTCGCCCTCCCCCATGGCGATGCCGAAATCCACCAGAACCGGCCCGCTCGCGGCAATCATGACATTCGTCGGCTTGATGTCCCGGTGCACGATGCCCGCGTTATGGACCGCCTGCACCGCATCGATGAGCTTGGCGGCGAGCCGTTCGAGGTCGTCCCCCGTGTACCGTCCGTTCGTTGCGACATCCTCACGTAGGGTTTTGCCCTCGATGAATTCGGTGACGATAAACGCCAGCGCGTCATCTAGCTCCATGTCGACGATGCCGCAGACGCCCGGATGATTGACCTTGCGCAACGCCATGGCCTCGCGCCGCAGACGTTCCCGAGCGGTTACCGCATCTCGACGGCTGGTCGGATCGGCGGCTGGTCCGGCGGCTGTTCCGTCGTCCTCGGCGAGTGAGTCTCGCAACATTTTCATCGCATAGATTTGTCCGCCTTCATCCTTGACCTTCCACACGGAGCCCATCGCGCCGCTGCCGAGACGGGACAATAATTCATATCCGCCGACGGCTCCGCCGGGTTCGAGATCAAAGGCGCTTAAATCGCTCATAATCTCTATGGTACTGTCGCCTCATCGTTATGGCGCAGGTGTTATGGTATATTCACGCGGGGATTGCGCATGCCGTGTCAAATGTGGCGTGCGACCGTGGGTAGTGGATGAGTGTCGATATCCGAAGGAAACCATGCAACAGGCGAGTCATAAGACGTTGAGCTTTGTCGTACCGGCATTCAATATGCAGGAGTATCTGGGACGATGCGTGGATTCCCTGATTGCCGCCAAGGACAGTCGTGATGTCGAGGTCATCATCGTTGACGACGGTTCGAGCGATGACACCCCCGCGATCGCCGATCGATACGGGCGCGCCATGCCGAATACGGTGAAGGTGGTGCACCAATCCAATAAGGGGCACGGCGGCGCGGTCAACGCCGGCGTCGAACGGGCGTGTGGCACCTATATCAAGGTCGTGGACGCCGACGATTGGGTCAGTCCGGGTTCGCTGGAGCGCGTGCTGACGGTTTTGCGTGAGCAATGTCGCAGTGACGAGCCCATAGATATGCTGATCACCGACTACGTCTACGACAAGGTCGGGAAACACCATAAGCACATCGTTCGTTTCGACCATGTCATGGATCCCGATGTGGTGCTGCATTGGGACGATCTCGGGCATTTTGGTCTGGGCCAATACCTCATCATGCATTCGATCACGTTTCGTACCGAAGTTCTACGCAGGTCGAAGCTACGGCTGCCGGAACACACGTTTTACGTGGACTTCATCTACTCGTATGAGCCGTTCCCCTATGTGAAGACCCTGATGTATTTGGATACGCCGCTGTATCACTATTTCATCGGCAGGGACGGCCAATCGGTACAGACCGACGTCATGATCAGACGCATCGACCAGCTGCTCCGGGTCAACCATGCGATGGCCGAGGCCACGCCCGAGCCGGGCATGGTGCCACTTGGCCTGTATCGCTACATGATTCATTTTCTGTCCATCAACAGCGTGGTGACCAGCGTGTTCCTGATTCTTTCGCGCAGGCCGGTCAATTACGAGGCCAAGGACGCGTTGTGGGACGACATCGACGAAATGTCGCCGAAGATCGGCCACGATGTCCGGCACAAAGTCGCCTCGCGAGCCATCAATCTTCCCGGTAGCACCGGCCGTTTCATCATCCGTTGCGGGTACCGAGTGGCGGAGCGGATCGTCGGATTCAACTGACTCGATAGTGAATAGCCGT
>CALNAE010000016.1 GCA_937874315.1 uncultured Bifidobacterium sp. | reverse complement strand
CGACCGCTGCAACCGGCTTAGCGTGCTTTATTTTCCGTTTTCTGAGACGACCCCAGCACGGTGTTTCACCAAAAACGAGCAGCCGACCGGGCAGCGGTACGTTACGAAAACTTCTTGCATATCGTATCTGTATTATGTATCATATCTGTATTGATATGATTTACACCGATACGATACGAAAGGAGCAACGATCATGGCACGTCAGGGCATCACGTTTGAGCAGGTCGCCGCCGTCGCTGATGCGCTGGCAGGCGAGGGTCAGCAGCCGACCATTCGGGCGGTGCGCGAGAAGCTGGGCGACACCGGCAGCCCGAACACCATTCACAAACATCTGACCGCATGGCGCGAGGCCCGCCCGGTGGCAGCAGCCGCTGCGCCGGAACTGCCGCAGGCACTGACCGCAGCCATTGCCGCCGAGATCGAGCGGGCCGCATCGCAGGCACGCGGCGAGATCGAGGGCCGTCTGGTGCAGGCGCAGGCGGAAGCCGCCGAACTGGCCGCCGCTGGCGAGGTGCTGGAAGGCGAACGCGACGAGCTGGCCGAGCAGGTGGCCGTGCTGACCAGTGAGCGCGACACGCTGGCAGGCAAAGCCGCCCAGCAGGCCGCCGACTTGGCCGAGGCACAGCAGCGCATCGAGCGCGAGCAGCAGGCGGCAGAAGCGGCCCGCGTGGAGGTGGCAACGGCACGGCTCAAGATCGAAGCGCAGACCGAGCGCCAGACAGAGCAGGCCGCAGAGATCGAGCGCCTACGCGCCGCACTGGCCGAAGCGCAGCAGGGCCGCACCGCCGCCGAACAACAGGCCGCCGTGCTGGCCGCCAAGCTGGAGGCGTGCGCCGACCGTGTGAGCCGCGCAGAGGCCCGCGCCGAGCAGATCGAGAAGCAGGCCGCCACGGCTGCACAGGCCCACGACACCGCCCGCGCCGCAGCAGTGCAGGAAACCCGGCAGGCGCAGGCCGAGCGCGACGACGCCCGCAAGGTGGCAGCAGAGGCCCGCGAGCAGGCCGCACGGCTGGCCGGGCAACTGGAGGCGCTGCAACGGCAGCAGGACAAAGCCGAGGCCGCCGAGAAGGCCGCCAAGACGCCGAAAGGGAAGGGGGGCGAGTGATGCCGACCGCCGCCGAGTTTCAAGCCCTGCACGACGAACTGCGGCAATTCGTGCAGGCGGCCAGCCTGGGCGATCAGGAGCTTGCATTGTGGGCCGTGGGGGCGCTGTCATCCGCAGCCGCCCGGCCTGCATGGTGGGCGAGAGAGGCCGCAGACAACGAAGCGGCGGCCATTGCCGCCGCCGCTATAGAGAGAGCGCAGCGGGCCGGATGATGCCGTAGATCATGCCAGCGGCCACGGCGGCAAAGAAGGCTGCCGGGACGGCATACGCGGTGGCGGCAAAGGCCAGTTGATGCAGTGTGTCCATGTCTCAGCCCTCCATGTGAGCAGGGCGGCCATCAGGCCGCCCTTGTTGAGTTATCCGCGCTTGGCTTCCGGTTCCTGCCGGGCCACCACCCGGTCAGTATCGACCTTGACCGTGCCCACCCGGACGTGAGATTTCGGGGCTTTGCCATCAAACATCACTACGCGCACCTGATACTCGCCGGGGAATAGATAGATGCAATCCAGCTTGGTGCAGCTTTGCCCGTTGATGTCGTGCTGGCCGATGGTGCGCAGGTGCAGGACAGCATAGTGGGCCGAGCGATCCGCGTAGTCGCCTAGCTTCACGCGCTCGATGAAGGGGTCGCCGCCCTTGGCCGAGCGGAACTCGAACGCCGCGTGCGTGTAGCGGGCGCTGCCGTCACGGATGGCGAGCAGATGCTGGGGCGACTGCGCCCACTGGACGCGCACGCCCGGCCCTTCGGCCTCGAAGTCGCGGATGCCCTGCACCTTGTCGGCAACGCTCTGGAACGTGGCCTTGTCGGTGGGGATGGGGAGGCCAGCGCAGCCAGTCATCAGTGCAGTGGCCAGAACTGGGAAAAGCAGTTTTTCATGTTTAATTACTCCAATTTAAGATTAAAAACAGTGTCTTTACCTTTCGGTTGAGGCTGTTATGGGTCTGCTGCCCGTGCCTCACCAGTCCTTGTATTTCGCGCACTTCGGCCAGCCTTGTTTCAGGCCGGGGCCGGTTGTGCATTCGCGGTAGTCTTTGCAGGCCGCTGCGTCGGGCTGCGCCTTGCACAGCCGCTTGAGGTTGTCGCCGCATTGCAAGCTCTCGGGGTTGTCCTCGCAGAACTCGACCCATGTCTCGTTGTTGCGCTCGACGGCCTGCTGCCACTTGTCGCGGGCGATCTGGTGGGCGTTCAGGTCGTCGTACTTGAACCAGCCGATCACCGAGCCATAGAGCAGCCCGGCAATCAGCCCGGAAACGGCGAAGAAGCCGATGTGTTCGATGGACTCCCGCAGACCCGTCATGCGGACGGAAAGCCACTCGGGAACGTGTTGTGTTGCGTACTTTTGCCAAGCCATGATTTGCCCCTCAGTTGATGTAAAGGGGCGCGACTTGCAGCACTTCGTCGGCTGCCCGATCCCCAATGTTGCCGATCAGCAGGCAGTAGTCCGCCGACAGCGCCCGCATGTCGTTTGCGCTGAACAGGTCTTGTCTCGTCATGGAGGCGTTTTCGCTTTCGCTGGTCGATTGCGAGTAGGTGCCTTGACGGCCACCCATGCCGAGGCCCATCCAGCTTTGCGATTCGCTGTAGCTGTCGCCTGTGCTGGTCAGTACCACGTCGATCTGGCCGAGCAGGTGCTGGACGTGCCGCAATGTGGCCTCGTCCTCGGTGCGGAACACCACCCGCTGCCGGAAGTTTTGCAGGATGGCTTCGGCGGCTTTGTGGTTGCCGTTGAGCGCCTGAGTCAGCGAAGCGACGCCCTGCATGGACACGATGC
The DNA here is from genome assembly GCA_937874315.1 of uncultured Bifidobacterium sp. Taxonomy (GTDB): domain Bacteria; phylum Actinomycetota; class Actinomycetes; order Actinomycetales; family Bifidobacteriaceae; genus Bifidobacterium. Next base: position 7,774 of record CALNAE010000016.1, on the reverse strand, counting down.
CGATGGTCTTGGATGACCGCGACTTGTCCCAGAAATCGGTATCGGAAACGCTATCCACGATGGACTGGTATTCGTCGCAAACGAAGGCCACGGGACGGGTCTGGTTCCAGTCATCACGGGTGCGGCGCTCGCGCATCATGTTGAAGAAGCGCAGCTTGATGAGTAGGTAGGCATAACGCGCCCCTTCCTTGCCAAACTTGGTCTGCGGCAGATTGACGAGGAACACCGCGCCATCGTTGATAAGTTCGGTCAGGTCGGCTTCGCCCTGTTCGCTGCCCGCGCTGAAAGCGTCGATCAGGTCAGGGTGCGAGAACGGCGTCAGCACCGAATTGACGTTCACCATGACGCTGCTTTTCTGGCGCTCGTCGTACCCGTCCCATGTCGTGAAATATCGCGTGATAGCCATTTGCAGGCGCTGGTCACGGTCGCCCATGTCATCGAATGCCGCTTCGGTCTGTTCAACCAGCGCCCTCCGGGCCTTGTCATCGACGGCGATGTCGTACAGACCAGCCAGCGAGTAATCGCCGCCTGCGAGCTTGAGCAGCGTCAGGCAATTGCGGCAGTGCTCAGTCGCCAGATCGGCCCAAATTTGGCTATCGCCCGTGCCCTGCGCCAGAAAGCAGCTTTTGAGGAACGAGGCGGCGAGTTCCGGCGTGGTTCCGCGCAGCAGGTTGAGCGTCATTCCGCCGTCGCCGACCGTCTTGTATTCGCGGCCAACGTGGGCGGTGATGGCGGCCACTTCGCGCTGGAAGTCCGTCTTTATGTCGAGCACCAGAGCGCCCGCGTTCTGCTCCATCAATTGCAGCATCAGCGGGTTGATAAAGCGGCTTGTCTTGCCGCTGCCGATGCCGCCGAACGCGATGATGTTTTTCGCGCAATCCTCGGGCGAGAGCACAACCGGCGTGCCGCTGGGCAGGCCGCCTTTGTGGCCCCGGCGTTCCAGCAGTTCGCCCGTGCTTGTGCCAATTTCCAAGCCAGTGAAACCGGCCCGGCGTGCAGCCAGGTATTCGGCTTGTTCGATGGCTTGTTCTTCGGGCGTTTTCGCGTTCGCTGCGGCGGCCTGTTCGGCTTCTTGGTGTTCGCTGCGCCCTTGCAGTTTGAGCTGGGCATAGACGGCCAGATAGCCCCCGACTACCGCAAGCGGCACCGACCACCAGAAGGCATAGGCAAACCGACCGCCAGAGAACAGCGTGCTCCACTGCCACGGGAAGAACCACCAGATGCTGGACAGCGTGACACCCAGCCAGCCGAACAGGCCGAACAGTGCCATGCGCTGAATGATCCAGCGGTTGAACCATGCTTTACCGCCTCGCGTGGCGGTGTCGATCTTGAAAGTTGTCATCGCGGCTTACCCCTGCGTTTGTGCTGCCGCCGAATGGCGGTTTTCGTTGGCTTGCTGATTGAGCAGTGCGTCACCCATCGCCTTGCAGCGGGCGGCGTACTGCTGATCCTGTTGGCGCTGCGCGGCATCGAGCAGTGCACCCAGCAAAAAGCCTTTGTCTGCGTCTGCCAGTTGGGCGAGCACGACCAAGCCGCCGAGGCGGATTTTTCGGTTCGTGTCTTCCTGTCTCTCGCGTTTTTTGGCTGCTGCCTGTTCGCGGGCCTTCTGCTTTCGCGCCTGTTCCTTGATCTGCTTTAGCCGCTGTTCTGCTTCGGCCAGTCGTTCGTTAATCGTCTTTCTTGCCATCTGGTTTGCGCTCCTGTGTCGGGTTGTCGATGGCCGAATTGTGCCCCTGATTGTCAGCCTACGCAATAGTAAAAATTAGGGCGACAAAATAAGGCGTTCAGGCGGTGCTTGAGGTGGTGTGTTGCAAGAGCTGGCAGGTGTGGATTCTGTGCTGTTGCCGTATTTGCCTTAATTGCTGCGGGTGTTTTTGGCGGTTTCGGGCTGCTGTTTGCGTGGGTTTGGGGTTGTTGGTGTTTGGCTGTTGTAGTGTTGTCAGCCCAGTAAATAGCGGTTTTATGGTTTCTGTTTTTTGGGTTTTTGGGTAGCATTGAGGCGTGGCAGTTGGCAGGGCGGTGGTGGTGCGGCGGTTTCCCGAGCGAGAGCGAAGGGCGCACTTAGTGCAATCCCTGCGGGATTGCGTGCGCCCTGCCGGGGGCCGCCTGCCGCGGGCTTCTGGCGCGATGCGCCCAACAGCGCCCGCCCTGATTGGCGGGCTTTGAATGGAGGATGTTTTCAGTGGTGGTGCAGCAAGGCCGGTGCGCTCACAAAGCAGGGTTGGCACGCAGCGAGGGGCGAAGCTCCACCGCTGCGGCCGCCTATCGCGCTGGCGTCTGCATCACCGATGAGCGCACCGGGGAGGTGTTCGACTACACCCGCAAAGGCGGGGTGGAGCACAGCGAAATCATCGTGCCGGAGAAGGCGCACGCCGACCTGCAACGCATGGCCGACATGAGCCGATCCGCCGACCCGAACGAGCGGGGCGAAGGGCAGGCCGCCTTCTGGAACGCGAACGAGAAAGCGCACAAGCGCGGCGACGCCACGGTGGCCCGCGAAATCGAAACCGATCTGCCGTGGGAGCTTTCCGCCGACGACCGCAAGCAGCTTGCGCTGGAGTTCGGCGCGGAACTGGCGGAACGCTACGGCGTAGGCGTGCAGGTGTCGATCCACGAGCCGCGCACCGTCACCGACCGCGACCTCGAACAGAACCCCGGCCAGTTCCATGTCACCGACCCGGAAACAGGCCGCCGCCATAACGGCAATTGGCACGTCCATTACCTGCTGACCACCAAGGAACTGAACGAGCAGGGATTCGGGAACAAGGCGCGTGCGCTTGACCCGACCGCCGCCCGTTTCGACGGCACCGAGCAGGCCGCGAACTGGACGCGGCCACGCTGGGAATCCAAGGTGCAGGACAAGCTCAACGAGCGCGGAATCGACAAGCTCTATACGACCCGCTCCAAAGACGACACGCGGGCGCTGTTGATCGAGCGCGGCCAGTACGAACTGGCGGCACAGATCGGCGAGCCGACCAAGCACATGGGCCATGCCGCCGCCGCGCTGGAACGCAAGGGCGAGCAGACCCAAGTCGGCGACCTGAACCGGGCGATCAAAGAGGGCAACGCCCGGCACGCGGAACGGGCCGATCTGGCAACGTCGGTGCTTGACCGTCTGACCGATCAGCAATCCACCTTTACCGACCGCGACCTGTACCGGGAAATCTGCAAGCAGTCTGACGAGCGGCTGGGCGATCAACTGCACGAGACTGTGGCGCAGTGCATCGGACGGGATGACGTGGTTTTGCTGGGCACCGACGACCGGGGCAACGTCCGCATGACCACGCGCCAAATGCAGGACATGGAGCGGCGCATGGTCGATCAATCGACCGCCCGCCGTGGCGAGGGGCAGCACCCGGTCGATTCCGCCCGCCTCGATCATCACGCCAAGAAAAACGGCCTGTCCGACGAACAGGCCGCCGCCCTGCATCACATGAGCGGCAAGGATGGCGTTTCGCTGGTCGAGGGCATGGCCGGAACCGGCAAATCCACCATGATGAAGGCCGCCAGCGAGGCATGGCAGGAGGCGGGCTATCAGGTGCGCGGCGCAGCCCTCGCAGGCAAGGCTGCTGACGGTCTGCAACAGGGCGCGGGCATCAAGTCGCAAACCGTGCATTCACTGCTGATGGCGCTGGACAACGGGCGCGACAAGCTGACCCCGAAAACCATCCTCTGCATCGACGAGGCGGGGATGCTTTCCAGCAATCTGACCTCGCGCCTGGTCGAGCACGCTGGCAAGGCCGGGGCCAAGCTGGTGATGATTGGCGACGACCGCCAACTGCAACCGATCCAAGCGGGCGGGGCGTTCAAGGCGCTGAAAGACGAACTCGGCGCGGCGAAGCTCTCCACCATCTACCGGCAGCGCGACGAGTGGGCGCGGGATGCCGTCCATTCGTTCGCAGACGGCGATGCCGGAAAGGCCATTACCGCCTACGCGCAGCGCGGCCTCGTGGGCGTGGGCACCGATGCCGACGACACGAAAAAGCGGCTTGTCGGCGACTGGAACAGCCAGCGCACCGACGATGGCCGCAGTTCGATCATGCTGGCAGGCACCCGGAAGGATGTCCGCGACCTCAACGAGCTGGCCCGAGGCGAGCGCGTCAAGGCGGGCGAGATCGAGCAGGGCGAACGAGTCAGGACGGATCAGGGCGAGCGCGAATTCGCCAAGGGCGACCGCCTTGTATTCCTGAAAAACGACAAGCGCGTGGGCGTCAAAAACGGCCAGCTCGGCACCGTGGAGAACGTCGAACGCGACGGCGAGCACCACCGGCTTTCCGTGCGTGGCGATGACGGCAAGCTGGCGACGTTCAGCACCCGCGATTACGACCGCCTAGACCACGGCTATGCAACCACGGTGCATAAGGCGCAGGGCGTCACCGTGGATCGTGCCTATGTCCTCACCGGCAAGATGCACGACCGGGAACTGTCCTACGTTTCCATGTCTCGCAGCCGTCAAGAAACCCGGCTTTACATCGACGCGGGTAAGTACAAATCCGCCGCTGCCGTGGCGCGGCAGATGAACGAGAGCCACCAGAAGGGCACGACGCTGGACGCCGCCCGCGAGCGCCCGGACTGGAAGCAACTGCAAGGGCTTGCTGCATCGTCTGGCAATCCATCTCACGACGTCACCAAGCAGCCCGCGCAGCAGGCGCAGGAGCGAGCGCAGCAGCCCGAACTCACCAAGGACGAGCTGCTGTCCCGCATCCGCGCCAAGGCGGGCGAGAGCCAGCAGCAGGAAGCACGCCCGCAGCCGCAGCAGGCCACGGCAGCGCCGACGCCGGAACAGGCCGCCCAGCCAGAACGGGAGCAGCCGCCAGTGCCGCGCATGACGCGGGAGGAAATCGACAGGGCACTCAGGGCACCGCAGCCAACCCTACACGACCGTGAAAGCGTGGAGGCGTCCGCCATTGGCAACCACCTGCGCGACCTGCGGCACGAACTGGAGGCGGGCCACCTTGCGCAGCACGGCGAGCGCCCGACGAGGGGCTTGCTTGTGGGCAGACGTCAAAAGGTGTGGGACAGAGCATATGCCGAAATCGGCACCGCCGTTGAGGCGAAACGTGAATTCCTCTGGAGCGATGACCCGCGAGCGGTCGAGTTCCGGGAATCAGCTTGGACGAAGGCTTGCGAGGCCTTCGAGGCCAAGTATGAGAAGTGGCAAGGCAACTATCTGGCAGCGATCCAGCAGGCCGGGCCACAACTGCAACCGCAACCACAGGAGCAATCCGCCATGAGCAACAACCAGCAACAGACCCAGCAGCAGACCCTGAACCGCGAGAATGAGCAGCGCAAAGCACGGTCGGAGCAGATGCGCCGACTGCAAGAGGCCCGCCGTCAGCAGGAGCAAGAGCAGGAGAGGAAGCGGCAGCAGGAGCGCAGCCAGAACCAGACGCGAGGCATGGAGCGGTAAGCATGGCCGTCTGGAAATTCGACGAGAACCGGGCCGCTTTCGGCCCGGCCTCGCTGGATGAGATCGAGGCCGACCCGTGCGGCCTCTACATCCTCTGGCGAGGTGATGAGGTCATGGTGCGTGAGGATGGCATCGAGCGCCCCATGCCGGAGCGGCTGACCGTGGCCGGTGTGCCATTCGACCGCGAGCAGTTCGAGCCGCTGCCGATTCCTTCCCGCTGCTACGACGAGACGCACGCCCGGATCAGCGCGGAGTTATACGGCCCCACCGGCAAGCTGTCCAAGGCCAAGGCGGACAGCCTGCGCGATGAAATGCGACGGGACGGGCAGTGGGCGCGGGAGCGGCTCAAAAAGTGACAGCAACCATCAAACCCCGCCCTGCGGGGCTTTCTTCTTCTCGGGCGGGATGAAGTCCGGCAGGCTGGCGAGCTTTTGTTTTTCTTCCTCAATTGAGTGTTTGAGTGATTCCTCGTAGCCTTCGGGGTCAAGTGCTTTGTAATCTTCGGCCTCGTCATCCGTCATGGCAGACAAGTCGTAAATTACCTTGTACGCAGGCCGCCCGCGTGGGCGTGGTGGGCGCTCGTGCCCTGCCCGCGTCATCGAGCGTTCGAGCGCGTCTATCAGATCCCATATTCGGGCCGGGTCTTTGAACATGCCCGCGCCCACGTCCAGCGCCATGCAGGAGCGCGTCATCACGTCATCGAGGGTATCCAGCACGGCGGCCAGCTTTTCGCGGGCGACGGCCTGATGCTGTGCCCGTTTCCATTCCGCGAATTCGGCCTTTTCTTGCGGTGTCAGCAGGGCTTCGACTTCGGGCGGCAGGCGCGGATCATCGACCTTGAAGGAGCCGATCATCACCTGCCGGCCGCGCTTGTTCTCGGCGTCGTAGGTGTAGCGCATCAACTGGACGGTCTGGCCCTGCCGGATGTTGCCGTCTTTGTCGCGGTGCGTTTTTTGGCGGAACTGCATCGTGTGGTTGCCAGTGTTGTACTATCAGCCTAGATTATGGGCTGACAATGCAAGGCAGTCACGCGGAAAGGGCTGACATGGACGAACACATGCTGCGGGCAGCAACGAAGGCAAGATCGGCGCTTGCTGTGCTGGCCGACGAGCTTGGCGAGCCGTCACCGGATATGGCGCAGGCACTGGCGATCATCGAGCAGATGCTGGGCGACATCGAGGCCGGGCGGCATCCACTCGACCGCCCCGACGACTGGCCCCAGCGCGACCGCTGGCCGGATCGTCCTCACTGGGACAGGTGGCGGTGGGCGATCAAGACGCTTGCCGTTGCCAGCGGTACGACCGACCATTGCAGCCCGAAATATGAATACATGCGTGTCGATACCAGACAGGCGCGGTCTGATGCCCTGACCGGGGCATTGCTTGACGTTGCAGACGTGATCGAGCTGGCAAGCGTCCGAGAGCCTAGCGGCACCATCGACAGCTTCCTCGGACTGTTTGCGGGCAGGACTACCCCGGCCTTAACCATCAAGGACATGAACGAGATAGCGGCGGCAGGCTGGGCGGGGAAGCTGGGCGACTCCGAGGGCAAGGCGTGATTCTGTCGCCCGTCTGCGGGCATTTGTTTGTGTTTCATCGTAAGGGGGGCTATGGAGTCAGTCCGGCTTTCCGGCGATCCGCTGACTTCGCTGGCGGGCATTGCCGAGATCATCGGGCGTGGCGACCGGGCCGCATATGTGGCGCTACTGCACGCCGTCATCGAGCAGCCGGACGGCCCCGTCGCTGATCGTGTGCGCACACTCTATGAGCGCGTCCAGCATCGCGCAGCCGATCCAGAGTTTGCGGCGTGGCCGCAGTATCAGGCCGCCTACTGGCTGAGCGTGGCAATGGGCCAGTTCCGCGCCCCGGATGCTGCGCCCAGCGATCCGACCATCCTGCACGCTCTCTACACGTTGGCCGACTATCCCGTGCTGGCTGCCTTGGCTTCCGGGCGCACACAGGCCACCCGGCTTGATGGCCGGGCTTGCCAGGCCATCTACGAGGATGCCCGCAGCCGCATAGATTGGCAGGCTATGCCACCCCATGAGCGCGAGTTTGCGCGGCGTCTGGGTGTGGAGCCATGAGCACTGCCCGTGACATCGAGCGGGCGATGCTGGAGCGATGCCTCCAGATTGCCACCACACCAGGCGATATGCCCCGAGATCAGGCCGAGGCCAACGTCTGCCGGTTGGCCGGGATAGCAGGTATCCAGAGGCTGGCAAACGACTGTCTGATGCGGCTGCGACCTACTTTGACCTGATAGACCGCGCCCAGCCCCGGCTGGACACAACGCAGGCCGTGAATAGCCCCGGGAATCGAGGAGGCTGTTTGGTTAAAGTACAGCGTTGATCGGTCCAGCGTCAGA
>CALNAE010000015.1 GCA_937874315.1 uncultured Bifidobacterium sp. | reverse complement strand
TGAACAGTGAGATCAGGCTGGTGAAATGCACGAGCAGATCGACGGACCAATAGTTCAGTAGCGTGAAGATGATGACGAAGCCGTAGACTGCGAGCAGTCCGGAGCCGGTGATGCCGCCATGCGAAAAGAATCCGTTCGTCCAGCGCGCCCAAGCCCAGGGCCAGTTGCTCATGTACTCGACGGCGGCGACGGCTTCGATTGGGATGATGGTGATCAGGGATATCCAGTTTGCCCATGAGGCGATGAAACCGATCAGCGAGCCATGGGTGTACTGCGCGTATTTGCTCAGGCCTCCGTTCTCCGGAAGCATGGCACCGAGCTCGATGTAGTTGTAGGCGATGACGGCGGTGATCAGCGCTCCTATGATCCACGACAGGATCGCGGCGGGGCCGGCCATCTTGGAGGCCTGCCAGGCGCCGAAAAGCCATCCCGAGCCGATGATGGAACCGAGGCCGAGCATGACCGCGCCGTACAGATTGATGGAATGATGTGCTGTGTTATCCAAAATTCTCCAGAGTTATGCGGTATCGCAAGGAAAGCGCCGCCCGAAACCGTTGCACGCATGCTGATACGGCTGCGCTTGCAGACGGGGCGGTGCGCCCACAGGTCTCCACAGGTTGTACTGGCCGCCCGGGTGCGCGAGTCGTAGAAGACATGTTGTCCGTGCGGGTCTCGCGGGTCGCGGGTTACGACGGGGTCGTGCGGGTTTACCGTCGTGCGGAGCGTACGTGGCGTACGTCGGCGGATCTGCGCCATCGCCCGTGACACCGAGTGTACCGTCGTGCGGGTCGCACGGGTCGCGTATGGCCGGTCTACACGCGGAACCGTTGGGTTCATAGGACACTTGCGAGACGATGACCGTGCCCGACTACGCAGATCAAGTCGGGAATCCGTATTGAGCCGGTCGTTGTGTCGGCGGTCGTTACGTCGGCGATCGTGATGCATGCGCTCGTAATGCCGACGATCTGGCATTGTCGCACCGATCATGTCTCTCAGACCGGTGCGATGGGTATATGCATCGCATCCTCATGGTGCAGAAACGGTGCCCGACGCGTAGAATCTTGCGATATTTGATTATGCCGGATAATCCAGTTGATCGAGCCGAGCTGGCCGCTTCATCCGATTCATCCGGGCGTTGTGCGGTAGCCTAGCCGGTCCCGGCGACACGAGCTGCCGGCGTGGACCGTGTTGACGCTGCCCTGTCGAACTGCCATCGGCGTGCGGCTGTCTGCTGTGGAATGTCGGGTTATCCGCGACTGTGACTATGCAATGAGGATTGCCGGATGGCGGTAATCGCTTGTATTCTGGGGTATGGATTGCAGCTGCACGCCTGAAGTCCGGCGGCAACCAAATGCGAGAACGAGTCAAGGAGCGGGATATGGTCATCAAACCGAAAATTATCGTGGGAGCTGTCGCATTGGCCTTTGGGGCTGTGAGTTTTGCGTTGTCCTTCTTCTCGGCGATGCCTGCCGGCATCTGTGGTTTGATCGCGGGCGTGCTTGGCTTGGCCTGTGGTCTCGACTGGGGTCACGACGACCGCGGGCCTTCCGCTGAATCCTCGGCTGGCTCCGCCGCAGCGGCGACGAATTCCTCTGCCGTAGAGTAGTGCTGCCGTAGCGAATGGATCGGATGGACCATATCGCCCTCGGTGTGCTGGCACACGTCGATGCCGGTAAGACGACGCTTTGCGAAGCGTTGCTTTACCGTGCCGGGGAGCTGCGCACGTTGGGCCGCGTCGATCACGGCGATGCCTTTCTCGACACCGACGCCATGGAGCGGCAGCGGGGCATCACCATATTCTCCAAGCAGGCGTTGTTTGACTGCGGTCCGCATCATATCGCCTTGCTGGATACCCCGGGGCATGTGGATTTTTCCTCGGAGATGGAACGCACGCTCAGCGTGCTTGACTCCGCCATTCTCGTCATCGCTGCAGGCGACGGCGTCAGCGGGTACACGCAGACGCTGTGGCGGCTGTTGGCGCGGTATCACGTTCCGACGATGATATTCATCAACAAGATGGATGTCACCGGCGCGGATCGAGACCGAATGATGGCCGCGCTCAAACGGCGCTTCGGCGATGGTTGCGTCGATGCCGGTGCCTTGTCCGTGCCGGAATCGGCCACGTCCGCTTCGGCGATGGCCGCTCTGTCTCATGCGCAGGCCCCGGTCGTGGCCCCGCCATCCATGCTTGAGGATATCGCGACGCTCGATGAGCGGGCGATGGACGAATACCTCGCGGATGGGATGCTCGGCGCCGAACGGCTGCGTTCGATGATCGCCTCACGCGCGTTGTTCCCTTGTTATTTTGGCTCCGCACTCAGACTCGATGGCGTCGATGAGCTGTTGGAAGGTCTGCGGGTCTGGCTTCGGCAGCCTGAATATCCGGATCGGTTCGGTGCGCGGGTATTCAACATCGCGCATGATGAGAATGGCAACAGGATGACCTGGCTCAAGGTCACAGGCGGGCAGTTGGCGGTCAAGACGGTGTTGGACGACGGTTCGGCGATTCGTGAGGTCGACCGATCCGAAGGCCGCATAGCGGATCATGCGGATCATCTGGATCATGCGGCCGGTCCGCCGGAACTTGATGCCGACCGATCGATCGCTTCGGCCGCCCCAACCGGCGAAAAAGTAGATCAGATACGACTGTATTCGGGTGCCAAATACACGCTGGTCGACCGTGCCGAGGCGGGAATGATCTGCGCGTTGACCGGCCCCGACAACACGGTGCCCGGGCAGGGGCTCGGCATCGAGTCCGATGCGCCACGGCCGGCGTTGGAGCCCGTACTGACCTCGATGCTTATCCCTGGTCCGGCGGATCTGCACGAGGCGCTCACGGATCTTCGACTGCTGCAGGACGAGGATCCGATGCTGCGCGTGCGCTGGTTGCCACGCCTGCAGGAAGTGCATCTGCAGCTGATGGGTGAAGTGCAGCTGGAGGTCGTGCGCCAGCAGATGCATGACCGCTTCGGTCTGGATGTCGACTTCGGCCCGGGCGATGTCATGCTGCGTGAGACCATCGATGCACCCGTCGAAGGCGTCGGCCATTTCGAACCATTGCGGCACTATGCCGAGGTTCATTTGTTGCTGGAACCGTTGCCACGAGGAGCGGGCCTGAAATTCGACTCCGCATGCAGCGAGGATGTGCTCGACCGTAACTGGCAACGTTTGATTCTCACCCATCTGCGCGAGCGAGAGCATCTCGGCGTGCTTACCGGTTCGCCTATCACCGACATGCGGATCACGCTGCTTACCGGTCGCGGTCATCTCAAGCACACCGAGGGCGGGGACTTCCGCGAAGCGACATACCGCGCCGTACGCCAAGGACTGATGAAGGCCACCAGTCGGCTGTTGGAACCGTGGTATCGCTTCGGCATGGAGGTGCCGCGGGAGACGCTTGGCCATGCGATGTCCGACGTGCAACGCATGGGCGGGCATGCGCAGCCGCCCGAATTCGACGGCGAGATGGCGATGCTTACCGGTGAGGCCCCGGTGTCCTCGATGCGTGGCTATGCCATGGATATGAGCTCCTACACCCATGGTCGCGGACAGCTCAGTTGCACGTCGGCGGGATATCGCGATTGTCACAACGCGCAGGAGATCATCGATACCGGCGGATACGACCCGGTCAAGGATCTTGAGAACACCCCCGATTCGGTTTTCTGCGCGCATGGCGCGGGTTATGCGGTCGCCTGGAATCGCGTCGAGGACTTCATGCATGTGGATAGCGCGTATAAGCCGTAGTGCGGGCGGTGTGCCGTAGCACGAGCAGTGCAGCCATCCTATTGCCTGCTCTCACGAGTCTCCGAACGCTGTTCCACAAGTCCTACTTGCTTTCGATGGATTACTCCTTTGCCGACACTGTGCTGATTTATGTTGGCAAGGAGTTCACAAACGCAAATGGTGTACTTGATAATTCAGAACGGTGCATCACATGACGGGTTGGGGAGAATCTGCGTGGGGAACCCTGCGTGAAACCAGTTGCGATGAGAAAAGCCCGGTCGGGGGAACCGGGCTTTTGAGAAGAGGAAGAAGAGGTTCAATTATGAGATGTGCTGCCATCTCGTCAACTTGCGCTGACAACTCTTATATAACAACCCTTCCATGGGTGCGACGTTGGTTTTCTCATAGAAAACACATATGGCTTCCTGTGAATAAGCTGATAATCGGGGTTTCGGACTTGCGGTTGTAGTTCGGTAGACCTTGGTTCGGTTGACATCGGTACGGTTGATGCTTGATACGTTGGCTCTGGATTGGTCGCTCTACACCGGTCGACTTCGTGCCGGCCGGGTCTCAGTCCATCGACTCTGTCTCCGTCAGGTTTTCAGGTCAGCCGTTCATGACCAATACGTTCACAATCATCAA
>CALNAE010000014.1 GCA_937874315.1 uncultured Bifidobacterium sp. | reverse complement strand
CCTCGTGGGCTCGGCGATGTGTGTAAGATACAGCACAACATCACCGCGTCGGCCCCGCCACCACCGACCCATAGCGGCATGTAGATCTACCCCAAACCGACCACGACCGCCGCCAGCCCCAATATGTCGAGAACGGTCGTCAGAACGCCTACCATATCGATTGCGTCACGTCCGTCACGTTGTCTGCCATCCATATCGCCAGACACGCCGCGTACAGCGGCGTGATGTCCGAACCGTTTCCAGAAATCCATACGAACGCCGTCCCTCCGGTCTTCTTCTCGCGAGCGCCCAGAACGGCGTCGTCCAATTCCGATTGGCCCAGATGGGCCAGCTTCCGTTTGCGCACCAGATCGAGGAAATTCCCGCAGGCCGCTATCACATCCACGCGCTTCAACCGTTCGAAACAGATGCCGGCGCGCTTGAGCTCCGGAGTCAGCGACTCTGCCGCGGTGCCGCCAGCGAAACCGACCTTCATGTTCGGCAACCCCGGCTTCAACTCCAACAATCTCGGTATGATCCAATCCGTGCCGGAACGGTGATCGTATTCGCCCTTTCGGGAGGTGATCTCGACGTGCATCGCCCCATCAGAATCGCCGGCCACCACGATCGACGCCCATGATCGGTCGGGCGACACGTCGATGGCGATCGACGGCTTGCCGGGAGCCGGATTCACGTCGTTGCGCAGGTCGTTCCACTCCTTCAAACCGACCGGACCGGAGCCCGTCGGCTCATCCCACCATCCGAGGATCTCACGCATGAACTCGTCGGCGGGCATCGACTGCCGGAGCTTCGCGATGACCTCCAACGACGGGTCGCGACGCGCCGAAACCGGGCATGAAATAGCCCACAACCCCCTGTCGTCAAGCGCGCAACCCGGCGTACCCGGCCTATGGTCACACCCAAGTGCCCTGCATGCCATGTGCGGAGCGGCCCACTCGCTGTACGACAGTCGATCCGCGCCCGCTCGACCCCTATCGCGCACGTCACGCAACACCAGCGAATCGGCCATTCCAGCCGACGACGCGTACACCACCTGCGGATCACGGACGGCCACCAGGGTAGGCAGCAAAGCGCCCATCATCTCCGGCTGCAAGGCAAAAGCCTCATCCATGATCATCTTGTCGCCGGTCAGACCACGCGCCGACTTCTTCGTCCTCGCACGGAAGATGATCCGCGAACCCAGATCGGTGCGAATCTCATTCTGTCCCGCCGCGAGTTTCACCTGACTGACATGCCTCGCCAGAAACCGATGCGACATGATCAGACCGACCAAATCCTGCTGTGCCTCCAACGCCGTCGCGAACTCCTGCGCAGACCAGACGATCAGACGCTCACGCGTCACGAACAGCCAGCCGATGGCCGCAAGCTTCAAAAACCCCGTCTTCATCTGCTGACGTGCGCAAATCACCGCCTCCTCGAACATCGCGCTCCGACGATGAGCAGGATCCCACGCGAACAAATCCCGGAGCAGCAGACGCTGCTCCGGATACGGTTCGAAACCGATGGCCTTGCCGATCTTCTCCACCGCACCCGAACGCGACTCATCAAATTCCGGCGCGGTATGCCACTGCGGATCAGCCATCCCCGGTATCGTCTGAGATGATTTTCGCAAGCTCGTCATCCCCATCATCCACATTCCTCAACTCGGCAAGAATCTGCTGCAACGACCGGATCAAGGCCGCCTTCGCCGTTCCGCCAGTATCGACATCATCAATCCCCCGGGCAGCCGCCAAAGCCAACGCCGCCGACACCGAACTTGCGACGCCCAACCGTTCGATCTCAGCCAACACCGAATCCGTCACGCTCGAAACACCTGCGACTGGAGGCTTCTCCGGTTCGGACGAATCATCCGCCTTCGAATCCCTCTCCTTCTTCCTGCGCCAACGGGCTCGGCACGCGGAAGTGTCGAACTTCGCATTCGACGAATGCGCCGTGAACGGCTTATGGCAATAGAGACACTCACGGTCATAGGCCGTCATTCGTAATCACCTCACCGGTACGGCCACCCCAAAAGGCCGGCCATGGATTTTTCGCTGTCCCTTATACCCATCTGACGCTGCCGAG
>CALNAE010000013.1 GCA_937874315.1 uncultured Bifidobacterium sp. | reverse complement strand
CGTAGTTGCTTCTGCTCGCCCCGCCGCCCATATCCGACGCGGTATAGGTGTTGAAGTCGCAGTAACCGCAACGTCTCAGACAGAACGGCACATGGACATACACTTCGTAGACCATCACACACCAACCCCCGACGTCGCCCTCGCGCTCGATACATCGCGCTCACCTCGCCTCAGCAAAGCCCACCGGGCTTCGCTGTTGACGGCTCGGCGTCTCAGGCAGAACGGCACATGAGCAAAGAACTCGTCCATGGCAGGCTAGCCGCGTTCGCTTTTTTGCGCGGCGCGAATCTTGTCCTTCGTATCGCGGTCGGCACCGCCCTCGTCATTCGACAGCGCCGCGATGAAGGCCTGCTGTGGGACCTCGACCCGACCGAGCATCTTCATGCGTTTCTTCCCGGCCTTCTGCTTCTCGAGCAGCTTGCGCTTGCGGGTGATGTCGCCGCCGTAGCATTTGGCGAGTACGTCCTTACGCAACGCGCGTATCGTCTCACGCGCGATGATGCGCGCGCCTATCGCCGCCTGGATTGGTATCTCGAATTGCTGGCGGGGTATGAGCTCGCGCAACTTCTTCGTCATCATGACGCCGTAGGCGTAGGCCTTGTCGCGGTGCACGATGGCGCTGAAGGCATCGACCTTCTCGCCTTGAATAAGGATGTCGACCTTAACCAAGTCAGCCTGCTGCTCGCCGTCCTCGTGATAATCCAGCGAAGCGTAGCCTTTGGTGCGGCTTTTGAGCTGATCGAAGAAATCGAAGACGATCTCGGCCAGTGGAATGCGATAATGCATCTCCACCCGCTCGGGACTGAGGTACTCCAAGGTGCCCATTTCCCCTCGGTGTTCCTGGCATAGATCCATCACCGAACCGATGAATTCCTTCGGTGTGATGATATCCGCGGCGACCATCGGCTCAACGATGGATTTGATCTTGCCTTCGGGAAACTCACTGGGATTGGTCACATGGTGCAGCGCATTGTCCTCCCCGGTCACCTCATAGGTCACGTTCGGAGCCGTGGAAATAAGGTCTAAGCCGAATTCGCGGCTCAATCGTTCCGCCACGATCTCCATATGCAACAGCCCCAGAAAACCACAACGGAAACCGAATCCCAAGGCAACTGATGTCTCCGGCTCATAGACCAGCGCGGCATCGTTGAGCTTGAGCTTGTCGAGGGCGTCACGCAGCTCGGGGAATTGGGCGTTGTCGATGGGAAACAATCCGGAATACACCATCGGCTTGGGATCGCGGTACCCTTCCAGTGGTGTTGTAGCCGGCCGTGCCGCGGACGTGATGGTGTCGCCGACCTTGGATTGGCTCACATCCTTGGCGCCGGTTATCACATAGCCGACCTCGCCCGCGCACAGCGCGCTCGTCGCGACCATATCCGGGCTGATCACGCCTATCTCGATGGGCTCATGCGTCATGCCGATGCCCATCATGTGCAGCCGTTCACGCGAGGCCAGTCTGCCGTCCTCCATGCGGATGTAGGTGACGATGCCGCGATAGGAGTCGTAGACGGAGTCGAAGATCAGGGCGCGGGCCGGCGCCTTCGGATCCCCGTGCGGCGCCGGAACGTCCATGACGATCTGGTCGAGTAGATCGCGTACCCCCTCCCCGGTTTTTCCGGAGACGCGCAATACATCCTGCGGTTCGCAACCAATCAGACCGGCCAGCTCCTCCGCATGCTTGTCGGGTTCGGCGCTGGGCAGATCGATTTTGTTGAGCACCGGAATAATCGTCAGATCATGGTCGATGGCCATATAGAGGTTCGACAGGGTCTGGGCCTCGATGCCTTGGGTCGCATCGACGAGGAGCACCGCACCCTCGCAGGCGGCCAGCGCGCGTGAGACCTCATAGGTGAAATCGACGTGACCGGGGGTGTCGATCATGCCGAGGGTGTATTCCGTGCCATCCACGGTCCAGGGGACGCGCACGGCCTGTGATTTGATGGTGATGCCGCGTTCCTGCTCGATATCCATCCGGTCGAGGAAACGGTCGCGCATCTCGCGTTCCGGCACGATGCCCGAGAGCTGCAGGATGCGGTCCGCGACCGTTGATTTGCCGTGAT
>CALNAE010000012.1 GCA_937874315.1 uncultured Bifidobacterium sp. | reverse complement strand
TTCATGTTCATGTTCATGTTTGTCTCCTTCATGTCTTGCTTCATTCGAGACTCCCGCCAGGCGTCGTGACCGGCCTCGAGCCGGGGCGTCTCACAGGCAGTGAGGCGGCATTCGCACGTCGAATGGGCTCGAGACGAAGCGGGGCGGGTTCCAGTGGTTCGAGGCCATTGTCGTTGCACCCCATTCGTAGACGGTACGCCTGTACGGCCACAATATACCCCTAGGGGGTATATGTCAATTGATGACGTGCCCTCGACTGTGCTGTCGGCATATCCGTGACTTGATTCGGCATCGCGAAAGAGATGACCCACTGTCCGCCGCGATGACGTCGTTTGTTGACGAAGAACTTTCTGTGTAGGATTTCACCGTGACGAGCTACGTCGGGGACAGCCCCGTAGCCCTACGACCAGAGGGAGCCGAGATGGGTTTGAAGGCATTGATCATCGTGGACGTGCAGCCGACCTTCTGCGAAGGCGGAGAACTTGGCGTCGACGGCGGCAATGCCGTCGCCCGGCGCATCGCATCATATGTCGACGAGCGTCGTTGCGAGTATTCGTACATCGCGACGACGCAGGACTGGCATGTCGAGCCCGGCGCTCATTTCTCAGTCACCCCGGATTTCATCGACAGCTGGCCCGCGCATGGCGTAGCCGGTACGCCGAATGCCCGATTGCATCCCGCCATCGCCGCCCTCGGCGTTGCGCATCATTTCAAAAAAGGGCAGTATGGTGCCGCATACTCGGGATTTGAAGGGATCGAAGACGGCAGCGATCGCGTCCAGACACGTTCGCAGATGGATGTCATGCTCGCCCAGGGCAGGACGTTGGCGAACGCCCTGCGTGATGCCGGGATCGATGCCGTCGATGTCGTCGGCATCGCGGAATCGCATTGCGTCAAACAGACCGCGTTGGATGCCCGAAACCTTGGCTTCGACACAACCGTCTATCGTGATCTGACCGTGCCGGTGAGCGAAGAGCAGGGTGAGGACGCACGTCGTGCGATGGCCGCGGCAGGCGTCACGCTGACAACCAGCCGGCTGCGCCGATAGCCGCATCACCGAGCGTCCGCCGGCGGTTCTCGCGGGCCCTGCGCGCGCTGGACAATGGAGTATTCTGGGCGTTGTAATGAAGATTCATGCGGCGGCTTGGCAAGGTGTGCCGAGACGCGGCGGTCCAGTGAAGGAGCTTCGTCATGAGTGCCCATATCGTATCCGTCGGTATTATCGGGGTCGGCCATGTGGGGCCGCATGTCGCCAACAGCCTGATTCTGCAAGGCATCGCCGACGAACTGCTGCTGTGCGACGTCAACGAGACCAAGCTTGCGGCCGAGGTCCAGGACCTCAACGATTCCGTGGCCTTCGCGCCCCACCGCGTCACGGTGGTCAACTGCCATGCGGATTATGAGCGGCTTGCGGGCTGCGATGTCATAGTCAACGCGGCCGGCAACGTGTCGTTGGCAGCGGTAAGCCGGACGGGGGAGCTGTTCGCCACCGTGGATACGGCCCGCACGTTCGTCGGACGGCTGGCAGGCGCTGGATTCAAAGGTTTCTGGGTCAATATCTCCAACCCCTGTGATGTGGTGACCCGCGAACTGCACCGCCTGTCCGGTTTGTCTGCGGGCCATGTGATCGGCACGGGTACCCTACTCGACTCCGCGCGGTTGCGCACGGTCTTGTCCCTGTCCACCAAACTGGCTCCCGAATCCATTCAGGCCTATATGATCGGCGAACACGGCGACACCCAGATCGCCGCGCTGCATGCGGCCAGCATCGCGGGCAAGCCGCTGCGTGAGCTGGCGGGCAATCCCCATTATGACCTCGATTTCAAGGAGATTGAGGTCGCGGCGCGGCGAGGTGGCTATATCGCCTACCGCGGCAAGCAGTGCACGGAGTATGCCGTCGCCAACGCGGGTGCCCGTCTGATACGTGCCATCATCCATGACGAGAACGTCGCCTTGCCTGCCTGCGTGTGGCTGGATGGACAATATGGTCAGCAAGGTCTGTACACCTCCGTGCCATGTGTGATCGGCGCCGATGGCGTGCGCGAGATCATCGAATTGCCGCTGTCCACGGAGGAACAGCAGGGTTTCAATGCCTCCTGCGATACGGTTCGACGCAACTTCAGGCGCCTCGCCCCGTTCAGCATCGCCGATTCTCGCAGAAATCCCGTGGTGTTGCCGCCGTTGCCCGAAGAGAGTGAGGCCTGACGCCACTGGCTGCGCGACGACGGACTCTCTATCGTGCCTGCACCGTCCTCGAATCCGTAATCCGTAATCCGTTCGCACCATACGATATCGGTCCCTTATACGGGCGTGGCATCGGCAACGACTTTCTTGCGCCCTTGGACGATGGTGCTTGCGACGCGATGAAACCCGTGGACCGTTCAGGAACCATACAGGCCACGGCACGTCTGGGACGTCTGAGACGCTTGGGATATCCGGGACGCTTGGGATGTCTGTAGCGTCTGGGATGTCTAGAACGGCTGGGATGTCTAGAACGCTGGGACGTGCGCGGAAGAGGAGAAACAGATGGAATCCGGGATCGAGGACGACGCTAGATGAGTCAGGTATTCGCGATATTGCTATTGTTCACCCCGACCATCTTCTGGGCCGTTATCTTCGCCTCCTCATATCGCAAGGAACCGCGGCAGTTTCGCAACGCGATTTGGTTCGCGCTGTTGCTGATCACCGCCGTCGGTACGCTGACTCTGCTGGCGCTCGCGGTGAGCAGGCCCAATGAACCCGTTCAGGTCGGACTGATTATCGCGCTCATCGTGCTCATCATGGTGGCGCCGCTTGCGGTCATCGTCTTTCTGCTCGTCAACACCGTGATCGTGATACGACGGGAGGGACTGTCGATATCGGCGTTGCTGCCCGCCGTGCTTGCGTTGCTGCTGACCGCCTGTATCGCGCTCGACTTTTTCATGGTCTTGAACCGTATTCCGCGTTGGTTGATCTATGTGGTGGTGCTGCTGACGCTTGAAGTGCTCTGGATGGTATTTACCTTCGCCGCGTTGTTGGTGTATTCCACGTTGTATCGTCTGCTGCCGCGCCGGCGTCTGTATGATTACATCGTCATCCACGGTGCCGGGTTGCAGGGAGACCAACCTACCCCCTTGCTCAGGGGTCGCATCGATAAGGCCGTGCAGTTGTGGCGCCGTCAAGATCGGCGCGGCGTCTTCATCGTCTCCGGGGGTAGGGGTGCCGATGAGGTGATCAGCGAGGCCGACGCGATGCGACGGTATCTGACGGGATCATGCGGTGTGCCCGACGACGCGATCGTGCTGGAGGATCGGTCCACGACGACATTGGAGAATCTCGTCTATTCCAAGGAGATCATGGATCGACGCGCGGCGGATTCCGGTCCGAGCAGAGGTCGCCGGTATCGGGCGGTACTGGTCACCAGCGACTATCACGTCTTCCGTGCCTGCGAATACGCTCACACCATCGGGCTCAATGCGGATGGCCTGGGTAGCCGGACCACGGGATATTATTGGCCGACGGCGTTCATTCGCGAATTCGTGGCCATCAGCAAAGTGCACTGGTGGCCGTATGCTGTGATCGCGTTGATATGGACGCTGATCGAAGTGGTTGCCTGATCATGTTGTCCGCGCGACTCCGGGTGCGCCGGGTGCGCCAGGCAAGCCGGGCAGCGTCACCTGAAGAAGGGAATTGATCATGATTGACGACGTCATACTGTTGCGCCACGGTCGTACGACATTCAATCTCCATCGCCGCATGCAGGGCCAGATCGACGTCCCGCTCGACATCATCGGCCAGTGGCAGGTGGACCAGAGCGCTTACGAACTGGCGAAAACCCTGTATTGGGCCAAGGTCTCCTCGATCGCCGATCATCCCGACCAGCTGGTGCAACCAGATCCGCATGCGGCGCGTCGCAGCGATATCGAAGAGTATCGTCAGGCGCCGGCGGCACGACGTCTGCTGCGTATCGTCTCTTCCGATCTGTTCCGCGCCCAGCAGACCGCTCATGCCTTCGCGGATCTTATGCGACTGCCCGTCGAACTCGATACGAGGCTGCGCGAACGCAGTTTCGGACAGTGGGAGGGCATGACGCGCGAGGAGATTCGGCGCATGGATGCCGAGGCCTATGCCTCATGGAAGGCGCATACCGGCGGAGAGCTCGCATATGGCGTGGAGAGCCGCGAGGCGGTCGGTCGACGCGGCGCACAAGCGGTTGCGTCGATGCTTGCCGACGCGGGTGCACAGCCCCGTCCAACGACCCTGATGCTGGTCGGCCATGGGTCTTGGATCGTGGCGACCGTCGCGACGTTGCTGGGGCTTGACCCCGACTCGTTGAACGCGCTGGGTGCTGTGCGTAACGCCTGCTGGTCCCGTATGACGCCGGTGTACGACGGCGACGTCGTCTCCTGGCAGCTCGACCAATACAACCAAGGGCCGGCCATCGCCCGACTTACCGATTGGGAGAATGGTCCGCAAGACCTACGGCGGCCGGACATGCCCATGTGGAAACCGATCACGGTAAGCGCCTAGTGACGGCCGTGCCCTAAGCGGCGGTTCCTCCGACCGCGGTATGGCGTTGGGGGTATCGTACCGTTTCGTCGGGATGAAGGCTATCCTTGGTAGGGTTCGTGAGGGTTTGCGCGTGCATGCATGAGGGTGCGTGACGTCTCGCGTGCCGCTGACCGCCGGGTGTCGGGTGACGGCAGACGAGCGATCCACATGAATGGCGCGGTTCTCGATCGGACGGACCGGTACGAGTCTTTGAGGGGCAGGTGACAGCATGCTGAGAATGTTCAGCACGATCAACGACCGCGTGGAGCGGGTCGACACGCCGCAGAACGGTTCGTGGCTTTGCCTGTCCGAACCCACCGATGTCGAACTTGCCACGGTGTCCCAACAGACTGGCATCGATCTGGCCGATCTGCGGGCCCCGCTCGACGATGAGGAACGTTCCCGTGTGGACAGCGAGGATGACTATACGATGATCATCGTCGACATTCCGACCGTTGAGGAGCGTGGGGGGCGGGACTGGTACGAGACCATCCCGTTGTCGATCATCATCACCCAGAATCTCATCATCACCGTCTGCATGCAGGATACCGCGGTTCTTCACCCCTTCATGGAGGGCACGATTCGAGGTTTCAACACCTACATGAAGTCCCGCTTCATCCTGCAGATCCTGTATCGCAACGCCACCATGTATCTGCGTTATCTGCGTATCATCGACCGGGAAAGCGACCGGTTGGAGCTCAAGTTGCGGCACTCCATGCAGAATCGGGAGATTCTCATGCTGCTGGAGCTGAGCAAGACCCTGGTCTATTTCACCACAAGCCTCAAATCCAACGAGATCGTGATGGAGAAGCTCAATTCCCTGTCCCGGTTCAAGCAATACCCCGACGACGAGGACCTGCTCGACGATGTGATAACCGAGAACAAGCAGGCCATCGAGATGGCCAACATCTACAGCGGGGTCTTGGCCAATATGACCGACGCCTTCGCCTCGATCGTGTCGAACAATCTGAACAACGTGATGCGCATCTTCACCATCATCTCCATCACCTTGTCGATCCCGACGCTGATCTTCTCCATGTACGGAATGAACTTCCAATCCGGCATGTCCGGCATGCCGTTCACCAACAGCCATTGGGGCTTTCTCATCGTCATCGTCATCTCCGTGGTGATTTCGATTTTGGTCACCTGGTTCCTCACCAGGTCCAGGTTGTTCAAGTAGTTCGTCGTCGTATGCGTGTCGTTTGCATTTCGTTGCGTTTCAATGTCGCAGGCCGTTCTTGCCCGCCTGCGCTCGGCTGCGGTCCGCGGCATGGGTAAGGTGTGGGGTATGCGATATGGACGACGGCTTGCGGCGGTGATTGTCACCGTGCTATTGCTGGCGTCCACGGCCGCCTGCGGAGAGTCCAACGTCGCGCAGGAAACGCCGGCCGGCCCCACGATCGCCATCGGGGTTGCCGAGGACGAACCCGGGTTGAGTTGGTTCAATGACGGGCACTATTCCGGATTCGACATCACCGTCGCCAGATATGTCGCCAAGTCGTTGGGATACGCGGACAAGCAGATCGATTTCAAATCGGTGACCCCGCACAACGGCACCCAGCTCTTGGAGCAGGGCAAGGCGGATCTGGTGGTGTCGGCGTTGCCCATGGCCGCCACGGCCTTGGCTGCGATCGAATACGCCGGTCCATATCTGGTGGCCAATCAGGAGCTGTTGATCCACAGCGAGGAAAAATCTACGCTGACCTCTTCGAAGGCGTTGGCGGGCAAGACGGTGTGCACCGCAATGGGAAGCGGGGCTGAGGCGAACCTGCTCAAAGCCATACCGGGGGTGATCGTGAAGCCTCGCGGGACCTATCCGCAATGCCTCACCGCATTGATGGTGGGCGAGGCCGACGCGGTAAGCGCCGATGGCGCGCTGCTCTCCGGGCTGGCGCGTTCCTATGGTGGAACGTACCTTGCCGTACTCGCCGATCCCATCGCGAAGGCCGAGCACGGGGTCCTCGTCAGGGCCGGCAACACCCAGTTGGCGGGCGAGGTCGACCAGGCGCTGAAGGCCATGCGACGTGACGGCAGCTGGGGCCGTGCCGTCGAGGCACTGCGGCGCGACAC
>CALNAE010000011.1 GCA_937874315.1 uncultured Bifidobacterium sp. | reverse complement strand
GCTCCCTGCTTGAGAATGAGTCCCATGATGCCCTTATATGCAGCACTGAGCCGGGTTCGCAATGTCAATAGGCGCGTTGGCTGGAAATAAGCTCGTGCAACCGTGTCTGGCTCTTCACCTCCATTGTTGATCCAAGACAAAACGCCTGTCACATCTGTTGCATAGCGCGTCTCATTCGCCCCGCCATACATTTCGCCTAGTACCCCACACCAATACCAGCGTGCGAGTTTTGTCTTTGCGGTGGCATCTTGAGCATGGTTACCCAATGCAGTGAATAAGACTGATAGCGGTATGAGTTGGGTGGAGTAGGGCAGATCGCGGGTGCTGAAAATTCTCTGTTCGAGCAGAAAGTGCGCGGCTTGAATGAATCCTTGTTCCAGTTGGTCAGCTTGTTTTTTATAGTCTTCCAGCAAAATGGAGAGAACATCCTTCTTCTTACAACTCACTGCCGGCCCGCCATGTACCCACGCGTAGTACCTTGTCAACAAGGTCAGCGCGGTCAAGAAATCTGTTGGCGTAACGCCGTTGAGCAGTGGGCTTTGACGTCGCAGACGTTGATATCTACCGCCGTCTGCGGATGAATCTTTGCGGTTTCCCTCCCAATCGCCGCGAAGGTCATAATCGTCTGCGGCGAATGATGCTGTGACGAGCTCAAACACCGTCAGCGAGACCCCGCCAGTGTTTACGTTTTCAAATACTTGGCACACCGCTTCTTTGGGTGTGTCTTTTGCCAATTGGATGACCGGTACTTTGTACTGCTGCATGGGAACCAGTACCTGCTGCTGGAATCTAGACAACAACTGCGTCAGTTCAGGATTTTTGAAATCATAATGTTGCTGACACTCATTTACCCATCTGATCCATACGGAAGTATCGAATACTGTGTTGAGGGGGAACAGGAGTTGGTCATATTCTTTATCGCTAGTGCTGACATCCAACACGGTTGTCCGTCCAAAATCGCTTCGAATGATGCGATCTGATGGGATCGAAAGAATGGCATCAGCTCTGTCAATGGTGGCATCTAGGCTTCTGCGGATGTCCAGGTAATAGAAGCGGTCAATATTTTGACCTTTTTCGTTGCAGGTTGGTACAGCGGATTTGCAATAGAGTGCGTTGTAGATAGATGTCAGTCGTTGTTGACCGTCGAGAACAAGCTCCTCCGGAACCGTATCGATGTTTGAGCCAGTAAACGGACGGTATTTGAAACGAACCGTGTTACCACCGTATCCGAGGAACATCAGTGCTCCCACAGGATAGGAATTCATAATGCTTTCGATAAGCGCTTTGATTCGATAGTCGTCCCAAACCCAGCCTCGCTGAAAATCCGGTAATTGAATTTTGCCCGAATCTATTTGTCTCAGTATTTCGTCGATTTGTATGTCATTGGATTTAAATGTATCGGGCATCCCAACCTCCGTGCAGGCCTTTGTTTCTGCTGCTCATCATAGTAGCCCGACAGGGCGAATCGATGTCATTATATCTTCTCGTACGTGAGACAAATTAATTGGAAATGAGACAGAGATATGATATCTTGAAGTAACTTTCTACAGATTGCTCAAGGAGCCCATATGAAGAAACGCGATGTACTGAATCTCATCAGGTACCATTCGGAACACAATGATGCCGCGTTTCGCGAAGAGGCGTACAATATCGCCAAAGATTTCGATGCCACCGGAGACAGCCAGCTGGCGAGTTACATTCTTGCCCTGCTTTCTGATGCCAACACCTTCGTTCCTCAATCGGACTCTGGCGATTTCTCTTCGGAATTTCTCCGAAAGGAAACCGTGGTGCAGCATGCGTTGCCGTTACCGGAGGCGATCACGCAGGATGTGCAGGGCATACTCAATGCCATAGGCAATCATGCTGGTCTGCACAAGTTCCTGTTCCAAGGCCCTGCTGGCACGGGGAAGACGGAAACGGTTAAGCAGATCACGTCGATTATGAAGCG
Source organism: uncultured Bifidobacterium sp. (assembly GCA_937874315.1). GTDB lineage: Bacteria > Actinomycetota > Actinomycetes > Actinomycetales > Bifidobacteriaceae > Bifidobacterium. The sequence continues at coordinate 1,207 of CALNAE010000011.1, read as the reverse complement.
CGAGCTGTATGTAGTGGATTTCAGTACTGTCGTGGACAGCAGACTTGGCCAAACGGCAAAGAACATCGTCAAACTCTTCGACGAGCTGGACAGTTTTACGCAGCCTGAGCAGGTGGTGGTGCTCTTCGACGAAATCGACGCGCTCGCGATGGATCGGGTGGATTCCAGGGACGTGCGTGAGATGGGACGCGCAACTTCGACGCTGTTGAAAGAATTGGACAACATGTCTGATCGTTTGGTGCTGTTTGCCACGACCAACCTGTTCAAGGAGTTCGATAATGCGCTGATCAGACGTTTCGATGCCGTCATCGACTTTGGGCGCTATACGCGGGAAGACCTTTTGGATATCGCCAACGCCATCATGCGCGATTATGCGAATCAGTTCCACTTCGTCGGTAAGAATCTGCGGTTGTTCCGCAAAATCATGGCCTTGATGCGCCGACTGCCGTATCCCGGTGATCTGAAGAACGTCATCCGCACCGCCATCGCCTTCAGTAAGCCGGGAGATGAATACGACTACCTGCGTAGGTTGTATACAGCGGTCGTCCCCAACGGAGAGCGGACTGTCGGGGATATCGAGGCATTGCGTAACCAAGGTTTTACCGTTCGAGAGATCGAAGTGCTCACAGGAGTATCACGAAGCACAGTTTCGCGTGGACTGAAAGAGGCGGACGATGAATAATCTGCTGCAGCTCAAAGGAAAACTATCGACGAAAGGCGCTTCTTCGCCAGGCGCACCCTCACTGCCGGCTGGAGCAGTGGTCAAACAACGTGAGGTTGTGGCAATCGCCGATCAGCTTTCAGAGGTGCGTAAATTCTGGGCAGGCCAGACGTTACCTATCAATCCACTGGTAAGTGTCCACTACAAAACGGTGGTCGCGAAAAGCAATCGCATTCGTCGTCTGCTGTCGAATCACGGGACATCGGCCAGTCATTACATCGTCGGCGCGAAGTTTGAGGGGGATGCCAAGGCGCCGAATCACGTCATTACCTACTGCGTTGATCGCTGCGTACTTGACTCGACAATCCAAGAATTGCATACTGTAGCCGATATTCTCCATCATCTCGGCGATTCGATTGATGGTACAGGGCTGAATTCAATCAACCGAGATGGGCTTACCGCGATTGACAAGAACCGCGGTTTGAGCAAGTCGGCCTTTGCCCAGATCGTCAGGGATGTGTATTACGTGGATCGGTTTGATGTGGA
>CALNAE010000010.1 GCA_937874315.1 uncultured Bifidobacterium sp. | reverse complement strand
TGGATGGATCATGCTATTGGCAATGATGCTGACGCGAATGGTAGTATTTATGATTGTCCGCAATGTTATCGTGATGACTATCGTCGTGGTTATGGTGATGGTTACGAGGAGTGTACGGTATCTGACGACAGTCGGTTGCGTGAGGTTGTCTACGATGAACCGCAGTTTTAGAAAGGAACGGCATGTCTACCCCTTGGCGTAGTAAAAGTAAAACATTAAAGCCTAATGAGCAACTATATCTTCCCGTTATGGAGCGAACCTATTGGGATGATGACCCTATCCACTATAATGAGCGCGTCAAAATGGTGTTTCGTGGTCAAATGAGAAAACTTGCCATTAGGAATATTCAGAAAGGTGTACCGTGGGAAATGTTTTGCCGGTCGGTGACCATGTTGAGCGAATTTTATTCGCACGAGGGCACTCAGCTTGCTTTTCGGGACGGTTTGATTGAAAGTTCTCATATTTGTGCCACGCTGTCGGAGCATCCGAAGCGCAAGGAAGTATTAAACAGTGGTATGGATGTGGGTATGATAACGGGAATCGTTTATGTCCCCTATCTCGTGGCATGGTGCTCGTTATGTCGTTTGGCGGGGGCGGAACAGTTCGATTGTACTCAAATGTGGAGCGATGATCCCGCTGCCGTGGAAATAATTAAAATGTGTTTCGTTAGTTTTGACAAACTGCGTAATATTGTGTATACTGATAAACAGGTTTTCGGTGTGGTTGAAAACCATTATAGAAAGAACGGAAATGGCTAGGGGTAAAGAAACTGAGGGTGGTACTGTTATTCGTACTCATCATTATGTTGTCGCGCAAGGCGTTGAAATGTCGAGCGATGGCAGTATGATTGAGCAGGAGCATGTTATTGACGGCTCTAACACTGATATTGAATTTTTGAAGCGTAAGGTTCGCAAGAATTTCCCGAATTTCTTGCCACAGCGTTTTGTGTGGCATAAACAGCAAGCTTCTATGAGTAAAGCCGACTTTTACGGCAATGCAAAGTTTGGCAAAGACATCGAGTACGCCACTAAAAGCGCTCTCGATGATGGAACCAATGAAGATAATATTGAAGAATAACAAATAAGGATTAGGTGATTATTATGGCACAGGAAATTGCTACAGTAGACGAAAGCACGGGAGAGATTATCGACGCCACACCCCGCACCACGCGCGGACTGGTAAACACATTGCATCCTCAGTCGTTCGAGGAACGTAAGGCGGCGTTCAATGCCGTCAACAATGCCACATCGCTCGATGATATGGGTGAGAAGCACGTGAGTATCATCGCCATTGTTCAGGCTCCGGGTGTACGCGCCGATCGTAATGGCGGCCCCGATCAGCCGTGCACCAACACCACGCTCGTGGGTGCGGACGGCAAGGGCTATTTCACTCAGTCCGAGGGTATCGCACGCTCGGCGTACAACCTTGTGGCTACATTCGGCGTTCAGTGGCCTGAGCCTCTGGAAGTGCATGTCAAGAAAACCCAGCTTGCCAACAAGAACACTCTGAAGACGCTGGTAGTTGATTAGTCGTCGTCAGTGGTATAATGGTGATTGTCAGCATCACTCACTGACAGTCACCTAAGCCGATAGGCACCCCCTAGCGGGGTGCCTATTATGCTATCAGATGGTCAAATCGGGGTACTATGGCATCACGTGCGGATAGGCGAAAGCGCAAGGCGCTCATAGCGGAGCGAAGCGCACAGGCTCGGGCAAACGAACAACAACGAACGATAACGAATCTCAATAGTTTTAAGATCAAAAAACTCGACCAATACACGCCATTGCAATTGCAACAGGCGGCGCGACTGTTCGGACAAAAACAGTCGGCGCGTAAAGCCGAAGTGCTGGCCGAAGCGCAGCAATCATATTACAACGTACCCGTGGTGCATGTCACGAAATTTGACAGGGAAATGGCCTCACGGCCACTCGTGTCGGACAGCACGATAGCATCCGCGCCAAGCAAACAGCGTCACGTGCTACGACAACAGCAGTCACGGCGCATCGCGGCACGACAGAAAATCGAGCGCGCCAAATATTACGATCAACAGCGGCAACAGCGCACCATAGAACAACAACAGTGGCGCGAACGGCACGGCGCGGGAACGGCGGACCCGCAGATCATGCAGAACGTGCTCACCGCATCCCCCGAATTTCGCGATATCCTCAATAGCACTAACGTGCTTGGTGACGAAAAATTCATGACCGGCATGGACGTGAAAACGTTGAAGCGTGAACTACGCGACGCGGCCAAGCGCACGCAAACCGCCGAAGACAAGGAAAAAACGGAGCTATTGAAGCTCTATAAGAAGGCGCGTGCCGAGCGTAATAGGAAACGTCGTAAAGAACAGAAAACACGTCAACAGTACCTGAAGTTCCTACGCGAAATGCAGCTTAAAGGCGCGTTCGACAAAGTCGTGGCTCATCAATTCGCGCGTCTCACCAATAAGGAAATACGGTGGATGATGAAGCACACGGCGTTTGGATTATTCATCAAGAATTTTATAGGCAATTCACCCGAGTATGAGACATGGGAAGCGGTACGCAAATATGCGAAAAACAATAAATTTAAATTCGTTTCCGATGATGAAAAACAGAAGCAAAAAGTTCGTCAGGCTTTACAGGACTTTATGAGTCAGGCACATAATATGGCGCGATAAACGGGTGATGATATGAGTGAAATATACATTATTGACGGTGATATCATGAGCGATTTAAAGGGGAATGAGGCACAATTCGAGGCAACGAGGATGATGGGCATGGCGGTGAAAGCAAGTCAGCCTATTATCGCCTATTGCACGACCATGCAGCCGATGAATGAATGGCTGTCCTATATGATGGCGCATGGCATCACCCCGGACAACGGGCGCAAGAACGCGCTCAATGTGCTGTGCGGCGTCAATCGCATCATCTACCACGTCACCTACCGCAATGGCGCAGGCATCCCCACTCGCATGTTTCTGCTCAACAATTTATTGCGCACCACGAGCGCCAAAAAACTTCAGGCCGCATATGGTGGGAACACGCCGATGCAGGCCGCGATCAGGGCGTTGAGATCGTGCGACGCCATGGGCATCAGTGGCATGACCATAGCGGGGAGCGCGATGAACGACTATATCGGACCGCACGGCAACGGGCTGTTCGCGAAAAACTATCCCGACTTGGGAACGGAGGTCGAATATGACATGAGGACCGGGTATCTTGGCGGCTACATGGAATGCATGCCCGGTGATTATGAGAACGTGACCGACTATGACTGCAATAGCATGTATCCCACGATGCTGCGCAACAATCTCATGCCATACGGTGAGCCGGTCGAATATTACGGCGAGTATGAGCCGGATGCCGACATGCCGCTGCATATCGACGTCATGACGTTTCGTGCCGATCTGAAACCGGACGGCTACGCGTTTCTCGGCGTCACCGACATGCTGAGCGGCAAACGCACGGGCCGAGTGGAAAGCACGCGCGGCTACATCACCATGGCGTTGACCAACATTGATCAACGATTACTCTACGATAATTACGAGGTGAGCGTGTATGAGCATAAACGCGGCTGGAAATTCGCGGCGAATACGGATAATTTCACGGATTATATCGACAGGTGGTTCGCGCTGAAAAGCGTGAGCACGGGCGCTCGGCGCAATATCGCGAAATTGATGCTCAACTCGCTGATCGGCAAATTCGGCACCACGCCACGAGACGCCATGCTCTCCCCTCGATACGACGCGGACGACGGGCGCGTGGAATGGCATGTGACTCCATCCGACAACGCGCAGACCTCACGACACTATCTGCCGGTCGCCATGTTCGTCACGGCATACGCCCGACAAACGCTGTTCGGCGTATGTCGGCAAAACGGCAATATCGTGTCGATCAATACGGACGGTTTCATGATCGTCAACGGCGAGCACGCTCAAGGTATGGAACGGCATCCCACGAAACTGGGGAGATGGAAAACGGCGGCGCACTATAGATTTCTACGCATCATCGACGTGGGCATGTATCAGGGGGAGCGTGATAACGGGGACATCGATCTCGTGTGTGCGGGCGTCACGCGTAGTACGCCGATACCATGGGAGCAGTTCCGTCATGGGGGCACTTTCGTGGACGATTACGGTAGTGAGATCGTGATACAATAAGAACGGTACGGAGCCGAGTAACGTGGCTGTATGCAAGCGGTAGCGCACTCTACCGATTGAGTTCGGGCGCGCCGGAGGGCTGGAAACCACTGTACTACGCGGAACAAATACGGCTCTCATGCCATTAGACGTGGGGGAGCGAGATTGCACCCCCGCGTCAACTCATAACATAAGGACGGGAATCATGGCGGCGGAAGAATCTGAAGAACCTACGGACACCACGAAAGAGGATGCCCCACAGGATCATGTGGACACCCCTAATGACGATATTCAGCCGGAGCCTGAGCCGGAAACGGAGCCGGAACCGGAGCCGAGCACCGATTTCAGCGGGCAGATTCAGGAGCTTCGCGATGAGATTTCACAGGTGAAAGCCATGCTCGACGCAATGGGTATCGGCGGTGGGAGTATGCCCGAACCTGAGTCGGAGCCGGAGGGTAAAACCTCGTATGATAGTCTGTTTGCCGACGAGGATGACGACAACGAGTAGTATACTGATAGTGATTATCGATAATCATAGAAAGGTTTTACCATGGTAACACAGAACGGCGAGCACGTCCGCCCGCTGATCGACGCGACTAACATTGATATCATCAACGCGATCCGCGACGACGCGTCAAGTGAATTTCAGCGACGTGTCCCCTCGGCCACAAAAGCCAACATGAGGCAGTCGCTCGACACGATGCTACGATATCCGGGTATTCGTAACGAGTTTTACGACGCTCTCATCAACGAAATCGGCAACCGATACGTCAACAAACTTCGCTGGCAGAACCCGTTGGCCGAATTCAAGCGCGCAGCCATGCAATACGGGTCCACGCAGGAGGAAATTTCGGTTGGACTCGTCAAGGCGCATATCTATGACCCGGACAACGAGTATCTTGGCGACGACATTTACGGCACCTATAAGCCGCAGGTCAAAAGCGTTTTCCACACCGTTAACCGTGAGGACTGGTATCCGATTTCCGTCAACGAGTCGCAGCTCCGCAAAGCGTTTGAAAACGAAAACAGCGGCCTTGCGCAGTTGAACGGCGAGATCATGCAGTCCCCTACCACGTCGGACAACAACGACGAGTTTTTGAGCATGTGCAATCTGTTCGCGGAATATGCGAATCTGGGCGGCTATTGGAAGATTCACAACGATCCCATCTCGCTGACCGCCGACGCGAGCGTGCAGGCCAAGCAACTGCTCAAAAACATTCGTGCCATGATCTATACGATCCCCATCAAGCCGTGGACGAAGTACAACGCGGCGCACATGCCCGCCGTTGTTTCCCGTGATGATCTCATCCTCTTCATGACGCCGGAGATTCACGCGGCCATCGACGTGGATGCTCTCGCAGCCGCGTTCAACGTGTCATACATGGACGCTCAGGCGCGTATCTACGATATTCCAGCGGAAATGTTCGGCATGAATCAGGTTCAGGCCGTGCTTACCACCAAGCAATTCTTCTTCGTATGGGACTATCAGTATCTGACCACGACTTCGGGGCTTAATCCGATTTCGCAGAATACCAATTATTTCCTCCATCATAAGGAAAGTATCTCGCTTTCCCCGTTTGCACCCGCAGTACTATTCTGGGAGGGGGCCGGTTCCGAAATGATCATCAAGGCGCTTGGCAATATCACCATTGCGACCCCGACGCTTCAGATCGCGCTTCAGAAGTTCGGCAACGCGGCCATCGTGCCGACCAACGTGGCGCGCGGCGGACTCGTTCAGGTCGTGGCGAACGCCACGTCCGAAAACTATCCGAATCTCGACGTTATCGGCGTATCCTATAAGATCGTTGAGAACGCGGCGGGCGTGGCCGGTGCCACGCTCCCCACGGACGGGCAGTTCACTCGCGTCAGCAATACGGGCGTCCTGACAGTGGGCATGGGTGAAACGGCGAGCACGATCACCGTGCAAGCGCAGGTCGAATACATCGACCCGGCTACGCCCGAGGTCAATAAGACGATCAGCGGTACTATTGCCGTCCCCGTGACGGGTGACGGATTGCTCGGTTTGCAGTCCGGTTTCGTGGCTTCCATCGCCGTCACTTCGAGTGCGTCCACGGTGACGGTCGGCAAGACTGTCAAGCTGACCGCCGTGGCTACACTCACCGACGGGCGTACCGCCGACGTCTCCAACATGGTGACATGGCACGCGGATAATGCGGATTACACGGTGGGTGCGGACGGCACGCTTACCGGTGTCGCAGCCGGAACCGCCACGCCGACCGCCACGCTGTTCGCTGTCACTCAGCCTATCGGGACTCCGATTACCGTCAGCTGACCTCGCTTGGTGATATAATGGGATTCACTGGCAGACGCTAGTGGGTCCCATTTTTATGCGCGAGGTGCGAATATGACGGATATGACGCCGATTGACAACGGTTTATCATGGCAGTATTTCCCACCGAATACTTCGTTTAGATTATGCAACGTGCACTGGGATATGAGCTACCGGGATATCGTCAAATTCGCGGACAAGGACGCGCAGCAAAACTATTTCGACGGCCTACCCTCCACGGTGGTGCAGAATACGAGTGGATACAAATACGGTAGTCCCATCCGGCTTCCCATTCCTTTCAATCAGGCGAATCAATATAATTACGTCATCGTGTACAACGATTATCCGGGTATCGAGTCGCCCCGCTACTGGTATTATTTCATTCAAAACGTGCAGATGATCAATCTTAACGTCACGCAATTCACCGTCATGTTGGACGTCGTGCAGTCCTATCAGTTTGATGTGACGCTCGGCAACTGCTATGTTGAGCGCGGGCATATCGGCATCGCCAATGATAAGGCGAACGACGACAACGGGCGCACCTACCTCGACATACCCGAGGGGCTTGACACGGGCGCGGAAAGCGTCGTCGTAGATCAGGCGTACAACAATTTCATTGACAAAACGAACGCGGGCATCATCGTACTGTCGTCGATATCACTGATATGGGACCCGGGAACGGTGAGCGACCCTAAACTCAATATCGCACAAGGCAGTCTTAACGACGGCATACCCAACGGGCTGGAAACCTACTATTTCAAATCACCCGAAGATTTCATGTTAATGATGCAACACGGGCAACAATATTCGTGGGCCATGCAGGGAATCCAGCGCGTCTACATGGTGCCCGCTCTTGACACGTCGAAAATGTCCCCCGGTTGGCTGTTCAACAACAGCGCTCTAGGCGTTCCGATTTATTACGTCAACTATGCGAGCATGGTCAATGATCAGGACGTGTCAACTGAAGTCAATTTCCGTGACACATTCCAACTGCCACAGCGCTATCATAATCTCACCAAATTCCGCACGTATCCTTACGCGTGGATCGAAGTGACGCTCATGAACGGCAACAGTCTCATCATCAAGCCTCAGGACGTCTATCAGAACAATCTCACCGTACACCGTGTGGCGCAGTATGGTGCGCCGACCCCGCGAGCCGCCTACTATGTGAGATCGTTGCATGGCGGTGACGGTGGCCGACAGGATGTCATGACCAATGAGCTTGGCGAGATGATGAACGCCACTATCGGCGTCATCGACTACCCGTCGTTTTCCATCGTCAACAATTCCGGGCAAATGTATCTCGCGAGTAACGCGCATAGCATCGCCTACGAATTCAAGAACGCCGAATGGGCGCAACAGAAAACCATGATGGGCGTCAACAACGCGTATGCGCAAAGTCAGTTGGGGGCCGGGTACAATACGGCGCGCACCGCTGCCGGCAACGCCAACAGGTCATCCATGACGAATATCAGCAATCAGAGCACCGCCACGGCCACCGCCATCGCGCAGAATCAGGCGAATTTCGAGTTCGGAATGCAACAACTCAACACGATCGGCAGCGCTGCGGCCACGGCGGTGGGCGACGCCGCGACAGGTAATCCCGGTGGCGCCGTAGGCGCGGTGGTGGGCGGCGCGATAGGCGCATACGCCAACAATGCGACTTACAATCAATCGAATCAGACACGAGCCGCCACGCTCGCCAACTCGATTAACACGGCGAACGCGGGCACCACGCAAAGCAACTCGTATGCCAATTCGGTCAACAATCTCAACAACGAGCAGACCATGACGTTGGCCGACATGAACCGGAATCTTGGCAGCGCCGTGGCGAGTGGCGACTATTCCAACGCCATCGCGGGAATCAACGCGAAAATACAGGACACGCATCTCATGTCACCCGCGGTGCAGGGCAACATGTCGGGCGACGTACTGCTCTACGCTACGAACCGGTATCGGATGTGGCGTCGTTGGCGGCAGATCATGCCCGCAGCCATGCACAACATAGGCGAATACTGGCTGAGATACGGGTATTATGTGCAACGGTTCCTCATGCCCCCATCAAACTGGCAGGTCATGCAGCACTTCACGTTTTGGAAGATGCACGAACTGTATATCCGCTCCTCGACATGCCCCGAGGAGTTCCGGCTTACCATGAAGGCGATTTTTGAGAAAGGCGTCACCGTGTGGAATAATCCCGACGAAATAGGCGTACATGATTACGGCGACAACGAACCGTTGCCGGGAATCGAGTATTGATCATGGCGAGTACGGCTACCAAACAGCGTATCAGACAGGCGAACCCCGCGTACCGCGACGCGATCTCCGCGTTCCGACCGAAAGGCGGTGCGAGCGACGGTGCTGTTTTGATGCAGTCCATGCGCGTAAACATGTATGCGAAACTCATTAAAAGTCTGGCGGTAAGCCGGTTCACATGGAGCGGGCTTCCTAATGGGATTGATTCCCGTTACATAGAACTCATGCTACTTGACAACGGACTCGTACTGTTCTTCCCGGACATACGCCCTAAAGTCCGTCGTTTCATGGTCACCGCAGCCGCGTATCAGGGCAACGTCAATCCGTATTTCAACGCCACCGAATTCACGCCCGTAGCCAACAATTACACGTATAAGACGCTGAACAGCAAGGAATGCGTGCCGATCTGGGATAACATGCTACGTGAGCCATTCAACGACATCATCGCCCTATATGCGGAGCGTCTGGCCATGATCGACCGGGCGTTGGACGTCAATCTGGATAACATGAGCATACCCCTCATCGTGACGGTTCAGGATGAGAACCAGCGGCTCACCCTCGAAAACATGATCAAGCAGAAACAGGACGGCGTGCCCGCCATACTCGTGTACGGCGACGGACTTGGCGAACAATTCCAAAGTTTCCCAAACGTCACCCCATACCTATCGGACAAACTGCTGTCGGATAAGGCTCAGGTGTGGAATGAGTGCATGAGTTTTCTCGGCATCCAAAACTCGAACACCGAGAAAAAGGAACGACTCCTCACCGGAGAAATTGCGGCGGGATCGGAGCGCACCAACATTTTCCGTTTGAGTTTTCTGAAAGCCCGCCAACAGGCGTGCGATACCATCAAACTGTTGTGGCCCGCACTCTCCGATATCGGCGTGGACTGGGC
>CALNAE010000009.1 GCA_937874315.1 uncultured Bifidobacterium sp. | reverse complement strand
TAGGACGAAGGAATGCCTGACGAAGGTTCGACGTAATTGGTCGAGCCCGACTGTGATGAGCTCGACGACCCACCGCATGCCGACAACAGCATGGCTACCGCCGCCGCTGCGGAAAGCGCCGCGAGGGCCTTGCTCTTTCTTGTGTTCATCCTGTATCTCCTCTCATTGTGCTCCAGGTCAGGAGCTCCTGGAGCAACCCGACATGCGATTATTCGCATGCCGTCCCCATCACCGCCGGAATCTAAGTTTCCGGACGACAATGACGTATGTTATGCATTCGCGGGCTTTCAGACTTGTGGCCATCGGTCCGTCGGACTGGGATCACGCGTAGTGGCAAGCCACCATGTGATCGGGATCGGCGCCCTGCCTTACGGTGAGCATCGGTCGTTCGTTCAGGCAGCGCTGTTGCTTCTCCTTGCTCAGTGAGGCGAACAGCGGGCATCGCCCCGCGAAGGGGCAACCTTTGAACGTTTCGGATGGGCTGGGCAACTCGCCCTGCAGTACCAAGCGTTTGCGGGTGCGCTCGACTCTCGGATCAGGCACCGGAACCGCGGATAGCAATGCATCAGTGTACGGATGCATTGGATGCAGGAAGACCTCCGCGGTCGAGCCGCTTTCGACGATTCTCCCCAGATACATGACCGCGATGCGATTCGAGATGTGACGAACCACCGACAGGTTGTGGGCCACGAACAGGTAGGCGATGCCGAGCTTGTTCTGCAGATCCTCCAGCAGGTTGATGACACCGGCCTGGATCGAGACATCCAAGGCCGATACCGGTTCGTCGAGCAGCAGCAGTTTCGGGCTGACGGCAAGGGCGCGCGCGATAGCGATGCGCTGGCGCTGACCACCGGAGAACTGTGTGGGGAAACGATCGACCTGATCGGGATTGAGCTCCACGAGCTTCATCAGTTCCTCGATGCGCACGCGTATTTCCTCATGGCTCTTGTGTTGAGCCTTCATCGGTTCTGCAAGAATGTCGTAGATGGGCAGACGCGGATCCAGCGAGCTCATCGGATCCTGGAAGATGTACTGCACCATGCCACGTAGCTCACGTCGTTTGGAACGCGCCAGATGCTCGTCCACGTCGACGCCGAAGATGTTGACGGATCCGTCCTGCGGCTTCTTGAAGCCCATGATCTCGCTCAACGTCGTCGACTTACCCGAACCCGATTCTCCGACCAGAGCCAGAGTCTCCCCCTCGCGTATCTCGAGGTTCACCCCATCGACGGCATGAACCTCCCCCACTTTGCGACGCAGGAAGCCACCGGCAGTCAATGGGAAGGTCTTGACCAGCCCACGCACATCAAGCGCCACGGCCCGCTGTTCGCGTGGTACGCCGGCGAATTTGGAGACCACACCCTTGCCCACCGTGTAGACATCGGAGAAGACGAGTCCCCGTTCCACGATCTCATCGGCGCGATGGCAGGCGGCGAATTGCCCCGGACGCCCCGGAATGGGTTTCAAGGACGGCTCGCTCTGGCGGCAGACGTCGATGGCCAACGGGCAACGCTCCGCGAACGGGCACCCCTTGGGCAGATCGACGAGATTCGTCGGAGAACCCGGGATGGGCACCAGCCGTCCGGCGCGCTCACGATCGGAGCGTGGTACGGCACCGAGCAAACCCATGGTATAAGGCATGGCCGGATGGTCGAATATGTCGTCGACAGGTGCGCTTTCCACCGGGCGGCCCGCATACATCACGATGATGTCGTCGGCGATGCCTGCGATCACACCGAGGTCATGGGTGATGAAGATGACGGCGGCGCCGGTTTCACGCTGTGCCTTCTTCAAGACATCAAGCACCTGCGCCTGGATGGTGACGTCCAACGCGGTGGTCGGCTCGTCGGCAATGATGACATCGGGATCGTTGGCGATGGCCATGGCGATCATCACACGCTGCCGCATACCGCCTGAGAACTGGTAGGGGAAGGATTTGAGACGGCTTTCGGGCTCCGGGATGCCCACGAGGTCGAGCAATTCGATCGACCTGTCGTGGATCTGCCGCTCCTTCATATGCGGATTGTGAACGACTAGGGCCTCTTTGATCTGGTCGCCGATGGAGAAGACCGGGGTCAGCGCGGACAACGGATCCTGGAAGACCATGGCGATGCCTTTGCCGCGGATCTCGCTCATCGCCAGATCGTCTTTGGTGAGCAGTTCCTCACCATGCCAGCAGATCGAACCCGTGACGTGCGCGTTCTTGTCAAGCAGTCCCATGATGGACATCGAGGTCACAGACTTGCCGGAACCGGACTCCCCCACGATACCGAGCGTCTTGCCACGATACAGATCGAAGTTCATACCGCGCACGGCGCGCACCGTACCCGCCTCCGATGCGAAGGAGACGTTGAGGTCACGCACGCTCAACACCGGTTTCTCGTCGCGCCGCGTGGTCCTCGTGCGGACGAAGCCCTCGGATCGCGATGCCCCCGTCACGGTACCTTGCGGACGCTGTGACGCGCCATCGGTGGTTGTTTCTGATGCGTTGGTCATTACTCAGCCTTTCCTGCCGAACGCGAATACGGATCGATGGCGTCACGCAGCCCATCGCCGATGAGCTGTACCGAGAAGGTGAGCATGATCAGCACGATGGAGGGGAACAACAGCACCCAAGGAGCGGTGAGAATGATGCTCTGGCCATTGTTGAGCAAGGTTCCCAAAGAGGTATCGGGGGCCTTGATGCCCAGTCCCAGGAAGCTCAGCGCGGTCTCGCTATTCACCGCGGAGACAACGCCGAGCACCGTGTTGATGACCAGCACCGAACCGAGATTGGGAATAAGATGGCGCGCGATGATGCGGAACGCCGACACTCCCATGTATTTCGCGGCCTTGATGTATTCACGTTCGCGCAAGCTCAGCGTCAACGTGCGTAGGGTACGCGCATAGCCGACCCAGCCGAATGCCGTCAAACCGAAGATCAGCCAGACCCAGTCGTTGCCACCGCTCGAACCGCTGATGATCAGGGCGATGAGCAGGAAGGAGGGCACGACCAGCAGCATGTCGAGCAACCACATGCCGACCTTCTCCACGACGCCCTCGAAATAGGCGATGGCCGTGCCGATGAAGGCCGCAATGATCGTGATGGAGATGGAGCTGATGAAGCCGATGGACAGCGAGCGGCCCAGACCACGGATGATCAGCGCATACAGATCGGATCCGCCGGTCGTGGTGCCCAGCCAATGCTCCGCGCTCGGCGGGTCCGACAAGGCCGTGAAGTCGGGTTGCGTATAGCCCCATTTGGTGAAATGACCGCCGAACAGCGCGAAGAACACCAGCACGGCGAGCATCACCAAACCGACCACCGCCGATGGCCGGCGCAAGAAACGCCGGACGTACAAGGTGAGGCGGCCGGTACGTTTGAATTCGGATTTCGTGTTCGCGGTTTCGGCGTCCGGGTCTGACGGAATCTCGGTGGGGATCATGGCCTCGGTGCTCATCGTTGGCCTCCTCTTCGCGTCACGGTGCTGGCTGATGCTGTATTCGAATCGTTCATCTCTCTGACTCCCTTTCAGCTCAGTCGAATTCTCGGGTCGAGCCAGGCCGAGAAGATGTCGGCGAAGAGCGCACCGGTCAGGGTGCAGACGCCGCCGAACGCCGCGATGGCCACGGAACCGTTGATATCGTTGTCACCGATTGCCTGAACGAAATAGCTGCCCAGCCCGTTGATGGCGAAGACGGTTTCGGTGATGACCGCGCCGGTGAAGATGCTCGCGATGGAGAAGGCCACATCGACGGCGGTGGGAATCAGCGAGGTGCGCAGCGCATGCTTGCGAATGGCCTTGTTGAGCGGGAGTCCCTTGGCACGCGCCGTACGGACATAATCGGCGTTCATGGTGTCAAGCAGATACGTGCGCTGCGTCAGATGATAGCTCACGGTGCCGGGAATCGTCAGCACGATGGTAGGCAGAATCAGATGCTGCACGAGATCGAGCACCCAAAATATCGGATTGCCGCCACTATATGAGTGCAGACCGGTGACGTAGAAGATACGCTGTCCGATGGAGTTGTTCAGGTTCACGGCGAGGAACACGATCACCAGGCCGAGCACCGCCGTGGGAATGACCAGGAAGAAGGTCGCCAGCGAATTGAGGGTGCGATCCTGCCATTTGTACTGCCGTATGGCCGTGTAGACGCCGATGCTCACGCCGAAGATGATGGACAGCACCGTGGCGATGGTGACCAGCTGCACCGAGGCGAGGATGCGAGGCCCGATGGCCGTGTTGATCGGCGACTGTTCGGGGCTCAGTCCCCAGTTCCATTGGGTGAGGATGCCTTTGAGCCAACGGCCATAGCGAACGAAGATAGACGTCTGATCATTGATGTTCGCGAGGTCGAGCGAACGGTTGATCGAGGCGATGGGCGGATGCGGATGGCGCGACATGTAATTCGAACGAGGATCCATGAACGCACTGGCCAGGAAGTAAGTCATCGACGTGGCGATGAACAGCATGATGACGTAATTGAAACAGCGTTTGAGAATGTATTTGATCACAGCGCACGGCCTCCTGCGGCCGTGCGGGCCGTTTCTCGCCCACTGCGGTACACCATGACTCTAGACTTCACTTCCGGCTCCTTTTACTGATGGAGTGCCATTGATCCGGCATGCCAAGATGACATCCGCATGACATGCATGCGATATCAACGTTTCTCCATCGGTTGTTAGGAATTGTAGGAGATGCACCGTTCCGCAGATATTTCGTGGCTCGTTTTCAGCGTTGACGACACTTTTCGGTCGAATGAGTAAAACGTTGATTTTCCAGCGATTTCACGTGTCTCTCTCAATTTCTCCACATCGGTATATCATGAAAAATATTCATTTCTTTGATAACTGAAAGGATATAATCAATTCTGCCTATTGAAATATGAATATCTAGATAGAAAATATTTCATATTATTTACATACTCGAAACATAATACCGGAAAAACTTCAGATTTCTTTCATAATTCGACCCATTCGTCCATGGTTACCCGTTCATGGTCCAGTATGGTCGAGGAGACGTGTCGATGTCGTGTACCGGCGGATCGCCGCGATTATCGTTAGGAATCACACGTCGGAGCATCGCAAAGGAATGGGATTCGTGGATAGCAATACATCAATACAACAGTTGCCGGAGACCTTCGAAGTAACGGACTCGCGCAGCGTGAGAATCATCTCGAACCCGATCCGTTATGCGGCCTTGGAAGAGCTGTTTGAGCGGCAGGAGCCTCGTACCGCCACGCAGATCGCCAGAGTGGTCGGGGTCTCCCCCAGCGTGATGAGCTATCACCTGCGAGAACTGGGCAAAGTCGGCATCGTGCACAAAACCGCGGCCATGCGCGACGCGCGTGAATGCCCTTGGATCCCCAGCGCCAAGCACTATCGCATCACCGTCAGCGCCGAACCACGTTCGCAGATACGCATGCGCTTCATGGATGCCATGCTGGCACCGCTGCGCAGACGTATCGACCGCATGCTGCAGCAACGCATCGAGGCGAGGCAACGCGGATGGCTCGAACCCGATGAATACACCCTGTTGTCGATCGGCACGCTGATCCTGACCCGCGACGAGGCATTCGACGTTCAACGCGAGGTTCGTGAGATCTGGCATCGCTACGAGCATCTCGGAGAGAATCGTAAACCCGAGGATTACCCGGTGAACGCCGTCTACGTGTGGTCCTGCCTACCGGATGAGCCCAAAACCGACGAGCAATAGAAGCGTTGACCGGTCCTCGCCGATTGACGCGAATCCCAACGAACCCACGGACCGTCTGGCTTGGCGACGGCGTGAAGAACGCGTGACGCCACGTGACGGGTATATACCGCCCGCATGCATCGTCACCCGTCTCACCGTTCTAGGCCACCCTGCGACGCTCGCGAATCCCGATCTTGTCGGCTTCCACCATCACAGGAGCGGCGGTGCCCGCCACGGCGTCGGCATCGACCACCACCTGGCGTACGGTGCGATGCTGCGGCAGTTCGAACATGGTCTGTTCCAACGTCTTCTCGATGATCGAACGCAGGCCGCGGGCGCCGGTGCGTTGCCGAATCGCCTTGGACGCCATGGCATCGATCGCGGCGGCCGTGAACACCAGATCGACGTCATCGGCGGCGAACAGCTTGCGATACTGCTTGGTCAATGCGTTTGCCGGTTTGACCAGGATATCCGCCAGATCACGCTGATCCAGTTCATCTAGAACGCTGATGATCGGGAGCCTGCCGATAAACTCGGGTAACAGCCCGAACTCGGCCAGATCATCGGCGCTCACCTGTTCGAGCAGTTCATGCGCCGTCACCCGATGATCGTGCCATGAGGCCCCGAATCCACTCTCATGGGTACCGATGCGACGCTCGATGATGTCGCTGAGACCGACGAAGGCACCGCCGCAGATGAATAGGATCCCCCGTGTGTCCATCTGCACGGTCTCCTGGTCGCGATGCTTGCGCGTGCCCTCCAGCGGGACCGAGGCGATGGTGCCCTCTACGATCTTAAGCAGTGCCTGCTGCACCCCCTCACCGCTGACGTCTCGCGTAATGGAGGTGTTCTCACCGCTTTTTCTGGCGATCTTATCGATTTCGTCGATGTAGACGATCCCGCGCTGTGCGCGGCTGACGTCGCCGTCGGCGGCCTGAAGGAGACGCTGCAAGACCGTCTCCACGTCATCGCCGACATAACCGGCCTCCGTCAGCGTCGTCGCATCGGTGATGACGAACGGGACGTGCATGATGCCGGCAAGGGTCTGAGCCAGATAGGTTTTACCAACCCCGGTGGGTCCCATCAGCAGAATATTCGATTTGGCGACCGTAACGTCTCGCCAATCCCGAGGGGTCACACCGTCGACAGCGGTCGTCTTGTCTGACAGTTGATCGGCGGATTCGTGCAACTCGATGTTGACCCGCTTGTAATGGTTGTACACCGCGACGGCCAACGTGTGCTTCGCGGCACGCTGCCCGATGACGTAGGCGTCCAGATAGCTGCTGATATCCATCGGCGTCGGCAGATCGATCACATTGGCCTTGGCATCCTCGCGACGCTCCTGCGAGATGATGTCAACGCATAGGGCGATGCATTCATCGCATATCGCGGCGCTCGGACCGGTGACAAGCTTGCGCACCTGATGCTCGCTCTTGCCGCAGAACGTGCAGCGAGGCGCGTCCTCGTTGTAGCTGATCACATGTCCCATGCCACACTCCTTGCAGTCGGTGCCCTTACGACGATACCCCCGGCATCCGCGTGCCAGAGGTATCGTGTTGTGGAGATATTGCCACCAATCAGATGAGGGTTCGAGTCCTACCCACGGTGTTCGAGCACCGCGTCGACCATCCCGTATTCCTTGGCCTCCGAAGCCGTCAGGAAAGTGTCGACCTCGATGTCCTTGCGGATCTTCGCGACATCCTGGCCAGTGTGCTTGGCCAGCGTGTCCTCGAGCCAGGAGCGCATGCGCAGCATCTCCTTGGCCTGGATCTCGATCTCCGTGGCCTTGCCAAAGCCCTGATCGATCGCAGGCTGGTGGATGAGCACCCGGGCGTTCGGCAGAATCATGCGCTTGCCCTTGGTGCCGGCCGCCAACAAGACCGCGGCGGCCGAGGCCGCCTGCCCGAGGCACACGGTCTGCACGTCGGGTTGGATGTACTGCATCGTGTCATAGATGGCAGTCATGGCCGTCATTGAACCGCCCGGGGAGTTGATGTACATCATCACGTCCCGGTTCGGATCCTGGCTTTCCAGCACCAACAGCTGAGCCATGATATCGTCCGAAGACGTGTCGTCAACTTGGACGCCCATGAAGATGATGCGATCCTCGAACAGCTTGGTGTACGGATCCTGCGTCTTCATGCCATACGGCGTCTTCTCGCTGAACTGCGGCAACACATACCGGTTCTGCACTTCGATGCCCACCACGCCTCGGGGCCCGGCCAAACGATTGGCCCGCGCGACAAACCTTGCTTCTTCGCTCGCCATGCTCACTCCCCCTGTCCTTGATCCTGCGTCTTCATCGTACCGGGCGTGGTCACGATCTTGTCGACGAATCCATACTCCAACGCCTGCTGAGCGGTGTACCAGTGATCGTACTCATTGTCCCGGTAGATCTCCTCGATGCTGTGGCCCGTCTGCTCGGCCGTCAACTCGGAAAGCGTCTTCTTCATGTCCATGATGAGTTCCGCGTTGATGCGAACATCGGTGGCAGTGCCGCCGACTCCGCCAGACGGCTGGTGCATCAGCACCCGCGCATGCGAAGTGACGAAACGCTTGCCCTTGGTCCCGGAACTGAGCAGGAACTGCCCCATCGATGCCGCCATGCCTACGGCCACAGTGGCGACGTCCGGTTCGATCAGCTGCATCGTATCGTAGATGGCCATGCCCGCCGTGATGGATCCACCCGGCGAATTGATATACAGCCAGATGTCCTTCTTAGGGTCCTCGGCAGCCAACATGAGCATCTGAGCGCAGATGACATTGGCATTATCATCCTTGACCTCCGAACCGAGCCAAATGATACGGTCCTTGAGCAGCCTGTTGAAAATCGGGTCGGTAAGCGAGGGCTGGCCGCCCTCGTCCATGCTGGGTGAAGATGTCAGAAAATCCGTCACCATGTCTCCTTATCGTTTCATATACGGTTAGAACAATACCGCGTCGAAACGACGGCGCGCATTATTTGCGCTCACTGCGTGAAAGCCTCGCGGCCGAGCCGCGCAGCAATCGGGACGACACCAGCGCTGCCACCGCCACGGCTGCGCCAACCGGCACCACGAAATGAATGGGCGCCGCGCACAGCTCCATCACCAGACACATCGCCATCAGCGGTGCCTGCTGCGACGCCGTGAGCAATGCGGCAGCCCCGATCAACGCACAGGCGCTGAGCGAATCCGCGGGAAACACCATCACCCAGACGACGCCCACAATCGCGCCCAGAGTGGCTCCAAGAGAGATACCGGGCTGCAGCACTCCGCCCGAGGCCCCGGATCGGATGGTCATCAAGGTGGTCAGAACCTTGGCGCCTAATGTCAACGTCAGAACGGCGAGCAACACCCACATCGACGACGAGGAGCCGGCTGTGGCAGTGCGACCGTCGATTAAACCGGTCAGTCCGGGCAAAAGTCCTGTGATCAAGGACGTGTCGAAGGACAGTTGCCCGGCCGCCCTACCATTGCCCATCACCTGAGGCAACGCCGTTGCGACGAGTCCCGTCACCAGCGCGGCGAGCGGCATCCGCCACAACAACCGGGCGTCGTCACGCGGACCGGATTGCGCCCACTGGGATCCCTTGCGGAAGGCGGCACCTGCCACGCCGCACAACCCACCGATCACCAGGGCGAACACCATAAGGCTTGGCGTGACGTGGCTTTGCAATCCCGGCAATTGATAGAACACCTGCGATCCCCTGATCTGGGAGGCGATATACGCCGATATCGCCGACGTGCCGAAGGCGATGGCCACCTTCTCGATCGTCACGTCGACCAACAGCAGCTCCACAGCGAAGAACAGTCCCGCCAACGGCGCGTCGTAGACACCCGCGAGACCGGCACCCGCGCAGACCGCGACGATCATTCGACGATCTACGTCCGCCAGATGCATCACCCGCGTATAGTACTGGCCGATCATGGCGCCGAATTCGCGCGGCGCCACCTCCCTGCCGATCGAGGAGCCGGTGCCCACGATAAAAATCTGCAACAGCACGTGCACCGTGGTCTGCCACCAGGGCATTCGTTCCCCATTCACCGCCTTGGTCACCGATGGCACCGGCGTGCTGCGGGTACGCAGCAGCCACCAGATCACCGCCGCGACCGCCGCGCCGAGCACCACGGACAGCACTCGTCGCCACGGCGCGACATGGAACGGACCGGGAATCATATCCGTCTCGGCATAGCCAAACGCAACCCGTTCAATGCCGAGCAGCAGCACCGCCAGCAGGCCGGACGCGACGCCGATGACAACGCCGAGCACCAGCACGGCCAACACCATCGAACCCAGCCGCCGTGTATCTCGCGTCACGTTCATCGTTCACCTCTATCAGTACAGTCCATCGACTTCGCCACTGTGCGCGCCATAAGCCGCTTTATAATACACGGGACCCGAGGTCAAAGACCTCGGGTCCCGTTTCATTCACCGTTTCAGATATACCGTCGCGTATATTCGCTCACGGCTTCGCGCCGACGGAGAAATGACGCGCGGCCGGCGTGTCCGCGACACACGGCAAATCACTCGGCTTCGTCAGTCGCGGCCTCGCCGCTGTCCTTGGAGGCCTCGTCGGCCACCGCTGCCGCGGCGGAAGCAGCCTCGACGCTCTCGGATTCCTCATCCTCGACCGCCTCTCCCAAGAATTCGGAGAGATCAAGCACGTCCTCACCGCTCTTGAAGGTCACGACACGCATACCGGCAAGCAGACCCTTGGAACGTCCGACCTCCTGTACTGCCGAACCAAGCTGTCCGTTATTGACGATGGCGTTGACGAACTGGCTGGGATCCATGCCGTATTGCTGGGCGATGGACGTCAGGAAATTGGTGACATCGGCCTGAGAAACCTGCACGTTCATCTGCTCGGCAAGCGTGTCGAGCACCATCTGATCGCGCAGTTCCTTGACGGCACCGTCCTCCGCTTCCTTCTTCTGCTCGTCGGTGGCCTTCTTGTCGTCAGTGCCGAGGTTCTTGAGATGCTCGGCGATGGCATCGGCCTTCACGCCCTTGGGCACCGGGATATCCGCGCCCTCTTCAAGCTTGGCGATGAACGCATCCCGGGCCTCGGTTGCCTGACGGCCTTCGGCGTCATGCTCGCTGGCCTTGCGAATATCGGCCTTGAGCTCGTCGAGCG
>CALNAE010000008.1 GCA_937874315.1 uncultured Bifidobacterium sp. | reverse complement strand
TAGTGGGCGGATTTTCGGGCCGGAGTCGGTCTGAGTGCTCAATTCGTAGATGTGAGATGTCGGGGAATGGCGGAAAACCGCCATTCCCTTTTTTTGAATGCGCAAGACTACTTGAGGAAACGCCCACTGAAGCAAAAATCCGCCCACTACAGCCGGAATATGGGGAAGGCAGGGAAGGAATTAGTGAGTAGAGGGGGTTAAAGAACGAGAAATTGTCAGAAAAGTCGGGAATGGAGAATGAAGAGGAGAACAGTGGGACAAATTGAAGTAAAGAAGAATAAGAGACTGCGAGACCTCAATTGAGGAAGACGCGAGGAAAGAAGACTGGAAATGCCCGGTACTCGAGCGCGGAAAGCATATAAACACGGCGATTTTGCAAGACACTCGGTCCCGACGAACTCACAATCCATATGAGAAAACCGGTCCCGCTCGCCGCATTGGCTACGACGAACGGGACCAGTGCCCGGCAATGTCCGGATGCTCACCGAAAGAGATGGGGTTCAGGGTGAGATTCAACCGATGATCAGTGCTGGTTATTCAGGCGATGCATTATTTCATTGAGCTCCAGCTCGCGCTCGAATG
The DNA here is from genome assembly GCA_937874315.1 of uncultured Bifidobacterium sp. Classification (GTDB taxonomy): domain Bacteria; phylum Actinomycetota; class Actinomycetes; order Actinomycetales; family Bifidobacteriaceae; genus Bifidobacterium. The sequence goes on along the minus strand of CALNAE010000008.1, from coordinate 4,717 downwards.
CACGCGGCTCGGTATGCTCGTCTATGGTGGCGAGTTCGACGCCTGCAATGCGGGCGAAGTCCTCCCACGCTTCACGTCCTACCGACGTGGTCATGCAGGTGTGGTGGGAGCCGCCGGCGCGCAGCCAGCATTCCGCAGCCACCTTGAGGCTCGGGCGCGGCTTCCACAGCGCTCGCGCGCACGGCAGCATCTTGAGGGAACCCTCGGGCTCGACGACATCGACCACGTCCATGAGTAGCCGGAATCGTTCGCGCATATCAGCCATGGAGATGACGACCGCACCCCGCTTCGGCTTGCCGGTGAAGACCAAACGCACGGGATCCGCCTTGCCGCCGATGCCAAGAGGATGGATTTCCAGCTTCGGCTTTGCGATGGAGCCGATGGACGGCGACACCTCAAGCATGTGCGAGCCCATGTCCATCTCGTGACCCGGGACGAAGTTGTACGAGTAGTCCTCCATCAGGGAAGCGCCACCCTCAAGACCGTAGCCCATCACCGAACCGATGCGCACGAGAACGGCGGTCTTCCAGTCGCCCTCGGCGGAGAATCCCCAGCCGTATTCCGCGGGGAAACGCTGCGGTGCGACGCCGGGGAGCTGGCTTAACGTGCCGAGATCCTCGAAGTTGTCGACTCCGGCGGTGGTGCCATAGGCGTTCATCATGTTCACCATGCCCGCCTCTTCCTTGGCGGCGGTGAACAGCTCGTCGTAGCGGGCGCCGAGCAGCTCCGGGGCGACGTCGTACTTCGCCTTGTAATCCTCGATCAACTCCTTGACCTGTGCGTCTTTGACGGCGTCAACATAGGATACGAGCTCGTTGACCGCCCAGGTATTGATGGATGCGCCGAACACGCGCTCGGCTTCGGTCTTATCGCCTTCGGTGACGGCGACGTTGCGCATGTTGTCGCCCCAACGCATGACTTTCATGGAGTTCGAAGCGTCCCAGCCGGCGCAGGCACGGGCCCAGGTGCCGATCTTCTCGGCGACCTCAGGATCGGTGTAGTGACCGACGACGATTTTGCGAGGAATGCCCAGACGGGTGACGATGTAGCCGAATTCGCGATCACCATGCGCCGACTGGTTGAGATTCATGAAGTCCATGTCGATGCTGTCCCATGGAATCTCCTGGTGATGCTGCGTGTTGAGTTGCAGCAGCGGCTTGCGCAAGGCCTCAAGGCCACGGATCCACATCTTCGCCGGAGAGAAGGTATGCATCCATGCGATCACGCCGATGCAGCGGTCGTCGGACGTGGCGTCGGCCATGAACTGTCGCACGGAATCGGAGGATTTGAGCGTTGGCTTCAGTACAAGCTTGACCGGGATCGTGCCGGTGGCGTTCAGCGCATCGACGATTTCGACGGATTGAGCCGCGACCTGACGCAACGCCTCTTCGCCGTAGAGGTCCTGCGAACCGACGCCGAACCAGATTTCCTTGCCTTCGAATGGATTTGCGAGTGTTGTATTCGCGAGTGCCATGATATGTTCTGTTCCTTCACTTCGTTGTTGGATAGATTGATGTCTTCAATGGTTGGGATCGCCCGGTGAGTGCGTCTCCCGGTGCGCGGGCCGCTCGGAGAATCGGCATATCCATGAGCATGGCCACGTTTCACCGGACAGACCGTTCACCGAACGAATCGTTCACCGAACAGACCGTGTTCAGTGCTGTCCGTAGACGTGCTGATAACGGTCGTTGAGTTTGTCGACATCCTCCTGGGGTATTTCGATGATGTCGCCAAGCTGACGCGCCGCCCACATGGTGTGGGCGACCTCCTCGGTCATGGCGGCTGCCTTGACCGCGCCTTCGGCGTCCTTGCCTATGGTGAACGGGCCGTGGTTCTGCATGAGAACGGCCGGAGAATGCGGGTAGCGTTTAAGCGTTTCGACCACCCCTTCGCCGATGGCCTCGGAGCCGATGAGCTTGAACGGACCGACGGGTATGGGGCCGCCGAATTCATCACCCATCATGGTCAGGCCGCAGGGCACATTCTGACCGGTCGCGGCCCACGCGGTGGCATAGGTCGAATGGGTATGGACGACGCCGTAAACGTCGGGCATATGACGGTAGATGTATGCATGCGACGCCGTGTCAGATGAAGGAGCCTCCGTTCCGTCCACCACATTGCCATCGAGATCGCATACGACCATCGAGGCCGGTGTCAGATAGTCATAACGCACGCCGGAAGGTTTGATGACAAGCAGATCGGCGGTGCGTAGGCGTTGGGAGACGTTCCCCGCGGTCCAAACGACGAGGTTCCATTTGAGCAGTTGTTCATGCAGCGAAGCGACGACCTCGCGCACTTGTTTGACTTCGGCCCGCACCTCGGGGCCAAAATCGGCTAGCGTTGCCATTATTGTTCCTTTCCTTTGCTTGCTGTGCGGGGATTACTGGAGCTGGCGGGATTGGCAGAATTGGCGAGTTGACCGAGGTCATCGGGGTTACCAAGGCTACCAAGGCTACCGAATTCGGTGGGCACGACGGACTCGGCGGAATCACCGGGCTCGTTGCCCCCAGCAGCGTCATAAGCCCCGACCGGTTTGGAGAATCTGCCGATCGTGGCGTCGGATTCCAAGGCAATCGCCTTCACCGCGGCATGTTCGATGGGCAGCCCTCGCATGAACCTCGCGAAGTAATCCTCGAATCCTCTGACATCCTGTGGATCCGGTTTGCATGTCGTGGATTGTGCGCCCGCGAAAACCTGTGTATCAAGGTAGTCCGCCAGCGGCATCGCACTGTGTCGCAGATAGTCTGCCAGCACGGCCATCCCCCACGCGCCGCCCTCGGCAGCCGTGGACATCACCGTGATCGGGGTATCGAATGCGGCGGCCAGGATCCGCTGCGCGACCTCGGGCGTCGTAAAGATTCCGCCATGTCCGACCAATGAATCGACCTTGACGTGCTCATCCTTAGTCATCACGTCCATGCCGATCTTGACCGGGGAGAACGCACCGAACAGCTGGGCGCGCATGAAATTGGCCAATGACATCCGCGACTCCGGGCCGCGAGCGAAGACCGGACGACCTTCATCCAGATTGGCAAGAAACTCACCGGAGTAGAAGCAGTAGTTGAGCAGTCCGCCGGCGTTCGCATCGGCATCGTGGCCAATAGCGGCCGAGAACAACGTGGCGTACAGATCATTGGTGCTGACGTCCGCGCCGATGGCCGTCGCGAATTGGCCGAACACCTTGACCCAGGCGTTCAGATCCGAGGTGAAGTTATTGGCATGGCTCATGCCTGCGAGATCGCCGGCAGGAGTAGCCACGATGTCGACCTCGGGGTGCAGTCGAGCGAGTTTGTGCTCGAGCACGACCATGGCGAAGATCGAGGTGCCCGCCGAGACATTGCCCGTGCGTACCCGCACCGAATTCGTGGCGACCATGCCGGTACCGGCGTCGCCTTCCGGCGCAGCGAGCGGAATGCCGGGCCGCAAAACGCCGGTCGGATCGATCAGCCTGGCACCCTGCGAAGTCAACGTTCCGGCGGGCTCGCCGGCGACCAACGGACGAGGCAGAATGTCGCCGATCCGCCAAGGCTCGGCGGCGACCTCCGGGATGGTCTCGAATCGGTTCAGCAGCCCGGCATCCCACGTATGCGTCCTCGGGTCGATCGGGAACATTCCGGAGGCGTCGCCTACGCCAAGCACCCGCTCCCCAGTAAGGCGCCAATGGACGTAACCGGCGAGGGTGGTGAGGAACGACACATGCGGCACGTGGTCCTCGCCATTGAGGATGCACTGATACAGATGGGCGATGGACCAACGCTCGGGGATGTTCGTCTGGAACAAGTCGGACAACTTGCGGTGCGCTTCGCCGGTGTTGGTGTTGCGCCAGGTGCGGAACGGCACCAGCAGATCGTCCGACGCGTCGAAGGCGAGATAGCCGTGCATCATCGCAGAGAACCCGATGGCGCCGACGCTGGTCAACCGTTCGCCATAGGTGTTCATCACATCTTCGGCGAGCTTGGCATACGCATCCTGAAGACCAGACCACACTTCTTCAAGCGGGTAGGTCCATAGACCGTTCTCCAAGTGGTTTTCCCAACCATGCTCGCCCGATGCAATGGTCCGATAATCGTCGCCGTCGATCAGGACCGCCTTGATGCGGGTCGATCCGAACTCGATGCCCAAGGAGGTTCTGTCTGCGCGAATGTCGGCGAGAGTCCGCTGAACGACGAATTGGTCCGAATATTCGACGCCGCCGACAGCATCGCCACCATCGAAACCACGTACGGTTCCGACGCCGGCTTGGGCATCGGCTTGCTGCGAATCGGCATCGCCGCCTTGTTCCTTAACCATCGTCCACGCTCCTTCGCTTGTCAATAGCGCTTACGCTCGTCTCGTTCAGCGCTCCGCGTCAATGTGTGCGGAGCCGCCGCCGGATGTCCTGCCATTCCGTGCTCGGTCTGCCGCATATCCGTTGCTCCGCGTATGCGACGGGCCCATCACCGCGGCATATTCCCAGCCGCATCCATACAACTCAACAGCTTGTTAACGCTCACATATGTTATTGATCACCATAGTTCCTCAGCCATCAATAATCAATTCGCCGTGTGTCGATTGCACTGGGATTCTGGGGGCCGCGCCGAATGAGTACGGTTATGGCGCCCGTGGGGATCGGGTCCTCGCCTATTGAGGACTCGTCGTTGGATGCACACATTCACGACACCCACGGACACGACGAGCATCAAAAGTCGATTGCGACGCCCATCGGTGTGCGTTCACG
>CALNAE010000007.1 GCA_937874315.1 uncultured Bifidobacterium sp. | reverse complement strand
TTCGCGAACGCGGGTTAAAGCGCCTCCGACGCCTCCGCCTCGCTCAGGGAGCAGAAGAAGCTGGTCGCTAAGCAGCTCTCGAAGTACGAAGCCATCCACAAGGCCCTCACCGCCATCCATCAGCAGTACCCGACCATACCGAAGCAGCAGTTGCTCGACTCCCTGCAATCGGCCATAGACACGCAGACCTCCGTACGCGACGCCCTGGGCAAGGCCGCCGATCAGGTCGACGCGAGCAATTCAGCGGCCCAGGCCCAGCACGCGCACATCAAGGCCCTCGCACACCAGGCCACCAGCAGCATCAGCTCGCTGCAATCCTCGTTCAACGACACGCTCAAGCCGCAGATCAACACCATCGCGCAGTCCGTGCTCAATACGGCATCCATCCTCAACGGCGGCGCGGACTCGCTCAACAAGGCCCTGGACGGTCTCAACGCCACGTCCACCACAGCCAGCAACGATCTGGCGAGCGTGCGCACAACCCTGAACACGGTGGCGTCACTGCTCAACGCCACCAGCTCCAGATTGAACGACTTCAGCCGCGACTTCACCACGGCCCTGAACGGCAATGACATGGCCGCGATCCGGAAACTGCTGGGCAAGGATCCCGACGCGCTGGCAGCGATGCTGTCCGCACCCGTGCAGGTAAGCCGGCACGCCGTATTCCCCGTGGCGAACTTCGGAACGGCCCTGACGCCGTTCTACACGTTCCTTCCGCTCTGGGTCGGCGCGCTGCTCATGGCCGTCACCCTGAAAACCTCGGTGTCCCGAAAGACGAGGGCCGCTCTGGGCGATCCACGGCCGCACCAGCTCTGCCTCGGCCATTTCGGCGTCTTCGCCGCCATTGCGCTGCTCCAAAGCACCTTCTCCTGCGGAGGGAGCCTGCTCTTCCTGGGGGTCCATGCGGTCCACCCATTGCTGTTCATGCTCGACGGCTGGATCAGCTCCCTCGTGTACACGTTCTTCATCTACACGCTGGTGGTGAGTTTCGGCAACGTCGGCAAGGCGATCGGGGTGATCTTCCTGGTGGTGCAGATATCCGGCTCGGGCGGAGCATACCCGCTTCAGGTGCTTCCCCGCTTCATCGGGGACATCAGCCCCTTTCTGCCGGTCACGCACTCGATCCAGGCGATGCGCGCCGCAATCGCAGGCATCTACAGAAACGACTAGCTCACGCAGATCGGATGGCTTCTCGCCTTCATTCCGCCGATGCTTCTGCTCGGTCTCGTTCTGCGCAAGGCGCTGGTGAGATTCAACCGCTGGTACATGGCCAAGGTCGAAAGCACCAAGCTGCTGTAGGGGCACGGTTCAAAGGAGAACATGATGGCGAACAAAGCGGTAATCGATTCGACGGCGGCCATGCCGCTCATTCCCGGCGGCGACCGTGCCCAAGGCGTCTCACGCACGCAGGAGAAGCCCCGCGGCAAGGCATGCGCCTCGTCCCGCAGAACGCGCATGCGCGAGGAGACGGATCACAAGATCATGCGGGCCACTCTGCAGATAGCGGCCTCCCAGGGGGTCGGAGCCGTCACGATCGAAGAGGTCGCACGGCGCAGCGGC
>CALNAE010000006.1 GCA_937874315.1 uncultured Bifidobacterium sp. | reverse complement strand
CGGCAGCGTTTACGGCGTGGAACTCCTGCACGACAACACGGTCGCATGCCGAGAGCGCTTGTACGGAATCGTGGAGGAACGATACCTTCATGTGTGCAAGAAGAAACCGAACCAGAATTTCCTAGCAGCTATCCGCTATGTGCTCGAACGCAACATCTTGAACGGTAACGCCCTTAGTCTCAAGGCCGTTGACGAGCGCGGCGCGGATACCGACAAGCCGATTATCTTCTCCGAGTGGTCCGTCATTATGGGTGACAAGGTGAAGCGCCGCGACTTCCGCCTCGACGAGATGCTGGAGGGCAACGTCGACAAGGGCCAGACCCGCTCGCTCTTCGGGGCAGACAACACTCCCGCGGTCGACTGGGAATACGACGAGGAGACGAAGTCGTTCATTCCCAAGCCCATTCGAGAGTATCCGCTTACGAGCCTCTACGAGGTGATGGACGTTGAGTAGCCTCTTCGAGAGCACCTACAACCCGGACGTGCTGAGCTGCATCGCGAACCTGAGCAACGACGAGGTGTTCACCCCGCCCGAGCTCGCGAACAAGATGCTCGATATGCTACCGCAGGAGATATGGAGTGATCCCAAAGCGACGTTCCTGGATCCCGCGTGCAAGTCTGGCGTGTTCCTTCGCGAGATTGCTAAGAGGCTAATCGAAGGGCTCGAGAACGAGTACCCAGACCTGCAGGAACGGCTGGATCACATATACAAGAAGCAGATTTTCGGAATAGCCATAACCGAGCTCACGAGCCTGCTCTCACGGCGCAGTCTGTACTGCTCGAAATACCCAAACAGTAAGTACTCGGTTGTGCACTTCGACGGGCCAGAAGGCAACGTTGAATACAAGCGGCTGCACCACACTTGGGACAATGGACGATGTGTTTGGTGTGGTGCCTCTCAGAAAGAATATGACCGCGACGAGGCACTTGAGCAGTATGCCTACGAATTCATCCACCTCGAAAAGCCCGAGGAGCTATTCCATATGAAATTCGATGTAATCATTGGCAACCCGCCCTATCAGCTTAGCGACGGAGGTAATAACGCCTCTGCGCTGCCTATTTACCAGAAGTTTGTTGAGCAAGCGAAAAAGCTCAACCCTCGCTTCCTCGTGATGATTACGCCCTCTCGTTGGTTTTCAGGCGGCCGTGGGCTCGATTCCTACAGGGCGTCAATGCTTAATGATCGGCGCATCAGGAAGCTCGTTGATTATGAAGATGCGAATGAGTGCTTTCCTGGCGTAGATATTTCGGGCGGTGTTTCCTACTTCTTCTGGAAGCGTGACTATTCTGGAAACTGCACCGTAGTCAATAAGAAGAATGGTAAGGCGGATTCACTGACACGTGATCTTCGCCGCTATGACATTCTAATTCGGTCTAATAGGGCAATACCGATTGTCGACAAAGTTACCGCTCGTACCAACAAATTCCTAAGTGCATACGTGAGTAGCCAGCGGCCATTTGGTCTCAGGACATATGCGAAACCCTCGGGAAGGGGTGACCTTACGTTACGTTGGCGGAACGGGAAAGGACCTATCGAACGTAGCGAAGTAACCGTTGGGGGTGAATGGATCGATAAGTGGAAAGTGATCGTTTCCCGGGTAGTCTACGAGCATGCCGGTGGAACGGACGCTCAAGGCAAAAGACGAGTTCTATCAATACTGGAGGTCCTTGGGCCAAAGGAAGTCTGTACCGAGACTTATATTGTGGTGAAGACATTTAGCAGCGAAGCAGAAGCGCGTAACTGCATGGAATACCTTGCACTCAAGTTTCCGCGTTTCCTTATCAGCCAGGTTGCTTCTGCGCAGATGGTTAACAAGAAGTCTTTCGCATTTGTTCCAGACGTTGATTTTACGAAAAGCTGGACGGACGAGGAACTACAACGAGTTCGGCCTCGACAAATGTGAAATCGATTATATCGAGAGTCACGTCAAAGAGATGAACCCGGGCGATCAGGATGTCGATTAACGACTTCTTCCCGCCCCGTACGGACGCAAAGCCCATCATCTACGCCTATTGCGAGCCTAAGAACTCTGAGCTCAAGGGTCTGCTCAAGGTCGGCTACACCTCACGCACCATAGAGGAACGCATGCACGAGCACTACCCGACGCTCAAGCCTGGCGAGAAGCCCTATGAGGTCGTGTTCGTCGAGCCTGCCATGCGCACCGACGGCACAACGTTCATGGACCATGACGTTCACGCGAACCTCGAGGCGAACGGCTTCCGTCGCCTAAAGGACAACAGCGGAAAGAAGACGGAGTGGTTCCGCTGCACCGTCGAGGATGTGAGAGCCGCGTACCTCGCCGTGCGCGACCGAGCGGAGAACGTCGAGAGGCGCACGCGCGACTTCAGGATGCGACCCGAGCAGGCGGCGGCGGTGGAAAAAACCGAGGTGTACTTCCGCTCCATCGAGCGCGAGGGCGGCACGCGCACGCCCAAGTTCCTGTGGAACGCCAAGATGCGCTTTGGGAAGACCTTCGCCACCTACGAGCTCGCCAAGGACATGGGGTTCAGGCGTGTTCTGGTGCTGACCTTCAAGCCGGCGGTGCAGGCGGCATGGGAGGAGGACCTCACCACGCACGTCGACTTCGAGGGATGGCAGTTCATCAGCAGGCCCAAGGAGCCGGGCAGGCCGAACATAGCCGAGCAGTACGAGGCGGCCGATAAGTCCCGCCCGATCGTATGCTTCGGCTCCTTCCAGGACTTCCTCGGACGCGAACGGTCGGGGCGCATCAAGCCCCAGCACGAGTGGGTCCGCGAGGAGGACTGGGACCTCGTCGTCTTCGACGAGTACCACTTCGGCGCCTGGAACGAGAACTCCAAGACGCTCTTCGAGCAGGAGGACGAGGACGAGCGGGACACGCAGGAGGACGTCGACACAAGGGTCGGCCACGTCAACACCGGAAACGAGATCGACGAGGGCGACCTGCCCATCGTGACTCGCTACTACCTCTTTCTCTCTGGCACGCCCTTCCGGGCGCTCAACTCCGGCGAGTTCATCGAGGAGCAGATCTTCAACTGGACCTACTCCGACGAGCAGAAGGCCAAGGAGGCGTGGCCACACGATCACCCGGGGCAGCCGAACCCCTACGAGTCGCTTCCGCGCATGGTCATGCTCACCTACCAGATGCCCGACGAGATTCGCAAGGTGGCTCTCGGCGGCGAGTACAACAGCTTCGACCTCAACGCCTTCTTCGAGGCAAAAGGTGAAGGCAATGAAGCGGAGTTCGTGCTCAAGGACTCGGTGCAGAAGTGGCTCGACCTCATCCGGGGCGCCTACAAGCCCTCGGCGATGGACGATCTCAAGCTCGGGGCTGAGAAGCCGGCCTTGCCGTACTCCGACACGAGACTCCTCCGCGTGCTTAACCACACGCTGTGGTACCTGCCGCGCGTCAACAGCTGCTACGCCATGAGGAACCTCCTAGCCGAGCCGCAGAACGTCTTCTTCCACGACTACACCGTCAATGTGTGCGCCGGCCCCGAGGCGGGCGTAGGCGAGGCAGCACTCGACAGGGTACGCGAGTCCATGGAGGACCCGCTGAACTCCCAGACCATCACCCTCACCTGTGGCAAGCTCACGACCGGCGTCACCGTGAAGCCCTGGACGGGAATCTTCATGCTTACCAACATGAAGAGCCCGGAGACGTACTTCCAGGCCGCGTTCCGCGTGCAGTCGCCATGGACCATTAAGGACGACGCGGGAAAGACAGAGATAATCAAGAGGGAATGCTACGTCTTCGACTTCGCCCTCGACAGGTCCCTGCGCATGGTCTCGGACTACAGCTGCCGCCTCAAGGTGGACGAGAACGAGGGGCCGGAGCAGAAGGTCGGCGAATTCATAGATTTCCTCCCCGTGCTCGCCTACGACGGAAGTGCCATGCGCCCCGTGAGCGCGGCAGACATCCTCGACATCGCGATGGCGGGCACCTCGGCGACGCTCCTCGCGAGGCGCTGGGAGAGCGCCCTGCTCGTCAACGTCGACAACGACACCCTGCGCCGCATCCTTGGCAACGAAGACGCGCTACAGGCGCTCATGAGCATCGAGGGCTTCCGCAACCTCAACCAAGACATCGAGACCATCATCAACCGCTCCGAGGCCATCAAGAAGGCGAAGCGCGAGAAGGAGGACATCAGCCCCAAGGAGAAGAAGGAGATGTCCGCCGAGGAGAAGGAGCTCAAGAGCAAGCGCAAGCAGATTCAGGAGAAGCTCATCAAGTTCGCGACGCGCATCCCGGTCTTCATGTACCTCACGGACTACCGAGAGCAGACGCTTAAGGACGTGATCACGCAGCTTGAGCCCGGGCTCTTCAAGAAGGTGACGGGACTCACGGTCAAGGACTTCGAGCTCCTAGTGTCACTTGGAGTCTTTAACGACGCCCTCATGAACGACGCCGTCTACAAGTTCCGCCGCTACGAGGACTCCTCACTTTCCTACACGGGCGTCGACCGCCACGCCGGCGAGAGAGTCGGCCTGTTCGATACGACGCTGTCGGACTTCGAGTACATGGCCATGGCGCAGGAGGAGTCGATGATTGCCCCCAACGGGCTCTCGAAGCGCAACTCCATTATGAGCGAGGCGGCCGAACAGGTGGCGGCTGCGGACAGAGCGGATGCGGCTAAGCCTGCGGCGAAGGCTTTCTCGAAGCCAGCGGTGAGCCAGGATGCAGACGTCACGTCGGCGTACTTCACCCCGAGGGGCGAGGTCGACGCGAGACGTGACTGGCCCGACGACGAGTTGGCCGACGCGGGGCTCGAGTACCCAGACAAGCGCGACGGTCACGGGTGCCCGTGGGTCCTCAGCAACGCCAGCGCCTCCGACGTCGT
>CALNAE010000005.1 GCA_937874315.1 uncultured Bifidobacterium sp. | reverse complement strand
GGCCAGCAGGGCGAGATCGTCGAACACGTCGCCGGCGGCGGCGATTGCCTCGTGGGACAACGTCACCGAATCCGTACGCATATAGGTGATGTAGCCGTTTTCGTACAGGCCCTGGGCGGCCCTCATCGTTTGGCGAGAGCTCATGGACAGGCGGTTGCCGGCGGCCTGCTGCAGTGTCGAGGTGGTAAAGGGAGGCATCGGCCGGCGATGATAGGGCTTCGACTCCATAGATATGACGGTGAAGGTCGCGGTCCTCAGCCGTTCGGCCACCGCATTCGCCCGAGCCTCGTCCAGCCTGCACACGTTGGCGGCGAACCCCGCCGGGGTCAGGGTTCCGTCGGACGCAAAATCCTTTGACACCGCAAGACGGCTGCCCCCGAGGGAGACCATTCTCGACCGAAAATCAACGGAACCGCCCTGCGCATCCGGCGAGGAAAGAGTGGCGATGACATCCCAGTAGGAGGCACGCACGAAAGCCATCCGCTCCCGCTCACGCTCGACGATCAGCCGAGTGGCCACCGACTGCACACGTCCGGCGGACAGGCCCGGCCCCACCTTGCGCCACAGCACCGGGGACAGCTCATACCCATACAGCCTATCCAGAACACGCCGTGTCTCCTGGGCGTCGACCATGTCGTCATCGACATCGCGCGTTTTGCCCAGCGAGTTTTTGATCGCCTCGGGGGTGATCTCATGGAACACCATGCGCTTCACCGGGATCTTGGGCTTGAGGGTCTGGACCAGATGCCAGGCGATGGCCTCGCCCTCGCGATCCTCATCAGTGGCGAGGTAAAGCTCATCGGCCTTCTTCAGCGCGGATTTGAGCTCGGCCACCGTTTTCTTCTTGTCGGAACCGACGACGTAGTAGGGTTCGAAGCCGTTGTCGACGTCCACACCGAACTTTCCGAAGTGGGCCTTCTGGGAGGCGGGGATCTGACTGGGCTGCGCAAGATCGCGGATATGCCCCACGGATGCCATCACGGTGTATCCGCTTCCGAGATATCCGCCGATTTTCTTGGCCTTGGTCGGAGATTCCACTATGACGAGCTTCGTGCCGGTTGCCATTGCTCCTCCTTCATGCGTCCATTCGCTTCGAAACGCCATCATACTCACGATACATACGCAAATGCCAAATCCTGTGTTCCCGGCTATTTGCTCGGAGGCGCGGGAGGTGCGCCCACCAGACCGATTTTCGACAGGGGGGCCGCCGTCAGCTGCCTGAGCGCCAAAACCGTTCCGAAGACGAGCGCGTCGATCCCGACGATCATGGCCACGGTCGAGGCGTTGGCCCCGGATCGCGCCCATTGGGCCTTGAAAACAAGCCCGGGCTCTATCTGCCAGATGATGTATGCGGCATACAGGCAGACCATCACCCCAAGGGTGATGAGGACGCTCGCCACAATCTGCACGCTCGCCGACGACATACGGCTGCCGGGCGCATCCATGCCGCTGGTTCGGGTCGCTGCGATCATGACCAGACCGATCGCGCCGACCAGCGCCACGGACATCACCACGTCGCTGGGCCGATGCCATTGATGCGAGATGACGGAAAGACCGACAAGCAGGGTCAGCGCGGCCGCGACGAGGGATGCAAGGGCCCGGGCCGCGCGGGGAACGACGATGATCAGGGCCATACCGGCCGCCGCGGCAAGAATGGTGTGCCCCGAAGGGGCCGAATTGGCCGTCATGGATTCGGTATTGATAAGGAGGGGGCGAGGAAGCACCTTCTTGAGCTGCTCCGCACCGAAGCACAACGCCGCGAACACGGCCAGCTGCCCCACCGTCCACCACCGCCTGCGCGCGAGGGCGATGGCGAGGGACACGACGCCGATCACCACACACACCGCTATGACCCTGCCGGAGAATGCGAAGACATCGACGAACGGCGACAGCCAGCCGGGAATCGATCGGGAGAAGTTGCTCCACACCATATCCTCATAGCTTTGCCCGTCCACAGTCCGCACGCCGAGCCACCATGCCCCGAAGCCGATGCCGGCGAAGACGGCGGCGAGGATCAGACACAGGATCGTGCTCGACACCCGCGGGCGCACCGTCAGAGGATCGAGCCGGGCGAGACCACGGTCCAGATCGTCCGGGGAGATGCCCCCGGAAGACGATCCGAGGCGCCGCTCCCCTTGCTCGCTGGCTGCCGCTGGTTGTGAATCACGAATATGTTCGGTGAATTGATCGGTCATATCTACCGACTCTACGGCGGATGCAAGAAATCGGACGGGACTTTTCCACAGCTCACGGCAAAACGTGCACAAAAAGACCCCCATGCACCCGTCAGCGGCCGCTTACCCTTGCTGCATTCCTGCCCTGGGGGGATTGGGCGACATAACGCCACATGGAGGCTTCATCCAGTGTACATCACCCCTGGATAACTCCGACCCGCCCCCATTGTCTCGTTGCAGGTGAGAGACGGTTGTTGCCGTGTTGATTCCGGCAGTTCGTCGACGAACGCCTCGACGGGCGGCGGTCGATGACACGCCACGACTCCGGTTGTCGCCACGGCGATCCTGGACCGCTCGGGCGGATAGCGGAGCATGACCCCGCCCGTCTCTGGGCATGGCGGGGGAATCCGCGAGACTCGGCGCACGTGACTTCCCGGGTCGGCGCCGCCACCATGATTGTTGCGGAGAAATGTCAGCGATCATTCATTCGGGGGGAGTATGGTAAGTTACGTTTGCGTAGGTTACCTGCATGAAAACGACTTCGGAAAGGGGCACCAGCATGAACGCAGTGACGACTCATGGGGCGGCACGTGCCGCGTCGCGGCACGCCACCACCCTCCAGGAGAGGGCCTCCCGATCCCTTCGAAACTACCTGGATGCCCGCCGACGATTCGCCGATGCGCGAGACCGGTATGCCCAGGCCAAAAAAGAGCTCAGGGCTGCCACGCGCACGCAGCGGGCAGCCGACAGAAGGGCGGGGATCACCCCGGTCGATGCATTCGGGCAACGCAAGCCCCGCCTGCGGGGATGGCAGCATCTCCTCATCTTCCCCCTGTGCGTGGCGGCCTCGATCGTGCTCATCTGCATCGCTCCCCCGGGTCCCGTCACGGCGGCGTCCGCCGTCTACGGTGCGTCGGCCGTGCTGCTGTTCGGCAATAGCGCGCTCCTGCATGTGGTCCCTTGGAAAAGCCGGCGAATCACACGTCTCCTGTGCGGAATCGACTATTCGAACATCTTCCTCATCATCGCCGGAACCAACACCCCGATCCTCTTCGCGATGCGCCCCTCCATACGATGGCCCTACCTGACGGTGATCTGGTCGGCCGCCCTGGTGGGGACCATCCTGCATGTCGTCTGGCTTCGCGCGCCCGGGTGGGTGTTCACCATCGTCTATGTGGTCCTGGGGCTCGCCCCGGTCACGCTTATGCCCCTGTTCTGGACGAATCCATATGTGGGGCCGGCCCCGACGGTGCTCATCGCCTGCGGCGGGGCGGCGGTCATCGGTAGCGCCGTCTGTTTCGCCCTTCACAAGCCCCACCCCGCTCCCGGCGGGTTCGAATTTCACGAGGGCTTCTATTCCGGAACCACAGCTGGATCTCTGTGCAATGCGTTCGCCGCGCAACTGATTGGCTCTCCCCTCTAGACAGAGCCCGCGACATTGTGAGAGACCGGCAGCGCCGACGCGTCACCTGCAACGG
>CALNAE010000004.1 GCA_937874315.1 uncultured Bifidobacterium sp. | reverse complement strand
ATCCGGCTGCGGATGGGACGATCGACGAGGCGCGCGCCGCAGGCTTGTGGCACCCCAACTGTTTCCCTGGTTTTGTTCCGGTATCAGCGCCTTCGGGCATACGTGCCGCGGATTCCCGTTGGTATGAGGGTGAGCTTGTTGTCATCCACACTGCCAGCGGCAATGAACTCTCCGTCACACCAAATCACCCTATATTGACGACTGAAGGATGGGTCGCTGCAGGATCGCTCACGGAAGGAGACCACCTCATCCGCTATCGCTCCGATATCCATGGCATGGACGGCATGAGTCCAGACCATGATGGTATTGAAACCCCTATCGGCAATGTCTTTGAGTCTCTGCGGCATTCTCGCCGCAGCAGGACCCTGAGCATGCCAGTTACCCCCGAACAGTTCCATGGCGACGGGTTCGACTCCGATGTCGAGATTGTACTTGTAGACCGCAAGCTGCAGAACAGGGTCAAGTCCTCTCGCAGTCAAGGCCTGGGCCAACAGTCGTTCCGTATCAGTCGCGTGAGATTGTTTGATCTGCTTGGTGTGCGCACGGGCAATAAGGTCGGCATCGGTTCTCTTCATGCCTCGAACGGCCTCATGCGCAGCTTCCGCCTGCTTGGCTCTTTGTTGAGGGGTAAGAGAATCGGCATACCGCTGTCTGCTCACATGCATATCAGCTCGAACACCTCTGGACAGCAACCAATTGCTCACCGTGGCCTGAGGGACACCAAACCGCTCACCGATCTCTCTTTGCGTGAGGCCGGACTGGCGAAGCTTCACCACCTCATCAAGCTTTTCGATGGTTTCCGGTCGATGCTTCGGACGAAGCGCGGTGGCTTCTTGCAGGGTTCTCATGACCCCCGCATCTCGCAAGCGCTTTTGGACAGTGCTTTTACCGACTCCGAGGGAGGCCGCGATCTTAGCGACCGACTCTCCTCCCTGATACCGCCTGATGATGTCATCAAGATTGAGAGAAAGCGTTTTGCTGGACATGTCTATAACCTTCAAACGAATAGTGCTTGGTATACGGCTAATTCAATTGTAGCACACAACTGCGAGCACTCCCTGACCGCATGGCGGTCGGGAGACAAGCGCCCCGAACCACGCCAATGGTCGGACCGTGATCAGCAATTGTGGGCGTCGTCACAGAAGCAGCGTGAGCTGGAACGGCATGTGCGTGAGCAGAAAAGCGTGTACGCCGCCTCCCATGACCCGCAACTACGCAAGCAGGCGCGCGTGAAGATTCGCGGTTATCAGCAGCAGCTGCGTGACCTGACCGGTACGACGGGCTTGCTTCGCCGGTCTCATCGTGAGCAGCCCGATCTTGGGTTGCGCCACTAGTTTTCCCCCGTCACCCCGAAACGACGGTGACACAACCGAAACGGAAAGAACACCATCATGGCAGAACCACAGGAACCAGCATCCACGCCGACACCACTCGACATCAACCAGCAGCAGGGACAACCCGCAACGGGCGACCCCACGCCACCGGTAGCCACCGAGTCGACGGACTGGCAGGCCGAAGCGGAGAAATGGAAAGCGCTGAGCCGCAAGAACGAGACGCAGGCGAAAGCCAACGCCGACGCGGCGAAACAGTGGACCGACTTTCAAGAGTCGCAGAAAAGCGAGACGGACAAGCTGAAAGAGCACACCGCCCAACTCGAAGCGCAACTCAAGGAAGCGCAGACCACGGCACTCCGATCGCAGTATGCGGCGAAGAACAACATTCCCGTCACGCTCCTCACCGGCAACACCAGCGACGAACTCGACGCGCAGGTCAAAGCCCTGCTCGCCTTCAAAACCCCGCAGCCGCCGGCTTCCAGCGGCATCGACACGGGTGCGTCAACCCGACAGTCGACCACGTTCACCCGCCAGCAGATCAGCGACCCCACGTTCTACCACGCCCACCGCGATGAGATCCTCAAAGCCCAACAGGCCGGCAGGATCCTCGCATAACAATCAACCGAAAGGCAATATAACCCATGGTTAACAGCACCACGGCAGCACCATTCATCCCCGAAATCTGGGCCAACGAAGCGTTGGAAGTCCTACGCAGCAACATCGTCATGGCGCCACTCGTCACCAAGGACACCGACCTCGCAACATTCCAAGTCGGGTCCACCCTGCACGTCCCCTACCCGGGAACGTTGAAGGCGAACGACAAGGTGGAAGGCGCGCCGGTCACCAAGCAGACCCCAACCTCGACCGACACCACGGTGAAACTCTCCCATCACAAGGAAGTCACCATCCTGGTGGAGGACTTCGTCCGCGCGCAGGCTCAGCCGATCCTCATGCAGTCCTACATTCACGCGCAGGTCGTCGCCCTCGCGGAGCAGATCGAGTCCGACATCATCGGCACCTACAGTTCGTTCAGCGGCTCCCTCGGCACCGCGGGCACCGACCTGTCCGCCGCCACGCTCCGCGCCATCGCCAAGAAGTTCGACGACAACAAGATCGACCAGGGCAACCGACATCTGCTCCTTTCAACCAAGGACGAGAGCGCGCTCGTCGGCGACACCGCGTTGCAGACGTTCTTCGCATTCAACGAAAACCAGCGTCACGACATCACCAACGGCATCATCGGCGCGAACATCTACGGCCTGACCCTGCATGTCAGCCAGCTCGTACCGGTCGTCACCGGCACGCCGAACGCGACCAACAATCTGGCGTTCGACCCCGGCGCCATCGTGTTCGCGTCCCGCAGCCTGCCCATGGCCAACCCCGGCATGGGCGTCGTCCAGGCCGTCGTACAGGACCCCGTGTCCGGCCTGATCCTCCGCTCCACGATGGGCTACGACAAGGATTCGCTGGGCGTGCAGGTCACCCTCGACTGCCTGTACGGCGTCGCCAAGCTCCGTGACGAGAAGGCGTTCGTCGTCCTCTCCTAACCCACTGAACCATTCGGATTATCCGAATGGTTCGATTTGTTCGCGCGTCGCGGCCGGCCATCAAACCCCGCGACGCGTATTCATTTTTGAAAGGCACACATGAAATACGTTCAAAACGCGGCGGGCGGAGTGCTCGCGGTAACCGACGAACACGCCACACAGTATCTGACCGTCCACGATGATGCGGGCAACGAGCAACCCAAGCCCGGCTACAGGTTTTTGTCCGAGAAGCAGGCGAAGGCCGCCAACCCACAGCTGTTCGGCCTCGCGGACCCGCAGGTCATATTCACGCCAGCCGAGCTCGTGGCGCGTCGAAAGTACGCGGAGGATCTGGCCGCG
>CALNAE010000003.1 GCA_937874315.1 uncultured Bifidobacterium sp. | reverse complement strand
ATTGATATGGGCGGCAACGTTAAGTTGCCGCCTTTGTCGTCTTTGCCGTTTGCGGTGCCGACCGCAGCGATTCGGATTCGGTGCAGTATGCGTTTCGACATATGCGGGACGCATACGGAAGGCGTAGAGGGCATGCGGGTCGTATGCGGGTCGTATGCGGGTCGTATGCGGGTGTGACGGCACACGAAGCACCACGTGACGGTGCCAGAGCCTCGGCGGCATGGGTAGCAGGGTGGCGCCGGCAAGGTTGTCTTGCTACAGTGGGATGCCGTGCATATCATCGTCGCAGACTGCTCGGCTCAATATTCCGGACGACTCCAGGCCTCACTTCCCTCGGCCCGCCGCGTGCTGCTGATCAAGGCCGATCAGAGCGTATTGATCTTTTCGGAGCTCGGGTCATACAAACCGCTGAATTGGATGGCGGCGCCGTGCACCATCAAAGAGATCGCTCCTGACGAAACCGATCGTACCGATCGTACCGATCCGGCGCCGGTAAGAGTGCTTCGGGTAGCCGCCGATAAATCCGATGACATCCTTGAGATCGAGATCTACCGGATCTTCAGCGATGAGACCTTCGATCTGGGCATCGATCCGGGACTGTCGAAGGACGGTGTCGAGGACCATCTTCAGCACTATCTCGCCAAACAGATCGAGCGCATTGGTTCGGGTGCCCGGCTGGTCAGCCGCGAATATCCAACGCCCATCGGACCCGTCGATATCATGGCAGTGGACGCTGAGGGCAACCATGTCGCCATCGAAATCAAAAGGCACGGCGGCATCGACGGTGTCGAACAACTCACGCGATATTGCAAACTGCTGAATCGAGATCCGCTGATCAGCCCGGTCCGTGGCATCTTCGCCGCGCAGACCATCACGGCTCAGGCCAGGACGTTGGCCCAGGACCGTGGATTCGAATGTCTGATTCTCGACTATGAGGATATGAAAGGCACCGATGACGGCAGCCTCAGACTGTTCTGAGATCCGCCGCCACCGGTGCCTGACTGGCGTGTAAATCGACCGGCATGCGCCCGGCTCAGCCCACTAGGCTTGCATCGGCGGCCGGACGACACCTATGCAAACGTCGATGACGAATCGACTCGGCCCGCCGAGCTTGCACCCGGACGGCACTGTGGAGGGCGTCAGGATGCGTAGAGGATATCGACGACGAAATACAGGGTCGAATTCGCTGGGATCTTGCCGCTGACCTTGCTGCCGTAACCGTCCGAGGGGGGAATGACAAGCAGCACCTGCGATCCGATGGTCTGACCGGTCAATCCCGTCTTCCATCCGGTGACCACGGAATCCAGGGAGAAACTCGTCGACTGATCTTTGGTCCATGAGGAATCGAACTGGAACAGCTTGCCGGAGGTGTCCAGGGTCCATCCGGTGTACTTGACCTGAACGGTCTGGGTGCTCTTCACCGCGCCGCCGCTGCCCTTGATCAGGGTCTGCGAGACAAGCTGTCCGGTCGGTTTGTAACCGTTGAGGTCGATGGATGGCTTGCCGTTTGAGGCCAGCGTCACCTTAGGCAGATCGGAGGGAACGTCCGAGACCTTGGTGCCCTCGGCGCGCGTCAGCGCCTTCGACTTGGAGACCAGGGTGAGCGCCATGATATAGGAGGTTCCCGAGCTGTTGGAATCATTGACTCCGAAGGCGATCGTCGTGTTGAGACGCTGGCCTTTGATGACTTGGTAGTAGGCGCTGTTCGTTGAATTCGCCTCCAAATCCAGCGAGCAGTCGGGCGTGTTCTTCTCCCATGTGCTCATGAGCTCGGTGCCGTCCTTGGCATTGAGCGCGATGCCCTGAGCGCAGACACGGTCGCCGTTGTTGACCGCGGCGCCGTTGCCTTTCTGCAATATCGCATAGGTGTTGTTCTGCACGGTCATCGGGTGGTGGAAGGCGATCGTGGGTTTTTTGCCGAGCGTGCCTGTGGCGGTGACGCCGGCTATCTGCTGCATGCCGGATGCGGTGGACGACGAGGATGCGCTTGATGAGCCGCTCGAAGACGAGCTCGACGATTGCGACGATGAGCTCGAGCTACCGCACGCCCCCAGCGTAAGACATAACACGAGCGAAGAGATTGCGGCCAGCGCCTTGGGGAAGGCTGGTTTCGTAGAGATACTATGCATGCCCACCACACTAGCGTCGCACCCTGATTTCGCATCGTTCAGCAATCGCTATGAACTGCCTGTAGAATAACAGTGTTATGACTTTTGCACAGGAACAGCTTAAAGAGCCGGACAGCAGTCCACGGCCATCGCGTCATGCCACCATCATGCGCGGCATCGTTGCGCCCATCCTCGGGTTGTTGGCGATCACGGCCATCATACTTGGCGCGCTCAACGCGACCATCTGGAAGCCCAGCGCTCATGTGAACGCCTTTGCCAATGTCAGCGGATCGCGTTATATCGTCACGGATCCAGGGGTGCTGCAGCTTATCGACGATCGGGCGCAGTTGCAGGTCACCACGTCCGAGGCAAGTCAGGTCTGCGTCGCGCTGGGAACGGCGAAAGACGTATCCGGCTGGATCGCGGGGCACTCGTACACCCGACTTACCGGTCTGAGCGATTGGACCACCATATCGACCGAATCCATGCAGGCCCAAGGTACGAAGGCCTCGGGTGATGACGCGGTGTCGACGGAGAAATCCGACATGTGGTCGAGCGTGAAATGTGGTGCGTCATCGGCGAGCATTCGTGCACAATCCGGAGAGAACACCGACGTGGCGCTGATCGATCTGGGCGCGAATCCAGGAAAGGCGACGGTCACCATGGTTGCTACGCGGCAGAAGACCCCCGATTTCGCTGCACCGCTCTACTTCATCGGGGCGCTGTTGGTGGTGCTCACCGTGCTGGCCGCATCGGTATTCGCCATGCCCTCCCATAAGCGTCGTAAGCGCTTCGTGAGCAGCAAACCGACCGAGGTTGGTGAGGAGGTCGCCATCGCGCAGGCCTTCACCGGAAGCATCCGTGGGCTGACCTCGGCGATGAAGATCAAGCCTCAGGCGGGCTCACGTCATAAACGACATGTCAACCGTCCGGCGAAGAAGACGGGGAACGCCTTCGACGTCACGCAGGAAGCCGCGGGGCAGGGCGCTCAGACATCGCCGACAGGGCCGGTGATCGTCGATTCCGCGGAGCGCAATCTCGTCGCCGATATGCAAGACGGTGACGCGTCGAACGCCTCGTCGTCGCCAGCAT
This sequence comes from uncultured Bifidobacterium sp., assembly GCA_937874315.1. Lineage (GTDB taxonomy): Bacteria > Actinomycetota > Actinomycetes > Actinomycetales > Bifidobacteriaceae > Bifidobacterium. The sequence goes on along the minus strand of CALNAE010000003.1, from coordinate 2,389 downwards.
CTTCTTCTTCGTCCGTTACGCTGCCGACGGTCGAGGCGCAATCCACTGCGCCGGCCCGGCAGGCGTCTGCGGACACGGATGAACCGACCACGGTTATTTCATCCGAAGAATTGCAAGCGTACTTCGCGAGGTTGTCGAAGGAAATGACCGATCAATCGGATACTTCGGCCGATGCGAACAAGTCGACGGAGCAGAACGAGTCAACGGAGGAAAGCAGATCAACGCAACGAGCAGATACGGCAACCGATCGGACAGGAGCGGGCGAGGAAGGAGATCAGCGATGATGCGACGTGGTATGACGGCGGTCGCGGCGGTCCTGGCGCTGACGCTGATGGTCGGTCTCTCCGCCTGCCAGGGGCAGGTGCCGGTGGTGCAGTCGAACACCTCCAGTTCCCAGGCACCGGACCTGACCAAAGCGCAGGAGAAGACGATCCGCAAGGAGATTCTGGCCGTTGTCAACAAGGCGAACGACACGAAGAACACCGACGGTCTGGACCAGCGCATGACGGGGCCGGCCTTGGCCATCCGGACCAGCGAGCTCGCGATTGCGAAGGCTACCGGAAAGCTGGATGCCAAAACCGATATCCCTTCGGATATGACCCAGACGGTCATACCTACAAACTCGGGCTGGCCTCGGTTGGTGTATACGATCACGACGACGACGCAGGACCAGCAATCCAAGCGCCTGCTGGTCCTCAAACAGGACAGCGCACGCAGTAATTACAAACTGTGGGCGGTCGCGCGACTGTTCCAGGGAGCCAAGCTGCCGAAGTTCGCCATCGCGACCATCGGCTCGCAAATCGGGGAAAGCGACGACAGCGGGCTCGTCGCCACGCCTCAGGAGGCGGTACGGCAGTATGCGGATGTGCTGCAGAACGGCTCTTCGAGTAAATACGCCTCCAACTTCGCCGATGATTACTTCCGGCAGGATCTGTCGCAGCTGACCGCGACGGTTCAACAGGGCATGGAGCGCAACAAGGGGACCCAACAACAGGTGTTCACGCCGTCCAGCGGCGCCATCAGCGTGATGCGTTCGGCGGATGGGGGCGACCTGGTCGTCGCCAGCATCGACTCGGTATGGACCCGCGCCGCAGGAGAGGGACGCGAATCGCAGCCCGCATCGGATGCGGAGAAGGCGCTGTTTGGCAACGGCAAGGCGACCAGCACGATGAAGGTCACCTATGTCAATGTCGTCGCTTTGTACATTCCGCCCGCAAAAGACAAGCAGCCGATCACCGCGGTCGGCGCCGAGTGGCAGCCCGTGAAGGTGGAAGCACTATAGCGAGGCGCTGTGGCGAGGTGTTACGGCGAGACGCTGTGACGAGACGCGATTGTCGTCGAGTGAAATCGATCCGGAACGAGTAGCGTTGACGGTGATATATGAATAATACGGAGGCATGATGGCAGACAATCAACAGGTGAATCCCGGTGTGTCCCTTGCGGGGGCCGTGGATCTCGAATCGCTCAAACACCAGGTCAAGGCTCAACCGGGGCAGACCGGCGGCGCGCCGAAGGCCAACGGGTACGTCATCGATACGACGGAAAACACGTTCCAGGCGATGGTGCAGACATCCACGACGTTCCCGATCCTGCTGCTGCTGTGGACGCCTACCGATGACCGTCTGTTCGACATGGCGCGGCGGCTTGGCGATGCGGTCAATACGCTCAAGGGCAAGATCCAGCTGGCGCGCATCGATGTGTCGAGCAATCCGTCTATCGCGCAGGCATTGCAGGTGCAGAGCGCGCCCGCGATATTCGGCTTGATCGGCGGGCGTCCGATGCCGGTTATCGATGTGCTGCCGACCGAGGACGAACTCAAGCAGATCATCGAACAGTTGATTCCTCGGCTGATCGCACTCGCGCAGAAATCCGGCGTAACGGGAACCGCTCCGTATTCCGGCAATCCGGATGAGGACGCTGATGCGGACTCGACGGGTGGTGCGGGTTCCGGCGAGTCCCAGACCCCCGCGGAACACGCCGAGGCCGAGCGGCTGAGCAAGGCCGGCGATTATGCCGGTGCCGCCGCAGCATACGGGCAGGTATTGGAGGCGAACCCCAATGACACGCTTGCCGCTCGTGAACGTTCCAAGGCGCTTCTGCTGGCGCGTTCTGGAGATGCCGACGTGCGCGTGGTGCGCGCGAACGCAGCGGCCCACCCCGATGACGTCGACGCGCAGCTGGCCGTGGCCGACGTGGATATGATCGGCGGCCAGATCAGCGATGCGTTCGGGCGCCTGCTGGATTACCTCGCTGCCGGCCATCGTGATCAGATCGATCCGGTTCGTGGGAGGTTGCTCGAGTATTTCACCATTCCCGAGCCCACCGATGAGCGTCTGCGTCAGGCACGCCGCCGGTTGGCGACGCTGATGTACTGAGGTGTATTGAGTTG
>CALNAE010000002.1 GCA_937874315.1 uncultured Bifidobacterium sp. | reverse complement strand
AGGGTGCGAAGCCACCGTCGCATGCATGCCTCCAAGCACCGCAAATACACCACCGTATCAATGAGTTCCACACCTTAAGGCAGCAAACCGTCAGCCCCGAGAAAACATCCATATTGTACGAATCGATCACGACGAGGGGGCTCATTCAGCCGACGGTGTTGCCGTAGACGTGGTCCTGCAGATCCTTACGCGCCGTTTCCAGTTTCGTGATGTTGCCAAGCAGGGCGATTTTCTCCTGGCCATCGCTCAGCTGGGTCATTCTGCGCCGGGCCGCGCCGATGCGACGCATGAAACCGATATCGAGCAGCCGAGCCAGAAGCTGCGACGCGTATTGAGCCTCGGCGTCATTGGGCCTGCGAAGGCTCGGAGCCGCACCGGAATCGTCGGTCGCGGCATTCCGGTTCGGGCCGTCGGCATCGGCGGCTGGCAGCGGCAGCGGCATCACCGCCAACTCATTGATGACCTGCTCGAGCATGGGCCCGCCCGCCTTGCTCAGATTGTGCATCCACAGTCCTTGCGGCGTGTCGGGCTGCGGCAACCCCCCCGCAGCGGCCACCGCCTGGAATAACGAACGGAATACGGGGGTCATGAAATTGGTCAGGGTCAGTTGCCCGAACCAACCCGAATCGATGGCCAACGGAATCTGAATCAGCGTGGCCATGAACTGTTGTTCGCAGATGAACACCGCATCGTCGATATGGTAGTAGGTCTGACCGCTTACATCCTGACGCTCCAAGGCCTTGCGCTTGGCCGGGTTCGCGTATGGGTTGCCGCCGCGCTCGCGACCTTCGAACCCGCCGGCGTTGTCGGGGGCAAAACGCCGGCGTTGCGCATAAGCATCCTCGTCACGGATATGCAGCGTTCTGCGTGCCCGTTCGACCTCGCGCCGCACCAGATCGAGATCGACCCCGATACGTCGCGTGGCCTTGCGCGTATAGATGTCCAGCAACGAACGGTCGCGGATCTGCGCGATCAGCGGTGCGGCGGCCTTGATCGCACCCATCTGACCGGTGGTGAAGGACGTGTCGAAACGCCCGATGGCCGTGTCGATCACGAAATCGTACAGCGGCTTGGCATGTTCGATCAGCGACTGCACCGCCTCGTCACCACGCTGGATTCGTAGGTCGCACGGATCGAGATTGTCGTCGGCCACCGCCACGAAGGTCTGGGTCAGGAAGGCGGAGTCCAGGGAAAACGCGTGGAGCGCCGCCTTCTGCCCTGCGGCATCGCCATCGAAGGTGAATACGATGCGTGAGCTGAGGGGCTGGCCCTCGACTTTGAGTGGCCCCACCAGCTGTACGGCCCCGAGGGAATCGTCGGAAATCAACCGCCGCACGATTTTGGCGTGTTCGGCGCCGAAGGCCGTGCCGCAGGTGGCCACCGCGGTGTCGATACCGGCGAGATGACAGGCCATGACATCGGTGTACCCCTCGACGATCACGGCCCGACGCTTGGAGACGATGGCGGACTTCGCCAGATCAATGCCATACAACGCCTGGGTTTTCCGGTACAACTGCGTGTCGGGCGTGTTGATGTACTTCGCGGCGATGGTGTCGTCGTCATACAATTTGCGCGCGCCAAAACCAAGAGTACGGCCGGTGGAATCGCGAATCGGCCAGGTTGCCCTACCTCGGAAATAGTCGTAGATGCCGCGCTGCCCCTGCCTGGCCAGACCGGCATCGAGCATCTCCTGCTGCGTGAAGCCTTTGCCCGCCAGATACCGCACCAGATTGTCCCAGCCCTGCGGGGCAAAGCCGCATCCGAACCGTTCGCAATCGGCCTGGCTGAAATTGCGACCGCCCAAGAGCTTGCGCGCGGCGAGCGCCTCCTTGGTCATGATCTGCGCGACGAAGAATCGCTGCGCCTCCTCGTTGGCCTCCAGCAGGCGCGATCGCTTGGAACCCTTGTGCTCATCGCGCGCGTTGCCTTCCTCGTATCGCAGCTCGATATGATACCGGTCGGCAAGCAGTTCGACCGCTTCTCGAAAGTCGATGTTCTCCTGGTGCTCCACGAAGCCGAAGACGTCACCGCCCAGACCGCAGCCGAAGCAATGCCACACGCCCAAGGACGGCCGTACGGAGAAGCTTGGCGTTTTCTCGTCGTGGAAGGGGCACAGACCCATATAGGTGCCGGTTCCAGATGGCCTCAACGTGACCGTGGCCGACACGATGTCGTACAGATCGGCCGTCGCACGTACTTTTTCCACGTCTTCTTTGAGAATCATCCCAGCCATAGCAATCACCATACCTCACAGGCTAATAGACCCATGCGTGTCAGCACAGAATCTCATGCAACGTCAGCGCCGAGTTGTCCGTAAGACTGGCGACTTGATCGACCGCCACCCGAAGCCGCTCGTCGTCATTGGTGGCTTCATTCCAGTCATCGAGGAACACGGGTTCCAAGGCGTCGCTGGCATTCGGCGCATCTCTCATCAACACGTCGATGAGATCTCCGACGACTTTGAGCTCCTGCCGATGCATGGGCGCCCGTTCGCGCGGGGCCATGACGAAGTACACCGCTATGCCCTTCAGCGCCACGATTTCGTAGGCGGTGCGGTCCGGAATAACGACGGATGCGCTGTAGCGGGTCAGCGGACCGGCACCATAACGTTCGCGGGTGGCCGACTCCACGGAACCGGCGAAACGGCCGATCAACGCGCTGGTGATGTTCTTAAGCTGCGCCAACGAACGACGGGAGCCGTTGAAATGACTGGGGAACAATTGATCGTGCCACAGACGCTGAAACGCCGCGAGTAGTTCATCCGGGTCCCATTTCGCGCCATACCACTCCCGTGTCTGCGTAATCATCTCGTCGACGACGTGGGCATCCTCCAACACAATCGGGTTGAAGGCGTCGGTTGCTATGGCGTCCTCGACGTCATGCACGCTGTAGGCGATGTCATCCGACAGATCCATCACCTGGCATTCCATGGGCTTCGTCGCCTTCGGCGCGCCCTCTTTCAACCAGCGAAAGACGTCCTCGTCATCGGGATACACGCAGAATTTCGCGGTGCGCTCCCCCTTCGGATGCTGCGCCGCTTCGGCCAAGGTCCACGGATATTTCACCGCGGCATCCAGCGACGCCCGCGTGAGATTGACCCCGGCCGGCCTGCCATCGGCACGGAAGATCTTGGGCTCGAGCCGCGTCAGCAAGCGCAGGGTCTGCGCATTGCCCTCGAAGCCACCGATGTCCTTGGCGATATCCGAGAGGGCCTTCTCCCCATTGTGGCCGAACGGCGGATGACCCAGATCGTGCGCCAAGCATGCGCAATCCACGACATCGGGATCGCAACCGAGCATCATGCCGATCTGCCGGCCGATCTGCGCGACCTCAAGCGTGTGGGTGAGACGGGTCCGAGCGAAGTCGTCGGTGCCGGCCACCAATATCTGGCTTTTGGCACCCAGCCGACGCAAGGCCGAGGAGTGGATAAGGCGCGCACGGTCCCGCTCGAATGCCGTGCGAGAACTCGATTTCGGCGGTTCAGGCACCCAGCGCTCCTCGTCGGCGGCGACATAGCCCTCGCTCGTCAGCACCTCACCGTTCGTTCTGGTGGTCATCGCAGCCCTTTCGAGGAAACGCCCTATATCCTATCCTGTATGTCATGCCTATCATGACAGCTCATGACAGCGCCGTTCGCCCCCAACTATAGCCATGCGCCGGCCCGACTTAGCCACCAGAATAGCCCTGTGGTCGAAGGCCCAGGTCTTGCACCCGCTCCTCGGGTGCACGGGCCGTGCCTGCCGCCCGGTTGACTCGCGCCGGCCACCATCCAATCCGCCCTCGAGCGTGCAGGCCACGCAGTCACCTGCACCTGCACCTTCACCAGCACCAGCACATCACAATCACAGCAGCGAGGTGGGATCGAGCAACGCCAGATCGGCCGGGGACAACACGTCTTGGGCATGTAAATACAGCCGAGGGATCCGATTGCGCAGACAGGTGAAGATCTCATAGCTGATGGTGTCCGCCGTCCGTGCCCAATCGTCGGCCGTGGGCTCGCCACAGCGCTCGCCGCGACCGGGACCGAATAGCCTGACCGTATCGCCTTCATGGACACCCAGCCGTTCGGCATCGCCATGCAGATCGAGGATGAACTGGTCCATGCACACCCGACCGGAGACGTGGAACACCTTCGTCCCCTGCGCGGTCATCACACGAACAGGTCCGCCCTCCTTGTCGGTGTGTCTGGCACCGACGGCGTCGAATCCCGACGCGGAACGGTGGATGCCATCGGCGTACCCCAACGGCACAATCGCGGTGCTGGTCGCCTCGTCGGTCAGGTAGGTGCGGCCATAGGAGATGCCGTGACCGGCGGTCACGTGCTTGACGGTGGCCAGCTGCGCCTGCAACGTCATCGCGGGGGTGAGCTGGAAGTCGGCCGGTTCGCCCATCGCCTGGTCCGCCTCGTAACCGTAGAGCGCGATGCCGGGGCGAGTGAGTTCAAAGTGGATGGCCGGGCGCGTCAGCGTGGCGGCCGTGTTGGCCAAGTGCCTGATCTCCGGGGCGATGCCCGCCTGTTCCATGCGAGCGGTGAATGTGTTGAAGTGTTCGATCTGCCGGTCGGTCGACGCGACGAATTCCGGCACGTTGGGCGCGTCTGCCACCGCCAGATGGCTCCACTGCCCCACGATATGCAGCACGCCTTCCTTGGCCAGGGGCACGAGCTTGCCCAGCGCCGCGCCGAAGCCTTCCTCGGTGAAGCCGTTACGTCCGAACCCGGTGTCCACCTTGACATGCACCCGCGCAGTCTTGCCCAGTGTTCTGGCCGCCGCCGCCACGGCGTCGATGCCGGCCAGCGAACCCAACGAAACATCGATGTCATTGGTGATGAGTTCATCGAACGGCGCTTTCGTGCCGTTGTATACCCACGTGAGAATGTGGCAACGATCCGGACCGATTCCCGCCTTACGTAGGGCGAGCGCCTCATGCGACTGCGCGGTGCCAAGCCAAGTCGCGCCACCCGCCAGGGCCGCCAGGGCCGACGGGATAAGCCCGTGCCCGTAGGCGTCGGCCTTCACCACCCCCATGACGGCGGTCGATGATCGCGGCCCTCCGACGACCTCGACCAGATGGCGCATATTGTCTCGCATCGCCGCCAGATCGACGATCGCCTGACCCGGGTAACGCCGCAACGCCGCCTCGTAATTCGATTCACCCTGCGACGAAGAGAACGGCCATGCCGTTGCTGAGGTATTCATGCGCCCTATTGTGTCTCGCCATCATGACGTTGATAGGCGAGCCGGATCAGGTCGGTCTCGCGATCCAGCAGGGTGATGCGTCCGCACGGCACGAATCCTGAACGCGTGATGACATGCTGCATGGCGCGGTTGTTCGGATGCGTGTCGATGCGCACGTTGCCGTACTGCCGCACGGTCCACTCCAGGCAGTCGTGGGCGACGCCGTGCGCGAGGCCCGAGGCCGCGATGCGATGGATGGCGACATAGTCGTCGTCATCCAGCCATGCTCCGTCGATATTCACATACGTCGGGTCCACACCCGTGCAGACGGAGAATTGCGCAAGGATGCGTTCGTCGCCCTCGGGCCCCGCATGGTCGACGAGCACTCTGGAGCGTCCGGCGTCGATGTCGCGTCGGACCACCTGATCGAGCGGGAACGTGTGTCCCCACTGGGTGGGATTGCCATTGGACGCCATCAATCTGCGGGCATGCGCATAATTGCGTCGCATTTGCGCGAAATCGTCGACGGTGGCGACGCGGATGCGACGATCCGCGCCTCCCCTGCTCAGTGTGGTGATATATGTCGTGGTTGCGTGTTCGAAGGTGTTCACTCTTACCTGTTCAATGGTTGATTTGATGGTCGGCGGTTACGGGGCAGTTAAGCCCATGAAGCCAGTTCAGCCAATCGGCCAGTTTCACACGGTTTTGCGCACGAAGGGGTCGGAGCTGATGCCCTCGGCCAGAATGTCGCGCGACCATTGCTTCGCGGTGAACAGGCTGTGGTCGCGGTAGTTGCCGCAACTTTCGATCGTGGTGGCCGGCACATCATCCCAGGTCGCCTCATTGGCGATGAATTCGAGCGATTCCTTGAGCGCCTTGGCAACCTCTTCGGTGCTGTGCTCACCCCAGGTGAGCAGGTGGAATCCGGTGCGGCAGCCGAAAGGCGAGCAGTCGATGTATCCGGTGATGCGTTCACGCATGAGTACGGCGAGCATATGTTCGATGGTGTGCAGTCCGCCGGTCGGAATCGCGTTTGCATTCGGTTGGACGAGCCGCAGATCATAGTTGGAGATCACGTCGCCGTTCGGGCCGTGTTCGGTATCGATGAATCGAACATACGGCGCCTTGACCTTGGTGTGATCGAGTTGGAAGCTCTCCGGCTGTGGTTTTTCTGCCATGATATTCTCCATTCGTAAGGTTGAACAAGCCTGCGCCAACAAGCCCGTGCCATGCTATACAGTAGCGCGGCCACCGGCCGTGTAACTGGGAATCGTCTCACGGCTTGCCTCAGACTCGCATCGGTGTAGGGCGACGCGTTCGGGTGTAGCCGGACATCGTCTTACGATTTGCCTCCTGCCGACTCACGCATCGCGACCCGGCAGCTAATCCCTACTTCTGCGCTCACCGTCGCCGGCTGACCACGGCATCGGGACCCGTCAGTTGCACGAGTTCCGTAGGTTGCAGGTTCCATCGACTACGCAGGTTCCATCGCCGTCGCGGATGCAACCGTGACCGCTTATTGCGTCCTGATCGCATCCATGAAACGCTGCCCATACTGATCGAGCTTGCGTTCCCCTACCCCGTTGACCGCCAGGAACTGGGCGTTGGTCACGGGTCGAATGCGCGTCATATCGCGCAGCGTCCGGTCGGAGAAGACGATGTATGGCGGCTTGCCGAGCTCATGCGCGATCTGCCGGCGCACGTCGCGCAATCGCTCGAACAACGCCTCGTCCTCGTCATTCGCCGCACCGACATTCACCACACCATAACTCGCCACACTGCCGTTCGCCATGCCGTCGTTCGTCTCTGCGCCGCGCGTCGCCGCTCCTTCGGTCATATCGCCGAACGCGCGACCTGTCGATACGGTTCCATCGCCAAAACCGGCCGGGGCACGACGCGATGTCCGTCTTTCGATACGCTTCATCTCGTAATGGAAATCAGGCCGAGCGGTCTGCGCGGCTCTCGGCCCGAATCCGACGATCGGCATGCGCCCTTCGGATATGGCGAGGAAACCGTCGGTGGCCATCTGGTTGAGCACGTCACGAATCGAGGCCTGCGAGACCTGCTCGAGCGCCCCATAGCTGGGGCAGCGGTCGAGATGGCGTTCCAGCAAATCCTGGGCACGCGAGCCGCGCAGCACCGCCACGACCTTGCCGGAGCCGAATCCCTGATGCAGATCATGCACGCAACGGCTCACGGCCCGCGCGATGTCGGTCACGTCGATGGCGGTGAAGGTGCTCAGGCAGTTCGAGCAGTTGCCGCAGTTGACGGGTGCGTCACCCTCCGCGCTCTTCCCGCCATCGGTCGGCCCATGAGTCGGTCCACCGTCCGGTTCACGGGTCGGTACGCCGTCCGGCCCATCGATCGATCCACCATCCGTCCCACCGGTCGGTACGTCGTCCGACCCACCATCCATCCCACCGGTCAGTTCCGCGCTCGTTTCTTCCCTGTTCGCCGGATCGGCGAAATAGCGGGTCATATAGGCGTGCAGACAGCTGGTGGTGCGGCAGTAGCCGATCATGGTGTTGAGCAGTCCGCGCCGCCTCATGCGTACCGCGGCCTGCTCCTCGGCGTCGAGCCGCTCGTTCTCCCCGCTCATATCGAGCAGCCGCCGACGGGTCACGATGTCGCTGTCGTTCCACAGCAGGGTGCAGCGCGAGGGCTCGCCGTCCCGTCCGGCGCGGCCCGCCTCCTGATAGTAAGCCTCGATGCTTTCGGGCATGTTGTGGTGAATGACGTAGCGTACGTTCGACTTGTCGATGCCCATGCCGAAGGCGTTCGTGGCCACGATCACGCTCACCGCGTCCGTGACGAAATCGCGCTGCGCCCGGCTGCGCGACGCCGCATCCATACCGCCGTGATACGCCGCTGCAGCGATGCCCTGCCGTTGCAGGATATCGGCCAGCGCCTCGGTTTCCTTGCGAGTGGCGCAGTAGACGATCCCGGATTCGTCGGCATGCCGGCGCGCAAAATCCACGATCCACGCGTTCTTGCGCGAGGTGGGCAGATTGATGACGTCGAAGAACAGGTTGGGGCGATCGAAACCCGTGACGGTGACGGCCGGATCGCGCAATCCCAGCAACGCAACGATGTCACGACGCACGCGCTCGGTGGCCGTCGCGGTGAATGCGGCGACGATGGGTCGCGCGGGCAGTGATTCGATGAAATCGCCAATGCCGAGATATGACGAGCGGAAATCCTGGCCCCACTGGGAGACGCAGTGCGCTTCGTCCACCGTGACCAGCGAGATCGGCACCCGGGCTGTGAAGGAACGAAAACGCCCCGCACCAAGCCGTTCCGGCGCCACGTAGAGCAGCCGAACCTGACCGGCGGCGGCCTGGGCGAGCACCATGTCCTGCTCGTCGGGCGTCTGCGTGGTGTTGATGAAGGCGGCGGCGATGCCCGCGTCGTTCAGCGCATCCACCTGATCGCGCATCAACGAGATGAGCGGCGAAATGACGATGGTCAGCCCCGGCAGCAGCGTGGCCGGAATCTGATAGCACACGGATTTTCCGGCGCCCGTAGGCATCACCGCCAGCACGTCCCGCCCGGAGAGCATCGCCGACACCACATCCGCCTGCCCCACACGGAACGAGTCGTAGCCGAAATACCGGTGCAATGCCGCGAGCGCCGCACGCGTCTCGGAATGTGCGGCAACGTCAGTTGAATCGACATCACTTGACGCGTCATCCGTCGAAGTTAAGTCCATAAGCGAGACGTCCGTTGATGTGCCTGCCGTCATACCGGTGCGCCGATGGTCATCGAAGGAAGCAGTCATACTCCCCGAGTGTATTACGACTCCGTTACCCCTG
>CALNAE010000001.1 GCA_937874315.1 uncultured Bifidobacterium sp. | reverse complement strand
TAACTCACCCAATCGGGACGTGATATATGACGGACGATATCGGCGGGTACGGATCCGACCATAGACGTTTGAGACGCATGTGGGCGCAACGCATCCGCAACAACTGGATGCCGCCATGCAGCCGATGTGGATACCCGGTGCTCCCCGGACAGGCATGGGACCTCGACCATACCGACGACAGGACTGGGTACTTGGGACCGGCGCACGCCCACTGCAACCGCTCCGCTGGGGCGTACAAGAAGATACGACAACACCAACACCGCCAGGCGCACTCCGAACATCGCAGCAATCCGACCACACAGGACTGGGCATGACCGGCGCGACCGGACAAGGCAAACCCAGAGCCCCGCTTTTTTAAGAGTCGGGCCCTACCACCCGACCAGCCATGTCGTTTATTTTTCCTCGAAATTTTTGTAACCGGTTATCGCCGTGGGAGGGCGGCCATGGAGTTCGGAGGGGCGCATGCAACGATTCCAGCGCGCCGAACGCGAATGTGCATACTGCGGAAGGACGTTCAAACCGAAACGGGCGAACGCGATATATGATTCCGACGCATGTAGGGCCGCCGCACGACGAAAACGCCGCAAAACCGGACGTCAGACCGCGAAAAACATGGAAAACGACCGGAAACCGACGGAAAACGACGAACAACCCGATGAAACCGTCGACAAAACACTCAAAAACGTCATAACCCGACAGATAGCACAATACGGCCTATCCGACCACTGGCGCGCCGCCGAAGCCATCGCGCTCGCCGAAGCGATGGACAAACCGGACACGGGAGCGGCCAAGGCGGCACTATCCAGACAACTCACGGCGCTCATGGAAAAACTCGAAGCGCTCTCGAAAAAGCACGACGACGCCGTCGACGAGGTGATCGAACATGCCAGACAACTCAGGGAAGGCGAGGAAACCTGACTGGCACGCCGCACCACGCTACACGACCACACTCGGACCAGCGGTCGGAGAACTCGGCGCGCTCGCGCACTTCACTCCCTACCCGGAGCAGCAGCTGCTGCTGAATGACCTGTTCGCCGTGGATCCGGATCACAGTGATCGTTCTGCGGCGTTCGAGATGGGCGTCGTGTGCGCCCGGCAGCAGATGAAGACCGGCTTCCTGAAGCTGGCGGCGCTCGGGTTCCTGTACGTGCTGCGGGAACCGCTGACCATTTGGAGCGCGCAGAAGTTCGACACGGCCACCGAGGCGCAGAACGACCTGATCGCGTTGATCGACAGTTCGCACGACCTGTCACGGCGCGTCGAGAAGATCATCGTCGCCGCCGGCAAGAACGAGATACGCATGATGGACGGTTCGCGGCTCCTGTTCAAGGCGAGGTCGAGCGATGGCGGCCGCGGACTCACAGCGAACCGCGTGATACTCGACGAGGCGTACGCGTTGCAACCCGGACAGGTCGGCGCGCTGTTCCCCACGCTGATCTCCGTGCGTGACCCGCAGGTGTTATACGCGTCATCGGCGGGCATGGCGAAAAGCTATGTGCTCCGATCCGTCCGTGATCGCGGCCGCGACGGCGGTGACCGGCATCTGGCGTACAGCGAATGGTGCGCGCCAAGAAAGCAATGCGCCCAGGTCGGCTGCCAGCATGCGCCGGGCACTCCCGGCTGCGCACTGGACGACATCGATCTGTGGCGCATGGCCTGCCCCGTGACGGCCCGCAAGGATCCGTCGATGGAGCCGATACGACTGCTTCGCAACTCCATGAGCCCCGACGAGTTCATGCGCGAATGTCTGGGTTGGTGGGATGAGGCTAAGGGAGAAAGTCCCATCAATCAGGCGATGTGGGATGGACTTTTGGTGGATCATGCGAAACCGCCCACGCTGCCGGTGTTCGCGTTCGATGTGAGCCCGGCACGGGATTGCGCTTCCATCGTCGCCGCGAGCGACATGGCTGGTCGGATCCGCGTCGAGCTCACTGGCGCGGGCGGCGTGATCGATCATCGTCCCGGTACCGAGTGGCTGACCGGTCGCATGACCGCGATCTCACGCCGGTATCCCAATGCGACGTTCGGTTTCGCGGCGGGCGGCGCGGCGGAAAGCTGCATCCCCGACCTCGAATCGGCCGGCGTCCGCGTGACCCGCATCGCACGCAGGGACATGATCGCCGCCTGCGGAAGATTCTACGATCTGGCGGCCCGCGGCACGTTGTGCCATATCGGACAGGACGACATGACCGAATCGGTCATGCGACTCAGAAAGAAAACGGTTGGAGAGGCGGCGTTCCTATGGGTCAAATCGGATCAGACGGCGGACATCACAGCCGGATACGCGGCGTCATTGGCCGTCTGGCTGTGCGCTCGAAGCAGGGACATCACGTCAATGGTCTGGTGAACGTTCTCACCTCGCTGCTCGACGTGATCGGTCTGGCGGCGGTCGTGTACGGGTTCGGCCTGATATGGCCGCCACTGTGGTGGATCGCCGGGGGAATAGCCATGTTGATCGTTGACTGGAGGTTGTCGTGAGTCTGCTGTTCCACCGCCGCTCGGGGTCGAGTCCGTTCCCCGAGCCAGTCGTCCCACCGTTCCCGGGCGTGAGCCCGTACGGTGTGGTGACCGCATCGAACGCGATGCAATTGGACACCGTCTGGTCCTGCGTCCGCCTCCTGTCCGACACGGTCTCCATGCTGCCGGTCATAGGACAGAGCTCGGTGGGCGGCGTCGTCCAACCCCTGCCCGCGGGCAGGCCGCTGTCACGCTGGGTGCAGTCGCCCGCGGCGAACCTGTCGATGAGCGCGTGGCTACGCCAGATGATGGTCAGTCTCCTGCTCAAAGGCAACGCGTTCGGCATCGTGTCGTACGCGTCCGGATACCCGTCAAGCGTCGTGCCGATCAACCCCGACGAGATGAGCTGCACCGTGTCCGACGGCAACATGCAATGGCTTCGCAAGGGCATACCCGTGCCGGACGAGCAACTGTTCCACATGACGTTCATGCGCATGCCGGGCACGTCGCTGGGACTGTCGCCGATCACCTACGCGGCCAGCCTGTTCAGCGAGGAAAGCCTCATCCAGGCGTTCGCGCGAGGATTCTTCAAGGACGCGCCGCAGCCGACCGGGATCCTGTCCACCGAGCAGCCCGTCAACCAGGAACAGGCCAAGGAGATCAAGGACCGGTACAAGAGCAACGTGCAGGGCCGCGAACCCATCGTGCTCGGCAACGGAGTCGCCTTCAAACCACTGTCCATCAGCCCCGAGGAAAGCCAGTTCCTCGCCACCCGCAAACTCAACGTGAGCCGCATCTGTCGCATCTTCGGCGTGCCGCCGGAAATGGTCGGCGGTGCCGCCGACGGTTCGAACGTCACCTACAGCAACGTCACACAAAGGGCAATGGATTTCCTCACCTACTCGATACAACCATGGTTGAAACGCTTCGAGGACGCCGTCACGCAGCTGTTCCCCGGCACGCAGTCGATCCAGTTCGACACGTCCGAACTGGTCCGGATGAGCCCCACCGATCACGCGACCGTCGATAAGGAAAGAATCGCGAACGGGTCAAGAACAATCAACGAGGCGCGAGCAGGTTGGGGAGAACCACCCGTGGATTGGGGCGACGTGCCATACCTGCCGGGATTCGGCCCCACAGCCGCGGGCAACGCGGTGCTCGGAGCCACCGCGCACGGCATGCTGCCGTTGCCATGGCCCGACGTTGTCGCCGGAGTCGCGCCCGACTCCCCTAAGACGGTTGCGGACGTGAAAAACTCATCGCCGGCACCGCCCGCCAGTCCGAACGCATTAAACGATCCAACCGATTCGGAGGATGACAGTGAGTGAACTACGCAAAGAGTATTACGCCGCGGAACCCCGCGAACGGCGAAGCATGCCACTGCACGTGCGCGCGCAGAACGACGGGAACGGCATGCACATCAGCGGATACGCGAGTACGACCGGCGTGCCGTACGACGTGTGCGACTGGGACGGCGAATACACGGAAACGGTGAGCCGCGGCGCGTTCGCCAAAGCGTTGCAGGAAGATGACGACACCCGGCTGCTCGTCAACCACGACGGTCTGCCGCTGGCCCGCACGGCGAGCGGCACATTGCAGCTGCGCGAGGTCACCGACCCGAACAACGATCCCGAGGAAAAAGGGCAGACGGGACTGTGGATGCAGGCCGACCTCGACCAATCCAGTCCGCTGGCGCAGGAGGTCATCAGCGCGCTGCAACGCGGCGACCTCGACCAGATGAGCTTCGCGTTCCAGGTAACGAAGGACCAGTGGTCACCCGACTATTCGCAACGGCAGATCGACGAGGTCCGACTCTTCGACGTGTCCGTGGTCACCTATCCCGCGAACCCGTCGACCAGCGTGCAACTCAACTCGAGCCGCGCGGCGCAGGCCGCCGGACTGATCGACCGCGTGCGTGACATCCCCGATGACATGCGCGACTGGATCAAAACACGACTCAACGACCACGACGAACAGCCCGATCAGCCCGAACCCGACAAACCGGATCGCGCCGCCGCGCTACGCGCCATGCAGCTCGAAACCCTCAAGACGGACCGCTGAACGGTCCGAACCCATATTCAACCCACCCGGATTCAGGTGGGTTTTCGTTTGTGCGTGTTTCAGCCGGGTCCGCAGCCGGAGCCACCCATCTCGGGTGCCGCCACCACTGCGCCGACACCACTCGAACGCGTTGGAAAAAGACAACTCACATCACAAGGAGTGATAATGAAACTATCAGCGATTCTCACCCAACGCGAGAAGGCCATGGTCGCGGAACGCGACGGTCTCCTGGCCGTCGACAAGCCCGAGGACTTCACGGAGGAGTCCGAGAAACGGTGCAAGGACAT